>JAQXAG010000027.1 GCA_029253045.1 Fidelibacterota bacterium | reverse complement strand
GTATAGATAATAAGATATTAAAGAATATTAATATTATTTGGATTGCAGGTCTTAAGAATTATGATAAGTACAAGCACTATAACACAGAATCAATCAAAGTGCTATCTTTCGTTGATAATATGCCATATTTATACAATAAATGTGACTTGATAGTCTCTAGATCAGGCGCAATGACAGTTTCTGAAATATTACAATTCAAGAAGCCTTCAATTCTTATACCTTTTAGGTTTTCAGCAGAAGATCATCAAGTTTTTAATGCAAAATATTTAGAAGAAAAGTTTGCGGCATTATTAATTCAGGAGAAAGATTTAGATTCCACCTTATTATCATCCAAAATTAATGAAATTTGTGAAAATGATAGAATATATAACTCAATGAAAGATAATATTGAAAAAATAGATATTCCAGATTCAGTAAATATTATAAGTAAAAAGATTATGGAGCACTTATATGCTGTCTAGTATAAAAAGAATACATTTTATTGGTATCGGTGGAATTGGTATGAGCGGAATTGCTGAACTTCTATTTAATCAAAATTTTAAGATTACTGGTTCAGATTTATCAGAATCATCAAATACAGATAGGCTAAAAAAATTAGATATACATATATCAATTGGGCATGATAGAAACAATATTTCATCAGCTGAAATTGTAGTTTATTCTGATGCTATTCCTAAAGATAATGTTGAATTGATTGAGGCAAATGATAGAAATATTCAATGCTATTCTAGAGGACAAATAATAGCTCAGCTAGCAAAGCTAAAAAGCTCTACAGTAGGAATTTCTGGAACACATGGAAAGACTACAACAACATCTATGATTGGATCAATACTAAAAGATTCTAACTTAGATCCTACTATTATTGTTGGTGGAGTAGTGAAATCTATCAATACCAATTCTGTGCTAGGATCTGGAGATACTTTTGTGGTAGAAGCCGATGAATTTAATAGAACTTTTTTGCAACTGTCTCCAACTATAGCAGTAATAAATAATATTGATTTGGAGCACATTGACTGCTATAAAGACATAGATGACCTTAAGGATGCATTTATTGAGTTTGCTAATTCAGTCCCTTTTTATGGCATGGTCAGTGTTTGTAAGGATTCAGAAAATGCCGCAGCTATTATACCGTTAATTGATAAGCCAATTGTTACTTATGGCATAGAATCTGATGATGTCGACTTTAGAGCAATTAACATAGTCCATAATAACGGGAAAGTCATTTTTGATCTGATCTTTAAAGAGCAGAGCTATCCATTTTCAATGAATGTTCCAGGAGAGTATAACATTTTTAATGCTCTAGCAGCTATCTCTGTATGTAAAACTATGGGCTTATCTATAGAAGATATTAGCCACAGCTTAAAAATGTTTTCAGGGGTAAAAAGAAGATTTGATATTAAGGTTCAAAACAATGATCTAATGATTATTGATGACTATGCTCATCATCCAGTAGAGGTATCAAGTGTTATTAAAGCAATTAAGAGTAATTGGGATAGAAGACTTCTTGTAATTTTTCAACCTCATCTCTTTTCGAGAACTAAGCAATTTTATAAAGAATTTGCAGAAGCTTTACTAAATGCTGATTTCATTTTTATAACAGAAATCTTTGCTTCCAGAGAAAAACTAGATACTTCTGTTACTTCTGAAAAGATTGGTAAATATCTTAAAGAATTAAATCACAATAATGTTTTTAATATTACTACCGACACTTTGATAACAGATGTAAAAAATAAATACACAAAAGGTGACATTATTTTAACAGTTGGAGCAGGTAATATTTGGAGATTTGCTGATAAACTAAGCGAGAGTATGCAATGATTCATTTTTTAAGCGACAAGATTTTAAATAAAACAAATGCAACTGTATTGATTAATGAACCAATGAAAAAACATACAACATATGGCATTGGAGGGCCAGCTGAGCTTTTTGTATTGCCATCAAATAAAGAAGACCTAATTGATATCGTCAAGCTAGCTAAAGAACATAAGGAAGAAGTAACTATTATAGGTTCAGGATCAAATTTATTAATAAGCGATGAAGGTATTAAGGGGGTTGTAGTATCAATCAAGCATTGTTTAAGAGCAATTAGTATCGATGCTGATGAAATTTATGTGGAATGTGGAATTATGTTGGGAAAAATAGTAAAAGAGTCTATGAAACACGATTTAAAAGGACTAGAAAATCTTATTGGAGTTCCAGGAACATTAGGCGGAGCATTAATGATGAATGCAGGTGCTTGGGGTGGAGAAATATCAGAAAATTTACAATCAGTAGAGCTTTTAGATGAAAAAAATGAAATTAAAGTACTATCTAAATCAGATATAGATTTTGCTTATAGGTCTTCATCCTTTAATAAAAATACTATTTTACTTTCAGCTACATTTAAGCTCAAAAAATCACCAAAAGAAATTATTCAAGATAACTTTGATTTAGCAAAATCTGGTAGAAAGAATACACAACCATTGAACTATCGTTCTGCTGGTAGCGTATTTAAAAACCCTTCTTCTAAACATTCTGCAGGAATGTTAATTGATCAATCAGGATTAAAGGGTTTAAAAAGAGGAGATGCTCAGATTTCTAACAAGCATGCAAACTTTTTTGTAAATAATGGAAATGCAACAGCTGATGACATGATGAAACTTATAAAAGAAGCAAAACAGACTGTCAAAGAGAAGTTTGATATCAAATTAGATCTAGAAGTTAAATTATTGGGTTTTAATGCTGAGGAGATTAATGAGTTATGAAAAATAATTTGATAAAAATCTTTAATGTTGTTTATCAGCCACTATTATGCTTAGTTATTATAGGAATTTCTCTATTTGGGTCTGTAAAATGGGCACAATTCAATCAAACCTTTGTTGTACATGATGTAAAAATTGAAGGTATTAATTATTTTGATGATACAGTGTTATTAGAATATAAAAAAAGTATTAAAGATCAGAATATTTTCTTATCCAATCTAAAAGGTTATAAGATTGAGATAGAGTCATTAGACCACATAAAGGGTTGTAAAATATCAAGAGTTTTTCCAAGTACCGTTAAGGTAGAGGTTTACGAAAGAGAGCCTTTAGCTATGATTAGTGCAAATGATTTGATTATTCTTGATTCTGAGGGAATATGCTTGCCTGTTGAATATTGTGAAATTTCATTACCTATTCTTTCAAATTTTAAAAATAATCAAGAGTTATATGAGAAGGGTAAGAAAACTAAGTCGTCAAATGTTTTAAAATCTATTGATGTCATTAAATACTCTAAAGAAAATTTTGATTCATTATACACCAACATCTCAGAGTTTGTATTTAATGAACATAGTGAATATGAAATTATTTTAAAAAATGGAAGAACAAAAATTTTATTAGGTGATAATAATATTTTTGCAAAGATAGATAACTTAAATGCTTTTGCAACAGTTCTACCTGCAGACAAGACATTAGAAAGTTATAGATATATAGATTTAAGATATAAGAGACAAATAGTGGTGGAAGAAATATAATGAAGAATAGAATACAAGTAGCTTTTGACCTAGGATCTTTTAGTATTAAAGGAGCTGTTGGAAGAATAATAAATGAAAATCAAATAGAGATTCTATCTATTCGTTCTGTAAAAACGGATAGCATAGATAGCGGAGATATTATAGATAAAGAATCATTGCTAAAGAGCCTAGAATACTTAATCGAAAAAATGGAAAAAGATGCAAAAATTAATATCGATGAAGATGCATGGGTTTCAGTATCTGGTAAAAATATTAAATCCATAAATTCATCAACTAGAATTAGATCAAAAGATAATTCTGAATTTGAAGTTGATGAGACTACTGAACAAAAATTATTAACACAATGCGCTGATATTCAAGTTTCATCAGATAGGTATGTTCTTCATAATATCAAAAGAGGATTTTTTATAGATGGTTCTTCTCTAATACGTAATCCTTTGGGAATGATTGGCAGATCTATTGATGCAAAATCACATGTCATTCATATCAAAAATTTCAATCTCTTGCAAATTGACCATTGCTTTAGAGATGATCTAAGTATCCATGTTAATCCAATTTTTGATGGCCTAGCAGCAGCATTAGGAAGTCTAAGTAAAGATGATCAAGAATTAGGAGTTATGTTTATCGATGTAGGAGCAGATAAAACAAACATGCTGCTCTATAAAGATAATTATTTAATTCACTCTAAAGTTATTCCAATAGGGTCAAAATCTGTTACAAAAGATATAGCTGCCTATCTTCAAACATCTATAAAACGAGCAGAATTAATTAAACATGAACATGTTTCTGCATTGTCAGATTTTGCAGACCCTGAATCAAATTTTGAACTACCAATCGAAAATGACGATTTAACAAAGAGTATAAATCAGAAAGAGATATCTGAAATTGCAGAATTGAGATATGAAGATATTATAGATCAAATAAAATCTGAAATGAAATTATTACGTATGGATATGTCTGACATAAGATCAGGTATTAAAATTACAGGTGGTGGGTCAAATGTTAGAAATTTAGATTTATTATTTAAAAAGCATTTTGAAGACACAAAGTGCGAATATTTGTCAATAAGCAATACTGTATTTAAAGAAAACTTAGAAGACCGTAGAGAACTGTCTACTCTAATTGGTCTTTTATCATGGCCAATCTTTAATACAGAAGATAGTAGCCCAACTGTTGGGGTTAAAAATTTTAAATCAATTACAAAAAATATTTCCAGTATATGGAAAGGATTTTTTGAGTAAAAAAAATATAAAAAGGAGATTACTATGTTATTTGAATTTGATGAGCTAGCTAGCCAGCGAGCAAGGATTAAGGTTTTGGGAGTCGGAGGTGCTGGAGGTAATGCAATAAATAGAATGATTACTTCGGGTATGGATGGAGTGGAGTTTATCGCTATTAATACAGATGCCCAAGATTTAGGAAGTAATCCAGCAGAAACAAAACTTCAGATTGGAAAAGATTTAACCAAAGGACTTGGTGCAGGAGCAAAGCCAGAAATTGGGCGTAAAGCTATCATGCATGATACTGATGCTCTAAAATCATTAGTTGCTGGGTCGGATTTAGTATTTGTAACAGCTGGGATGGGTGGAGGTACAGGTACTGGTGCAGCTCCAGTAGTAGCTAAGGTCTGTAAAGATTTAGGCATATTAACCGTATGTATTGTTACTTTACCATTTGAATTTGAAGGTTCAAAGAAAATGAATGCAGCACGTAAGGGTGTCGCTTCAATGAGAAATTTCTGCGATACTTTGATTGTAGTTCCAAATGAGAAATTAATTTCAGTTGTTGACAATGCCACGACCTTTGAAGATGGATTTAAAGAGTCAGATGCCATTTTATTGCAAGCAGCTAGAAGTATATCAGATTTAATTAACAAAAAAGGTAATGTAAATATTGATTTTGCTGATGTTAAATCAGTTATGAGCGGTATGGGAGATGCTGTTATAGGCGCAGGGACTGCAAGAGGCGAAGAAAGAGCTGTTCTAGCAGCGCAACAAGCTATTTGTAGCCCATTATTAGACTCTCATTCAATTAGCGGAGCTCAAAAGGTTTTAGTAAATATAACTGGTAACAAGCAAATGGGCTTAATGGAAGTAAATACTGCAATGAAACTTATTCATGAAGAAGCTGGAGATAATGTAGATGTAATTTTTGGTGCACGCGTTGATGAAAATATGCAAGATCAGCTACAAGTAACGGTCATCGCTACTGGATTTAATCGTCAGCCAATTGAAGAAAAAGTAGATATGCGCAGTACCCAAAATAGAAATAGTGAGGATCTTATGGACTCTCCTAACACAACTTTATATCAAGAAAATAATCCAGAATCAGGTTTTCAAATGGATGACCATGAAGAAAATGGTAGTAATAAAGAAGATGGTCCTACTTTAGTGTTTGATGATTTTGATCAAAGCGCTGATTTAGATGTTCCTGCTTATATTAGAAAACAAAGATAATTTGGTTGGCTACCAATAAACGAGATGGCTCCCAACTAATCCTTAGCTTGGGAGCCTCTTTAACACTTTGCTATATATGTTTTCATCTCTAAATTCTATGCTATGAATAAATTTTGGGAAGATTTCAAAAACAATATTTCTGAATGGAGCGTAGTTGCTTCAGAGAAAGCAGAAGAATTCACTCACACTAGTAAGCTTCGTATAGATATCCTACAGCTTGAGAGAAAATTATCTGGACTATATGTTAAGTTGGGATTATATGTATTTGCTAAAACACATGAAAAAAATGTCCTCAATTTTGTTGGAGATAAACGCTATCTTGGACTCGTTGAAAATGTGGTAGAAATAAAAAAGAGAATTGCAGATAAGAAACAAGCTATGAATAACGACAATAAAAAAGAAACCAAAGAAGAAGAGTAAATTATGCTAAAGAAAAAATTCTTCTCTTTTCAATATTTATCGTCGGAAAGATTACATCAAGTAAATTTTTCAGTATTCAATATTTTTGCAAGCTTTGCATTAATTTTAACCGTCTTTATTGGAGCTAATTACTACCTATCTCTAGAATTTTCTAACCAATACTATCAAGATAAATTAAAAGAAACAGATGAAAAATATGCAGATGTATCGCAAGAGCTTTTAATTAAAATTGCAGAGCTTGAAAAAGAATTAATATTAATTGAAGAAAGAGATAAAGAGCTTAGAACCTATGCTGCAATCCCTCCATTAAGCGAAGATGTAAAAGTTCAAGGTACTGGAGGTTCTGTTGAAGAAGTTTCTATAGAAGATAAAGATCCTGAGAGTATTTTATTTCAACTTAAAGATAAAATTGATTCCTTATCCTATGCTGTGAATGTTGAAAAAGATAGTTATAACACTATCTTTAATAAAATTAAGTCAAATGAAAAAATGTATTCTCATGTTCCATCTATAGCGCCTGTTAAGGGATATATTGGATCAAAATATGGTTATAGAACTGATCCTATTGATGGAAAAAGAAGAATGCACTCTGGCTTAGATTTTCCTGTAA
Organism: Fidelibacterota bacterium; assembly: GCA_029253045.1. Taxonomy (GTDB): domain Bacteria; phylum Fidelibacterota; class Marinisomatia; order Marinisomatales; family Marinisomataceae; genus Marinisoma. The sequence goes on along the minus strand of JAQXAG010000027.1, from coordinate 5,691 downwards.
ATCTTAATACTGATGTGCTAGCGACAGGTGATGGAGTTGTAACAAAAGCTCAATATGATTCTGGATGGGGAAGATATATTAAAATTGATCATGGATATGGGTATGAAACAGTTTATGCTCATTTATATAAAATTAAGGTCAAAAAAGGCCAAAAAGTAAATCGTGGTGATATTATTGGTAAATCTGGTAACAGTGGAAGAGCCGCAGGGTTTCATTTGCACTATGAAGTCCATAAGAATAAAAAAACCGTAGATCCATTAAAACATTTCTTTACAGGAAATATAAAATAAATGGAAACACTCCCCATTAAAAAATTTGTCCTTGAGACTTACGGATGTCAAATGAATACAGCAGATTCTGAACTTGTAGAAGGAATATTGCTAAACTTAGGATTAGAAAAAACACAAGATTTACATGATGCTGATGCAATATTCCTTAATACCTGTGCAATTAGAGAAAATGCAGAGGTTAAGGTTCATTCTCGTCTAGGAAATCTCCATAAGATAAAGCGTTCCAAGCCACACTTAATTATTGGAGTACTTGGATGTATGGCTCAAAATTTAAAGGATGACCTATTAAAGAATAAGCCATATGTTGATATTATTCTAGGTCCTGACTCATACAGAAATATTCCAAAACTTATGAATAGACATCTTACCGAAAAAAAGAGTATTGTTGATACTAAGTTATCAAGATATGAGGTCTATGAAGATATGTTTCCTAGTAGAGGAGACACATTTAATGCATGGGTTTCTATCATGAGAGGATGCGATAAATTTTGCTCTTTTTGTATTGTACCTTTTACTAGAGGAAGAGAAAGAAGTAGAAGTGTTGATAGTGTTGTTACAGAAGTAAAAAAGGCAGTTGATCAAGGTTTTGTTGAAATAACACTTTTAGGACAAAACGTAAATTCTTACAAGCATGAAAAACAGTCTTTTGCAGATTTATTATTAGCAGTCTCTGATATCCCAGGTGTTAAAAGGATTAGATATACATCTCCTCATCCACAGGACATTAATGTGGAACTACTAGAGGTTATGGCATCTAGAACTAATATTTGCAACTATGTTCACTTCCCAATGCAATCAGGATCAAATGAGTTGCTAAAGCGTATGAATCGAACATATACTAGAGAACATTTTTATTATATGGCTGAAAAAATAAGAGAAATCATGCCTAATTGTGGTCTATCTACAGATATTATAGTAGGATTTCCAGGAGAAACAGATGAACAGTTTAGAGAAACATTAGATCTGATGGAAAAGATTAAATTTAATACTGCCTTTACTTTTAAATACTCTTCTAGGCCTTATACTAGAGCTGAGCAATTTTCAGATCAAATTTCAGAACAAGTTAAGAAAGATAGACTGGATGAGATGCTCATATTACAACGAAAGCATACCCTTGAACTGAATTTGCAAAAAGTTGGAAATTTTGAACAAGTTTTGATAGAAAAAGAAAGTAAGAAATCTGCAGACCATTGGGCTGGAAGAACGGATTCAAATGAATGGGTGATTGTAGAAAAAAATCATAGTAAAATTAAGGATATTATTCCAGTAGAGATTACTGAGGCTAGTGGAGTGATTTTACGTGGAAAAGAAATAACAGGAGCATAATGTTAAGAGTATTAAGAGTATTATTTTTATTAGGTGCATTAGGTGGAACATATTGGTTATTTCACTTGAATATGAATCCTATTACAATATATTTTTTCAAAAATGATATAACATTACCTGGATTTATATTTTATATAGTATTTATAATGATTGGTGTCGTGGTTGGATATGTAATTTCATTGAAATCTGTATTTTCTTATCGATCAGAAATATCAAATCTTGTCAAGAATAATAAAGAAATTTCAGAAGAGCTAGATAGCTTAAGGAATGTAGCTGTTGGCGAAGAGTTTAGTTTCACTGAAAAGGAGTAAGTATCCTTAACATTATCTATTTCCTTCTGATTTTTATTGCAGTCATTGCTTTCTACTTCATCAATAGAAGACCATCACAACAACCAAGTGATATTGAAGTATATAATCAGGCCTTAAAGGCAATTATTGATAACAATCATAAGAAGGCATATAAAATCTTAAAAGGCATTATAGCTAAAGACTCAAATAATACAGAAGCATATTTACTATTAGGAAATCTTTTGAGAGATAGAGATATCGATCAGGCTACTAAGATTCATCAAACTATTATTGTTAGACCAAAGTTATCAAAAGATCTCAAAATTCAGATTCATCAAGCCTTAGGTTTAGATTACCTAGAGCTTGGAAATACTATTAGAGCAGAAGATGAGTTCAAGAAGATGTTAGAAATAGACTCTAAAAATAAATGGTCTTTAGGAATGTTAAAAAATATTGCTACCGATAATAAATCTTGGAATGATGCTCTGGAATACGAAAAAAAACTAATAAAGTATTATCCTGAAATTAAAAAGAGAGATGAATCGAAGCTAAACTATTTCGTTGCTATGGATTATAAAGACAAAAAAAATGAAAAAAATTATCTGTACTATTTAAATAAGAGTATCAAAGGGGATCATGTATATAGTGAGTCCTATTTAGAGCTATCTTCACATCATATCAATGATACAGACTTAGCAATGGAGTATCTTATTCAATTTTCCAAAGTTAATCCAAGTGGAAGTGTTACGGCTTTTAAGAAGATTGAACATATATTATTTGATGAAAAAAGATTTGATGATGTAGAGAGTTTATATAGAAAAATTTTAAATCAAGATTTCAATAGTTATGCCTTTAATCGATTAATAGATATTTATCTTGAGAAAAATGAAAAAGATGAAGCTTCGGAATTGATCGAAAAATTCATGCCGAGATTTGACTATCACTCAAAAAATTCTAACAAATCATATGTAATACGATTAAACCGCATGAAAGTAGATTCAGATAGTTTTGATATAAGAAAAGCTTTATCAAGCTTTTGTAATGATATAATTGAAAATGAAAATATTAATTAAAACCATTTTTATATTAGTTTGTTCTGTAAACATATTATTTAGTCAAACAACAGATTCAGCAGTTCTTTATCAGGAGGCTATAAATACGGTTGACGGAGATAAAGCTTCTAAAATCTATGATAAAATTATTCAATCAAATAGTAAGTCTGATTATTACTGGTTATCAGTATTAAAGAAGGCTGAGCTTAATTATGCTATAGGTTCCTATATTACTGCTTCAGTTTTATTTAGAGAATTTAATGTCGATGCACCAGGATATTTAGTAACCGAAGATACAAAGGATTTATTTTTTAAATCTTTAGCAGCTGCCGGTCAAACAGACTCTTTAAGGATATATCAAAAAAAGTTGAATAGATCAGTATCTTCAAAGCAATCAAAAAATATCATAAATAAAAATAAAGTATGGTTTATACAGTTTGGTGCTTATAGCAAAAAGGACAGCGCAGAAATTTTGAAAGAATCTTTAATGGAAGATGGCTTAAGAGATATTCAAGTAAGTCAGGTCATGAATAGAGGAAAAATGATTTATTACGTCAGAAGCAGTAATGTTAAATCGTATAGTTCCATCAAAAAGCAGGCTGACAAGCTTAAAAAGAAGGATATTGATTTTATTATATCTGGATACTAATAGTTTATTTTTTTGCTACCCTAAATAATCCAACAACAATAGCTGATATAAGAGCTAATGCTACTATGTCATTATAAGGAGTTGGTAAGGCATACTCAGGCCAGAAATTTTTATCATAGAATAGAGGTATCGCAATAAATATAGCCATCAATGCTTCTCCTGTAATTAAACCTGAAGCTAGCAATAAGCCATTATTTTTTCCTGTTTCAGAAGCAGTTTTTCCAGCAAAATGATTAAGCATTCCACCAACAAAAATTGGAAGAGTTAATTCAATAGGGAGATAAATACCAATCGCAACTGCTAGTATAGGAACTCTAAATTCTGCGCCTCTTTTTAATTGATACTGATCGAGCATGATGATTAATACACCTAATACTGCTCCAGCATAAATCATGCCCCATTCTAGGTTACCAGAAAATACACCATTTGCTACACTAGTCATCAATACTGCTTGAGGTGCAGGTAAGTCTGAGCTTCCTATGCCATAAGCTTCATGTAGAAGCGTTAAAACAATTCCTAATGTTAAAGCTGAACTAATAACACCAACTAACTGCATCACTTGTTGTTTCCATGGTGTAGCGCCAACAATATTACCAGTTTTAAGATCTTGTAAGTTGTCACCACCAATTGCAGCAGCACAACATACTACAGCGCCAATTAAAATAGCAGCAGCAGCTCCTTTAGAGGAATCAACATCAAAGAAAGTAATAATTAGTAATGAGCTAAAAAGTATTGTTGCAATTGTCACACCAGATATAGGATTATTTGAAGATCCAACTACTCCTGCCATATAAGCTGCAACAGCAGAGAATAAAAATCCAAATACACACATAATAATAGATAGTGTTATTGCTGAAGTCCAAGAAGAAATAATATCGAAGTATGTAAATGATATTGGAATTAACATTAATAAAATAGCCATAAAGACATAGTTGACAGGTAAATCTCTTTCTTCTAGTGGAATATCATTACCACTTTCTCCTAATGTTTTTAAGCTCAATTGTATGCTTTCAACAAGAGGTTTTGCTAATTGGATAACAGACCAGATTCCACCAACTACCATTGCACCAACACCTAAATAACGTATTTTTGCATTCCAAATAATATTTGCTCCCTCAAAGAGAGATTCTCCTTCAAAACCATATAAATAAGAATAAATAGGGATTGCTACTGCCCATGAAATTAATCCACCAGAAAATGCTAGTATTCCAATATTTCTACCAACGATATATCCTACACTAATGAGCGAAGGAGATAGACTGGCTCCCATTCCAAAGATAGCGCCTCTAATGGCTACTGCTCCACCTACAGCACTAGACCAAATTCCAAATGCCAATTCTCCAAGCTTAACAATACCGCCAATAAGGGCTGAAAGCCCAATTAATTTTAAGCTTTCACTTGATTTTTTAGCATCTGATTCATGCCCTGTTTTTAATACAGCAGCAGTTGCAACTCCTTCAGGAAAACGTAAATTTGCTTTTAAAATTAATGCACGTCTCAATGGTACCGTGAAGAGTGCGCCTAGAACTCCTCCAGCCATTGCAATTTTTGTAACTTCCCAATAATCAATTGTATCCCAATAGCCAATCAATAGTAAGGCGGGGATCGTAAAAATAACTCCAGCTGCTAGTGATTCTCCAGCAGATGCAGCGGTTTGTACAATATTATTTTCAAGAATGTTTGATTCACGAAATAATTTTAAGATTCCCATAGACATAATAGCCGCAGGAATAGAAGCTGAAATTGTCATACCCGCATACAATCCTAAATAAGCCATGGCAGATGAGAGGACAATTGATAAAATAATACTCAGAAAAAATGCTTTTATTGTAATTTCTTGTTTCATAGATTTCAACCTACAAAATAAACAATGCAAAATAAATACATTTCATATATAGTAACAATTGGAATATTCTTTATGAATATTCATTTGCATAGTCATGATATACACTCAAACGATCATGATTCACGTAAACATTCTACTGAATTTGTAAATACAAACATACATGAATGTGATATATGTAATCTAAGTATTAATAGTCTTATTCTAGATAATACTTCCACTACTATAAATAACTTCTCTT
>JAQXAG010000005.1 GCA_029253045.1 Fidelibacterota bacterium | reverse complement strand
CTATACCAATTTGATCCACCGGAGGAATAGTTACCCATTCTTTCACCAGTACCAACATACATTATATTAGTATCATTAGGATCATACGCAATAGATGATACAGCAAGACTTCCCCAAGTAGCATCTACAAGATTCCAATCTTCTGTATCCGAAGTGATATCATTATTATACCAAAGACCGCCAGATACACCCGCTCCCCATAGCTTATTTGAGTTGGATGGATCTATTAATAAAGCACGGGTTCTTCCACCAATATTATTTGGTCCTCTTTCTTCCCAGTTTACCTCTGTTAATCTATTGGAGTATCTATAGCTATTAATTTTATTTTCTGCAACAGACATACCATCCATTAATCTTTCTTTTGGTATATCTTGAGTGCTAAGATCATATGTCATCAAATATTCACGCATACCTCTCAAGTCAGGTCTTTGATCTCTTCTAGTCTCAGCTTTCATTTTCTTATAGTTAATCTTTTCACCTGCTATAGAATTAATAAACGCTTCACGTTCTAAGCGATTTTTTTCAGCAGTATAATTTTCAAACATTTGTTTGGTTGGTTGGAATACGACAAGTCCAACTATAATAAAAGCAGCTATATATTTTAGTTTTTTCATAATGTTATTCTACTATTAAGTATCCGTTTTCTAATCCGTTAATTGAGATATCTTCACCATCAACATCAAGCATGATATTACCAGATCCATCTTCAGCAAATCCTAAGCTTGCATCTATGGTACCAGTTATTGTTAGATTAATGGTGGCAATCACGCCGTCTCCGTCGGAACTTGGTTGATCGCTTGAAAGGGAAGAGGTATAAATTATGACCCTGCCAATACCTGGATTACTTGTAATAGTTAATAATGGATCAGTATTCCCTTGTAAAAAGTCACCAGCTGTAATATCACCAATAGAGATTAAGCTGTTGTCATAAAATAATGTAGCTTGTGCTGCAGCAAGACCAGTTACACCAAGCACTTTTAAATCTAAAGCTATACTAGCTCCAGATGATGTAGTAGTGTATTTAGAATCTAAAATCATCGCAGGAGTTGGTATATCAGTTACATCCACAGTAAGATAATTATTTGTATTAGTTCCACCTTCACCAGTTACAGTTAAGCTTACATTGTAAGATCCGGTAGTAGTGTAAGTATGCGTTGGACTAGTTTCGGTGCTAGTATTACCATCTCCAAAATCCCAACTAGATGATGAATAATTTACAGAACCATTATTAAATTTTACTCGTAAGGGATTTGTGCCGGAAGACTGATCAGCTGTATATAAAGATGTTGGTTCTACTGCGGTTACAGTAATATAATCTGTTTTAAGGTTTGAATCAGTACCTCCAGAACCTGTTACGGTTAATGAAACAGAATAGACTCCCGGAGTATTATAAGTATAAGATACAGAGCTTCCAGAAGCATCTGGAGATCCATCATTTTCAAAATCCCATGCATGAGTAGTAGCATTGCTAGATCCAGACGTAAAATTTACTTGTAAAGGTACTGGCCCAGATACAGGCGAACCTGTAAAAATTGCTACTGGAGCTGGATCAACTGGTTCTGTTGTATCACCGCCGCCGCCGCCGCCGCCGCAACCAATCAATAAAACTAAGAATAATGATAAAAGCTTCTTTAACATAACTGATAAATCTACAATAATTCTTATGACTTTGCCATAAAACTCTTTGAATTAAGTGGTCTTTTCAGAAATTATTACGTTTCTTTGACGTAAGTATTCTAAGATAAATTGCATACAATTAGTGTTTGCTCCAACTATTTCTGGAGGAAAAACTCCATATTCACTATATAAATTATCTAAAATTAAATTAATACTAGCTGTAGCAGTATAACCTGTAGTCCGTGCCATTGAAGAAGTGCGACTGCTTAAATCAAATTCATCATATAAGTGATAAGTAATCATTTTCATCTCACCTTTAATTATAATATCCAGCACAGTAAACTCTATTTCATTTTCTCCTAACTTCCATTCTTGAAATAATTTTTTAGATGTTTTGTCAATATTAGACTCATCAAAAAGGCCTTGATTGCGATAATCTAACATTAATTTTGCATGACCTGGAAAACGTAAAGTCTTTTCTTTCAAGTTAGGGATATGATTCATTGTCGAAAGTAGTGATCGTAATCCATCAGTATTGAATGCCTCTAGTGTACCAGTATCTTCAAATTCCATGGTCTCTATATCGGATAATGCAGGCTTTGTAATTACTTCATGATCTATTAACATTCTTGCAGGACGTGTGTACTCTTCAATAACATCTATTGGGGAGAAAGGAGCCTTGTAGTTAAACGGTGGTTGTGGATTTTTAGGAAGTCCACCAACATAATATTCAAATGATTCTATATTTAATTGTGCATCCCAAAAGCCTAATAAATAATTAGGAATCCCAGGAGCAACACCTGCATCTACAATTACAGTTACACCTTTTTCTTTTGCAAGACTGTTTAGTTTCAAAACATCTTCAGGAGAGAATGAGATATCAACTACATCTTTCCCAGCTTTGATAATTGTCTTTAGTGCATTGTAGCCCAAAAAGCCAGGTACAGCTAATAATACAATATCAGCAGGTGCAATCCATTCAGTAAGAGATTCTTCATCAGTAACATTTAGCTGGGAGATTTGGATATTTGGATTTTTAGACTGAATTTTTTTCAGAATAGTTGCATCATAGTCTGCTAAAAAAAGATTATGATTCTTTGAAAGGTCAGCAGCCATAGCGCTTCCAACCATCCCAGCTCCAATTTGATAAATATTTTTCATTTTAATATTTTTTACAAAAAAAGGAACTATTAAAGTTCCTTTTAAGCATATACTTACTTTTATTTATTTGCGGGATAGACGGGACTCGAACCCGCGACCTCCGGCTTGACAGGCCGGCGTTCTAACCAGCTGAACTACTACCCCATTTAATTATTTACTAAATAATGCATATGGAATGAGAACTAAATACCCGATTAATAAAAGCAGAGGAGAGAGGACTAAACTTTGAAAGCTGTCAACTACTCCTAAATACATTGTCAAATAACCCACAATTATAACGAAAACTCCGGCTCCAAACAAAACATAATTTTTAGTTTTATATGGCCACTTCAAGTTAATTGATTGTTTATTTTTGTTAGTCATTTATGCTAAGTTAAATTTCTTCTAGCTAGTTTCCAAAAAATATAATTCCTTACAATTGATTTCAGCCTATAAAAGAATTAATTTCTCGTTCTTCATGGTAGCCAATAATAATAGTAATCGTGATTCAATATATGGATTGTTTTTAACATTTTGTCTTGTTATGTCGAGCATATTTTTCACCGCGAGTAAAGAAATCGATAAAACTATTTTTGTAATTGAAAAAGGAATGTCATTAAATACAGTAACAAATCTTTTATATGAAAAAGATATTATTCATAATAAGTCTTTTTTTAAATATAGAGTTTTTTTTCGCGGCTTATCAAATAAAATTCCAGTAGGAACATTTGCTGTTGAAGGTAAAGTCAGTTCAAGAGATATTATTCATACTATTTTCACGGAAGGTCCAATTCGTCTTAGATTAACAATACCAGAAGGTTCTTCTTCCACCCAGATATTTCTTAATGCAAATAATCTATTAGAGAAATCTGATGACTATAATAAATTATTTATGGATCCAATATTTATTTCAGAGTTCGATATTAAAGCTTCTTCATTAGAAGGATATCTTTTTCCAGACACTTATTACTTTTTTAAAGATTCAAGCAGTCGTGAAATTTTAACAACGATGATCAATGAATTTTGGATCAACTTTGACAAAACATTCATAGAACGCACAAATGAGCTAGGATTTACGGTGCATGAGGTTGTAACTTTAGCGTCGATTATTGAAGGAGAAGCTTTGCTTGATGAAGAAAGAGTGACTATATCTTCAGTCTATCATAATCGACTAAAGAAAAGAATGAAATTACAAGCAGATCCAACTATACAATACTTAATACAAGGGCCACCTAAAGCCTTAAGTCTTAGGGATTTAAAACGCGTTTCACCTTACAACACTTATTTAAACTATGGATTGCCTCCAGGTCCTATAAATAATCCTGGATTTGAATCGATTAGAGCAGCGCTATATCCTGCTGATACAGATTACTTATTTTTCGTAGCCCAAGGAGATGGTTCGCATGTATTTACTACAAATGAAAAAGATCATTTAGAAGCAAAGAGATTATATAAAAAATATAAAAGAGAGAATCGATGAATTTAACTGATCTAAATACTCAACAACTAAAAGCTGTCAAAACTGTTAAACATCCCGTACTTGTATTTGCAGGTGCTGGCAGTGGAAAGACAAGAGTTCTAACTTATAAGATATGGCATCTTATTAAAGATAAGATTTATAAGCCTAATGAGATCCTAGCTTTAACCTTTACCAATAAAGCTGCAGCAGAGATGAAAGAGCGTATTAAAGATAGCATTAATTGCGATGGTGTAAATGTTGGTACATTTCATTCGATTGGAGCTAGAATATTAAGAATGCATATTAGCTATTTAGATGATAAATATAATAGCGATTTTACTATTTATGATGTTGCTGATCAAAAGGCATTATTAAAAGAGGTGGTAGAGCAATTAAATATTGTAGAGTTTAAAGAGCTAAATATTAATTTTCTTCGTTCACAACTTGATAAATTTAAAAATGCTTCAATGTCTGTTGAAGAAGTTGAAGCTAAAGCTAACACGTTCGAAGATGAAAAAATTGCAGAAGTATATAAGAGATACTCAGAATTATTATTATCCAATAATGCTGTAGATTTTAATGATTTAATTGGAATGCCTATTAAGTTATTTAAGCATAGTAAAGCTTTATTAAACAAATATCAGCAAGCATGGAAATATATATTAGTTGATGAATTTCAAGATACTAATTCTCCACAATTTGAGCTTATCAGCCTTCTTGGAGCAGACCATCAAAATATCACAGTGGTTGGAGATGATGATCAGTCTATTTATGGATGGAGAGGAGCGAATATTGACAATATCTTAACAAATTTTCAAGATACTTTTCCAAACGCAGTTGAGGTGAAATTAGAGAAGAATTATAGATCTACACAACGTATTCTTGATGGTGCGTGGTCAGTAGTTTCTAATAATACTAATAGAGCAGAAAAAAAATTGGTTGCTACAAAAGGACTTGGAGAAAAGATTTCACTTATTTCTACTGGTAGTGATGAAGATGAAGCAAATGCAATTTGCGACTCCATAAAAACCGAAATAAAGATTAACAAAGGTGCATTCAAAGACTTTGCTATACTATATCGAACAAATGCACAATCTAGAATGATAGAACAAACAATGATGAAAGAGGGACTTCCATATAATATTGTTGGAGGTACTAAGTTTTATGATAGAAAAGAAGTTAAAGATGTGCTGGCTTACTTAACTGTAGTGTGTAATCCAAACGATGATATTGCATTAAAAAGAATTATTAATTTCCCTGTTCGAGGTATCGGAGAGAAATCTATTACTATATTTAAAAATCTTACCTTAGAAAAAAATATCTCGCTATTTGAAAGCTTAAAGTTTTGTAGAGATATTAAACTTCGAGGCAAACAACAAGACTCTATCGAAAGCTTTTATTTATCAATCAATAAGTTTCATGACTTGCTAGACACATTAGACTGCAAGGAATTATTACGTGCTCTTTTGGAAGAATTCAATATTGAAAACTACTATAAAAATAATCCTGCAGAGCAAGATCGCTACGATAATATACAAGAGCTCAAATTAAGCATTGATCGTTTTGCAGAAAACTCAAGTGGTAATCTTAAAGATTTTTTACAAGAAATATCGCTTTATACAGATCTAGATGATTGGGATGATAAGAAAAATTCTGTAACACTTATGACCATACATGCTGCAAAAGGATTAGAATTTTCAACAGTATTTGTTTCTGGTCTAGAGCAAGGATTATTTCCTTTAATACGTATGGATGATGATTCAGACCAACTTGAAGAAGAAAGAAGATTATTTTATGTCGCAGTAACAAGGGCAATGGAAAGAGTATATTTATTAAATGCAAAGTATAGAAGGAAGTTTGGCGCATTAAATACATCCTCTTTTATACAATCAGAATTTTTAAATGAGATTAATCAAGATATTATTAAGGTGAAGCCTTATAAGACAGTTTACACTAAAAGAGTTGTACGCTCTGGTGGTAAGAAAACAATTCAAATATCTAGAACTGTAACAGAGTTTGATGATTTCAAAGTAGGAGATCAAGTACAACATAACCTGTTTGGTGTTGGTACTATTTTAGTATTGAATGGAACAGGTGAGAATCAAAAAGTTGGTGTTGAATTTGACGGCGGATTAAGAAAAAAGCTTATTGTTAAATATGCTAGACTAAAAAAAATAGATTAGCTAATTTGGATAATGGAAAATTTAATACCATGTAGATTTCATATTGAAGTTGAATCAGTCTTAAAAGCTGAAGGGTTGCGAGCTACAAAGCAACGCTTAGACATTTGGGATGAGCTTTCTGCAACTAACAAACATAGAGATATTGAAACCATTCTTTCTTCTCTTAAAAAGAAAAAAATTAATGTTTCAAGAGCAACCTTATATAGAACAATCGATGTTTTCGTAAAGCATGGGCTATTAAAAAAACTTATTTTAGACGACGGTAAATTCTTATATGAACATAATAAGAAAACTATTACGCCTCAGCATGATCATATTGTATGCGAAGATTGTGGAGAAATTTTTGAGTTTTTTGATAATAGTATATCACAAATTGAAGATAAAATCGCCGGAGATCTTAATCTTAAAGTGACAAAGAGAGTTCATCAACTATCTGCTACCTGCACAGGTACTAAGTGCAATCATCCTGAGAGTTAATCTTTAAATGAAATCAATTCTCATTAGTAATCTAGTTTCTGGAATGAAGCTCCAAGGGTTTTATCTTTGTACGCAGAAAAAAATGAGAAGAAAAAAAGACGGCTCTATTTATCTTGATTTACTATTACAAGATAAATCAGGATTAGTAAGAGCTCGTTTGTGGGATAATGTTGAATCCCTGTCAAAAAAGTTTGATATAGGAAATCCTGTCGCCATAAAAGGCACTACCTATAAATATGGTGAAAATATTTTTATTAAAATTAAAAATATTAATAGAGCATCTATTGAAAAATATGCAAAATATGGTTTCAGTTCATCTGACTTAATTCCGAGTTCTAGAAAAAACGCAAAACAATTATGGGTTCTTTTAGGTAAAGAAATTGATCAAATATCAAAAGTACATTTAAGAAAATTGGTAAAAAAAATATTGGCTGATCATAAACAAAAATTTCAAGTTTATCCAGCTAGTATTTCGTATCAATATAATTATCAAAGTGGCTTAATTGAGCAAACTGTTTCATTGATAAAAATTTCTAAAATTTTAGGAAAACATTATAAGGTTGATACAGACTTACTTTTAACCGGAGCATGTTTACATCAAATTGGTAAACTGTACTCCATTAATATGGGATTCTCTCATCCTAAGTCAAATGAAAGGCGATTAGTGGGTAATGCTATTCTCTCCAGAGATATCGTAAACAATTATATTAAAAAAGTTAAACGTTTTCCAGATGAAGATAAATTGAGCTTGGAGCATTTAATCTTATCTTACCAGGGGAGAAAAGAATGGCAAAGTCCTGTTGAGCCCCAAACACTTGAAGCAGTGCTGCTACATACGATTAATTATATGGATTCACATGTTAATGTTATGAGCCAAAAGTGATAAATAAGTTTAGTTTTTTTTATATTTTTACAATATCACTATTATTCACTCAAGAAAGCATCAGTTATGATATGTCTGGTCAATTTGGAGTTGAGCTAAGTAATAATCAGATTCTTTGGGATAGAGATCAGCGATTTGATAATTTGCTTATTGATAAATCTTCAACCAATTTTAGAAATAAATTTTCATCTTTTGATTTTGAGAATATGCCTTCAGATTCAGTTTATGTAAAGAGTAAGTTTCGATATGAATTTGGTGATTATGGTTTCGATAGACTGAATATCGGATTGAAAAAACATTCTGAAAATACTGATTTTCAGTTTTTAGCTATGAAAAAAAGTTTTTTTGGTAATTATTCAGAATTTGCAAATGCAGATTCTAGTCCACTGAGTTTATTTTATAAAATTGATTATAAAGCTAAAGTCTCCGAGCATAATCTTTACTTTTCAAGTGGATATTTTAGAGAAGATACTGCCTTTATTTTTGACAATCAGTCTGGATTAGATACATCTGCTAACAAAGAATTCTCTGATTTTTTATCGCTAACAATTGGAGATATTTTTATAAAAGATGGATGGCATTATAATTTTGAAGTAAATCACATTAGCAAATTTGATGAAAAAGAAATCATTGAATATCCTATTAGTTATGCGATTGATTTAGAAAGAAGTAGATTAAATTTTAGTGCTTCTAATAATGAATACGTTTCAATCGAAGCTTTATTAGACAATAGCTATTATAAAGATAAAATATCTTCGAAAACTTTCACTAGAAATACATTACATCTAACTAATAGAAATAAGCTCCCTTTTGGAAGCTTAAAGTATGGTATAGATTATATTGGTGACAATGTAAGCCCAAACATATCTTATGGCGCTACTTTTGGTACAGTTGAACTATTATTAGAAAGAAGGAACAAATCAACAAGGTTGCTTTTTGATGATTATAGCCTAAATGATGAAAAAACGGAGAATTGGGATTCATTTATATTAAACTATTCTTTAGATACAAAAGTTTCCTTAGTCTCAACCTTAAAGTACGTTCAAGCAAATAATATTATCACAAAAAATGCATTAGAAGATGTGACTATTCCTGAAAATATCGGCTATAAATTTGATTCTGATGATATGCTTTCGCTTAAGACAAAAATTTTGATACCCTTAAAAAGAAGTAAGATAGGCTTTACTCATTACCATAATTTTTATGACAGTCTTATAAGTTCGAATAGATCGGATATAATTGAGATGGATTATCATTTTAAGACATCTTTTATAAATGAAAATTTAGGGATTGCAGGCAAGCTTTCGCTGTTATACTTATCACGTAATCATTCCGATTATTATTTTGATTATTTTAGAAATATGCCTGTTTCAGATAATACGACACATTATAAAGATAGCTATAATATTGGATTAGATTTAGATATATCTATTGCAGATGTTTTATTAACAGTAAGATTAAAGAATGCACTCCATAGATTGCCAGTTGATGGAGACTATTCTATTAGTAACGCTGAACTATTCAATCCAATGAATAGCCTCCTATCTTTTGGTATTATTTGGGAATTTGACGACTAAATTTTGTATTCCGCTACTAGTTTAATACTTCTACCTGGTTCAGGATATCCTAATGTAGATTCAAATGTTTCATCAAGAAGATTATCTACTACTAGACTTGCTTTTAATGCATCAAAATCTTTAGATATACTAATATCTAGTACGCCAAAAGCATCACCATCTGTCTGATCACTCCAATCAGATCCATATTGCAAAATACGTTTTCCAGTATATTTGTAGTTGATTACCATATTCATGCTCTGGTTAAAATTATGAGCTAGGAATATGTTTGCTGAATAATCAGGAACATATAATAATTTTTCATCCATATCATTGTCCTTACTATCATAAATATTATATGATATTTGCAACTGACTACTTGCAAAATCTTTCAAGAAATTAATATTATATGTTGTTCTTGATGCGGAAGAAACGTTTATAGGTATATACTTAAATGACTCATTAGGTTGCCATAAAATCAAGTTTTCATAATCCTTCATTGTTCCTGTTAATGTAAATTTTCCAACAACAGAATTATTTGTCATATTAACAGAAAAGTAGTCACTTTCCTCTGGTTTTAAATCTGGATTTCCAGCGCTATATAATCCATCTGGCCAGTATAAATCATTCAGTGTAGGGAATTGGAAAGAGGAGCCTGCATCTAGTCCAAAGTCAAAATAAGATAAATCATCCTTTGCAAA
Source organism: Fidelibacterota bacterium (assembly GCA_029253045.1). Lineage (GTDB taxonomy): Bacteria > Fidelibacterota > Marinisomatia > Marinisomatales > Marinisomataceae > Marinisoma. Next base: position 3,954 of record JAQXAG010000005.1, on the reverse strand, counting down.
CTGATCTACAGATTCAAAGCTGATATTGTAAGTAAATTTATCATTACCAGATTGTTTGTCAAATCTTGTCGATGGTGATATCTTAAAGTCTTTTTCATAATCAGTATAGTTTAATAGAAATGTAGCAGAGTTAGAATTGAGCTCTTGATTACTTAAATCAGTGCTACTAATACTATCAACTTTTTGTTTTGCAGATAGTCGATAATCCAAGTTAGTGCTGATTTCTTTTGTAAAATCTAGTCCAAATGAAGATTGATCAAGATCGTGTTCACTGAAGACTGGAAAAGATTCATTAGGGTCATCATATACTTGATTGCTAGTCGATCGATTCATATAAACTTTAAGATTACTGTCTACAAAAAATTTCATAAATGAAAGTGAATATAAATCATATTCATCAGTTCTTGTTGCTAGGGCAGATGGAAAGCTAGTACTTCCTGCGGCGCCTCTAGTATTTTTGGTTGTTAAAGAATTTATATTAATTATTAGGTCATCTCTAACAAGAAATTCTCTATTCATTGCAAGGAAGAACTGATCTATTGAATTATTTTCTCTCTTACTGTTTAATCCAGATACAGAGTCTTTAAAATCATAATCTCCATCATAGGTAGTTTTCCCAAAAGTTATAGTTCGTTTTGATTTTTCTCTTCCTATTGTATATGTTGCTCCGTATTGATTAAATCCATAATCACCTGAACTATAAAAAATTCTATTTGGAGCATTTTTGGTATTGATATCCAGTGTTCCATCAATAGATCCAGAACCATAAGTAGTCCCAGAGTTTAATCTATAGTTTATTGAACTCAAGGTAAACGATGGAAATGAAGATAAATCTACTTGTCCATTTTGAGCATCAGTTAAATCTACACCATTGAATAGTACTTTTGTATGGCGAGCATAACCTGCATCAAAAGAAGCTGATGTTACGCCTGCATATCCACCGTAGGTTCTCAATTCAAGAGAGGGCAGTTGAGATAAAGAACCATTTCTCGAAAATGAACCTAAGTTATTTTTTAAGCTAGTATTTTTTAAGTATCTTGAGCTACTTTTACCGTACACATTAACTGCTCTTAAATTGACATTTTCATTTGCTAAAGTAAAAACCTTAGATTCATTAATATCTAGTTGAATTGTTTTACTTTCAAATCCAATTCTATTCAATTCAATTTTTGAATCTGCACTTACTTCAATGACAAAAGATCCATTATCATTTGTAGTAGTCCAATTATCATTTTGATTTCCGCTGTGTAACTCTCTTACTATTACATGCGATAAAGGCTGGCCACTTGTATCAATGACAGTTCCATTTAAGGTTTGTGAAAAAAGATTAGATATGAGTATTGTTGATAATAAAATGTAATATTTCATTATACTTTCCTCCGAAGTTTAGTTTTGTTGTTTTAGTAAATAAGGTCTCCTGACTTATACCTATTAACGATTTAAAACCTTCTCCCAGCTTTCATGGAATGGTAATAATTAAATCTCAGTAATTACAGTAGCGGGGACTGTTCTAGAATTTCACTAGTATTCCCTACATTTACTCTGCAGAATGTTAATGTTATTTTTATAAAATGTGAATGATTATTTTCATAAATTAGTTAAGAATGAATAAAAATAATCCAAATATAAACATCAACAACAGTGTTACTCTTGTATTAAATGCTAGTTATTTACCTCTTGCAGTATGTTCTTCTAAACGTGCTTTATGTCTATATTTTTTAAATAAAGTTGATGTCTTGATGAGCCATGACAAATTTATATATTCTCCTTCTACGCGAATAAAAGTACCTAGTGTAGTAAAGTTGAAAACATATGTTTCATATAACAGTTTAGAAGTTGTTTTGAATAGAAAAAATTTGTTGCTTCGAGATAATTCATCTTGTCAGTATTGTGGATCAAAATCAAACCTAACAGTTGATCATATCATTCCAAAACTTAAAGGCGGTTCTGATACATGGGAGAATCTAATTGTAGCTTGTTCTCCGTGTAATGCAAAAAAGGGAAGTAGAACACTAAAAGAAGCAAATATGAAATTGATGAAACAACCGAAAAAACCTAATAGATTCATGTACTTTAATCAGTTTGTAAAAAATAAAAATGTAGGTTGGAAAGATTATTTATTTATAGATAGGAACTAAAATGAAGAAAAAAAGAATATTAAGTGGAGCACAACCTTCCGGATTATTACATATCGGAAACTATTTTGGTATGATTAAGAGGATGATTGATTTTCAAGATTCTTCCGATCTTTTTTGTTTTATCGCTAACTATCATTCTTTGACATCAATTAATAACAAGGAAGAATTAGAAAAAAATACCTTTAATGCATTTTCTGATTTGCTAGCTTTGGGACTTGATCATAAAAAATCTACTATATGGGTTCAGTCTCATGTACCAGAAGTGACTGAGCTAACGTGGATACTATCTAATTTTACTAGCGTCGGACTAATGCAAAGATCAACATCTTATAAAGACAAGGTTGCAAATGGATTAACACCAAATATGGGATTATTTTCTTATCCAGTATTAATGGCATCAGATATCCTAGCATTTCAATCTGATATCGTTCCTGTTGGGAAAGATCAAAAACAACATTTAGAAATGACTAGAGATATAGCTGTAAAATTTAATAATACTCATGGTCCAGTTTTTACTATTCCAGAAATTGATATTGATGAAAATAGCGAGATAATATTTGGTATTGATGGTAAAAAGATGAGTAAATCTTATGATAATACCATACCTATTTTTGGAAATGAAGAATTTATGAAGAATCAGATAATGAATATTGTAACAGATTCTGCAGGTCTTAATGAACCTAAAGATATAAATACTCCTCTTTTCAATATGTATTCATTATTTCTCGATGAAGAAAAAAGAAATGAACTAAAAGATAGATATGCTACTCCAGGCTTAAAGTATATGAGTATTAAAAATGAGTTGTTTGATTGCATAATGGATTATTTTTCGGAACAGAGAACCTTGAAGCAGCATTATTTAGATAATCCTGATGATATCTTTGATTTAATGGAGATAGGGAGAAAAAAAGCAGAAATTATTGCATCTGATACGCTATCAAATGTCAAAAAATCTATTGGAATGGTTTAGATAGTGTTTAATGTAAAGCTAGAAAATTTTGAAGGACCATTAGACCTACTTTTATATTTTATCAAAAGAGATAAAATAGATATATATGATATTCCAATCTCTAAAATTACATCAGAGTATATTGATGTTATTAATACTGCTAAAAAACTCGATGTTTCAATAGCTGGAGAATTTCTTTTTATGGCATCATTGTTACTAAGATTAAAAACAAGAATGTTATTACCTAGACAACAGGATGAAGAAGGTTTAGATATCGATGACCCGAGAATTAGCTTAGTAGATCAATTATTGCAGTATAAAAATTTCAAAACGATTGCACATCAATTAAAAGAGATTCATGAGGAGAATAAAGATTTATTTTACAGACCAAATGATAAAATTCCTTTTCAAAAAAAACCAAATCCTGCAGACTTTTTAAATGAAGTCAGCTTGTTTGATATTTCAAAAATATTTCAAACTGCTATTGATAGTGTATCCGAAGATAAGCCATTTACCTTGGTGAGAGAGACGATATCATTGCAGGAACAGAAACAGTTTATTGTATCTAATTTTAAAAATAAGAAAACTATTTTTTTGGCTAGTTTGATCAAGAAGTTAGAAAGTAAATTAGAAATTATTGTTACATTCTTGGCTGTATTAGACATGATAAAGGAGTCTGAATTGATCTGTAAACAAAAAAATACTTTTGAAGATATTGAAATCAAATTAAATATTATCACTGCATGAAAGAACAGCAGTTAATTATAGAGTCTTTACTCTTCGTTGCATCGGAACCTCTTTTACAGTCAGATATTGAAAGAGTATTCGATGGCGACGATATACCCTCGTTAAATGACGCGATAATAG
>JAQXAG010000046.1 GCA_029253045.1 Fidelibacterota bacterium | reverse complement strand
TTATAATAATATTTAAATTTTTAACGTCACCTTCTTTAATCTGTGCAGAAGTAAGTAATGAATCGGATCTGAAAAAGATTGCAAACGAAAGACAAAGAATTAAAAGAGAGATTGACTTACAAATGGTTCAAAAAACCACATTAGATAGTTTATCTGCCCAGATTAAAGAAGGTGACGTTAATAATTTAAATATTATTATAAAGGCAGATTCTGATGGGTCTATTGAAGCTCTTATACAGAGTTTAGAAAAAATTAACAATGAAGAGGTTGGAGTTGATATAGTACATAGAGGAGTAGGTAATGTAAGTGATTCCGATGTACTATTAGCTCAAGCATCTAAAGCAGTTGTAATAGGTTTTGGTGTTCAAATACCATCTAATACAAGATTGCTAGCAAATCAAAGTAATGTTGAAATTAGAGCATATAATATTATTTATCAGGTTGTTGAAGATGTCAAGCTAGCTGTTGAAGGTTTGTTAAGACCAGATCTAGTTGAAGAGGTTCTTGGAGAAGCTGTTGTTAAGGAGTCATTCAAGATTCCAAAAATTGGTTTTATTGCTGGTTCACAAGTTGAAAGTGGAAAAATCACTAGAGACTGTTTCGTTAGGCTTATAAGAGAAGACGAAGAATTAATATCAAAAGGAAAGCTAGTATCATTGAAGCGTTTTAAAGATGATGTCAATAGCGTTGATTCTGGCTTAGAGTGTGGAATTGCTGTTGAAGGTGTAAAAAAATACTTCCCTGGAGATAGAATTGTAGCATATAAAATAAATGAGATTAAAAGAAAACTATCATAAAGTTGAATACTAAACCATTTTCAAGATCAGAGCGCGTTGAACAGCAAGTTTTAAAAACTATTAATCAAATTTTAACTAAAGATTTGGATTTGAGAAAGTATGGTTTTTTAACTTTTTCAGATGTTAAAATGACTTCAGATTTAAAGCACGCAAACCTATTTTATAGTATTATAAATCCCACCAAGGACTTAAAGATTATCAACAAAGAATTGAATTTACTGGTTCCTACGTTCAGGAAGTACCTATCAACATCTCTTAAGTTGAGGTCTACGCCTACATTAAGATTTATTTATGACGATTCTTTTGAGCAGTTTCAGAAAATAAATGAATTAATGAAAAAAATTGACTAGTCATGATATATAACATATATAAGCCTAAAGATTTTTCTTCTTTTAGTATTGTAAAACAAGTTAAAAGAATTACTCGTGAAAAAGTAGGGCACTCTGGTACTTTAGACCCATTTGCTGATGGTGTTCTAGTATTGGGTATTGGAAAATCAACTAAAAAACTGTCAGATATAATACAATACGATAAGACATATAAAGGTATAGTTAGGTTAGGAAAAAAAACTGACACAAAAGATCTTACAGGTACAGTGATAGAGGATAAAGAAGTTCCAAATTTTGAAAATATTAATTTTGAAAAAATAGCTGAATCGTTTTTAGGTGTTCAGATGCAGGAAACTCCAATGTACTCAGCAAGAAAAGTAAATGGTGTTAGGCTTTATAAGCTGGCTAGAAAAAATATTTCAGTAAAAAGAAATCCCAAGCAGATTGAAATTAAGTATTTAAAATGTATTTTAATTGACAGTAATACCTTAGAAATACAAGTAGAGTGTTCGTCTGGTACTTATATTCGAGTCTTAGCAGAGGACATAGCAAAAAAAATCGGTACTATCGGTCATTTAATAAAGTTAACTCGAACGACAGTAGGAGCATTTTCATTGGATGATTCCCTAACAGTAGAAAAATTTGAGGAACAATGGAAATTATAAGATCAATTAATGATATGAAGGCTTTGGATTCTTCTGTTGTAACTGTAGGTAATTATGATGGAATTCATCTTGGCCATCAAGATGTATTGAAACATATTATATCAGTAGGTAAAAAAGAAAACATTCCTTCTTGTTTAATTACATTTGATCCAAACCCAGCATATGTCTTGTCTAAAAGTAGTAAGCCAATGAATTTACAAGATATTGATTCAAAGCTTGTAGTGCTTGAAGAGATGGGTCTTGATAAAGTTTTAGTTATTCCATTCACTTTAGATTTTTCACGTATGTCTGCAGAAGATTTTTCAGATAACATCATTAAGAAGTTGTTTAACCCTAAGTTAATTTCTGTAGGTGAAAATCATTACTTTGGATTTAAGAAAAAGGGAGATCTAGCTTTTTTAACTGATTTTTGCCACAAAAATAAAATTGAACTACATACTCCTGAAATAAGAATGTTAAATGGAAAACCAATTTCTAGTACACTAACTAGGGGATTAATTTATGATGGGTTACTAGATCAGGTTCCATCATTATTAGGCAAATTTTATGGCTTTAATGTAGTAACAGTGCATGGGTCAAATAGGGGAAAATCCATGAATTATCCCACTGCAAATTTTATACCCCTTAGTAAATATCAGATGATTCCCGAAGGTGGAGTGTACCTTTCAAGAGTTTTTATAGACGGAGAACACTACTTTGGAATGACTAATATTGGATATAGACCAACATTTAATGAAAAAAAATTTGTTATGGAAGTTCACATTTTATCTGATAAATTCAGCGACTTATACGATGAAAGTTTTTATATCGAATTTTTACACAAGATTCGAAATGAGAAAAAGTTTGAAAGTAAAGATTACTTAATCAAACAGATTGAAGATGATAAGGAAGTATGTATTAAATTGATAGATTCTTTTAAGGAGAAATATGAAGTATAGTAAAGAAACAAGTAAGATTATTCAAGACGCAGGTCTTGATGCTAATAACGTTGGTAGTAGTGAAGCGCAAATTGCTCTTCTTACAGATCGTATTAGATCATTGACTGAGCATGTAAAGTTACATAAGAAAGATGTTCATTCAAGACATGGTTTAGTTAAGCTCGTATCACAAAGAAGAAAACAATTGAAGTATTTAAGAAAAACTAAACTAGATAGCTATGATACATTAATCACGAAGCTATCAATAAGAGGATTATAAAGAAGAAATTATGATAAAAGTAGAAAAGAATATAGCCGGCCGACTATTAAAAATTGAATCAGGCCAAATAGCAAGACAAGCGGGTGGATCCGTATTTATTACGTATGGAGATACTGCAATGCTTGCAGCAGTTTGTTGTTCATCTGAACCGAGAGAAGGTATAAACTTTCTTCCAATGCAGGTTGAATATAGAGAAAAACATTATGCGGGTGGAAAAATACCCGGAGGTTTCTTTAAAAGAGAGGCGAAACCAACAGATGCTGAAGTTTTAACTTCACGTCTAACAGATCGTCCAATTAGGCCTTTAATTCCTAAGAATTATAGAAACGAACTACAGATTATGTTAACCACAATGTCTTATGATGGTGTAAATACACCCGATGTAGTAGCAGCAATTGGTGCTTCTGCGGCATTGTTATTATCACCAGTACCTTTTGATGGACCAATAGCTTCTGTTAAAGTTGGATTAGTTGACGGAGAATATATTTTAAATCCTACAGTAGAACAAATGGAATCATCCGATTTAGATTTAATGGTAACCGGTAAAAAAGATAAAATTTGTATGATTGAAGGTGGCTCTAACTTTGTTCCTGAAAAAACAATTTTAGAAGCATTAGATATCGCAATGGAAGGCATTAATGATATAGTAGATCTTCAAATGGAATTTTCAGAACATTTTGATAATTCTTATGAGATAGTTGACAATTCTGTTATTACAGAAGAAGTTACAAACTCTCTGGATGAGCTTTATTCAGATAAAATTCACAAGTTACTTGATATGGATTCAAAGAAAGCAATGGATGATGCATATAATGAAATTGCAAAAGAGGCTTCAGAATCTTATAAAGAAGATGAAAAATTATATCCTGAAGTAAAAGACCATATTAAAACAATGTTTAAAAATGCAGTTAGAAAAAGCATATTAGATAAAAAGGTTAGAGTGGATGGAAGAGGTCTAGCGGATGTTAGACAAATTAGTATTGTTCCATCACTATTACCTCGTGTTCATGGCTCTGTCTTGTTTACAAGAGGAGAAACGCAAGCAATTGCTGCGCTTACTTTAGGTAATGCTAGAGATGAACAAATTATCGATTCAATGGCAAGTGACTATAAAAAATCATTCTTATTGCATTACAATTTCCCTCCTTACTGTGTAGGGGAAACTGGAAGAATTGGTTTCACAAATAGAAGAGAGATAGGACATGGACATTTAGCTGAAAGATCGCTAAAACCTATACTACCTTCATCTGAAGAGTTTCCATATACAATTCGCGTTGTATCTGAAATTACAGAATCAAATGGATCTTCCTCGATGGCATCTGTTTGTGGTGGCTCTTTAGCTATGATGAACGCTGGAGTGCCTATTAAAGAGCATGTAGCAGGTATTGCTATGGGTTTAATCATGGATGGAGATAATTATGCTGTTTTAAGTGATATTTTAGGTACTGAAGATTTCTTAGGAGACATGGACTTCAAAGTTGCTGGTACTAAAGATGGAATTAGTGCAATTCAGTTAGACTTAAAAGTACCTGGACTTCCAATGGACGTTTTATCTAATGCACTTGAACAGGCAAATAAAGGTAGATTGCATATTCTGGATGAAATGAATAAAGCAATAAGTACTCCGAATGCATTGTCCCAATATGCACCTCAAATTGAATCATTTAAAATTGATAAAGAGAAAATTGGAGCCCTTATTGGTCCAGGTGGAAAAAACATTAAAGCTATTCAAGAAAGAGCTGAATGTGTTATCAATATTGAAGATGATGGAACTGTTAGTGTGTCAGCAGCGGATAAAGCAGCACTTGATAATGCTATCGCTCAAGTTAAAGCGGTTACCGAAGATCCAAAAGTCGGTACAGTTTTTGATGGTAAAGTTACAAAGCTAATGGAATTCGGTGCTTTTGTAGAATTTGCTCCAGGACGTGAAGGTTTAGTACATATATCACAATTAGCTTGGGAAAGAGTTAATAAAGTGAGTGATGTATTGTCAGTTGGAGATGCTGTAAAAATCAAATTATTTGAAATTGATAAGCAGGGTCGTTTAAACTTTAGCATGAAATTGCTAATGGATAAACCTGAATAATTAAATATATTTAACCTTAAATAAAAAGTTCAATATGAAAATTGGCGTTCCTAAAGAGATTATTTCTCAGGAGTATCGTGTAGCGATTAATCCCGAGACAGCAAAACTTTTAATCGAAAGTTCACACCAATTATTTATTCAAAAAAATGCTGGAGATGGTAGCGGCTATTCCGATCAAGATTACGAAAGTCTTGGTTGCATTATAGTCGATACACCATCTGAAGTTTTTACAAATTCCGAATTAATAGTAAAAGTTAAAGAGCCTTTGAATGAAGAAGTAGAGATGATGAGAGATAAAATGCTATTTACATATCTCCATCTTAGCTCTTCAAAAGATTTAACTGAAAAACTTCTAGAGTGCAACGTCACATCGCTTGCTTATGAAACAGTTGTAATAAATAATGAAACTCCCATGTTGAAACCTATGAGTGAAATTGCTGGAAGATTATCATTGCTAGATGCTATAGAATTACTTAAAAAGAGTAAAGGTGGTAAGGGAAAGCTAATATCAGGTACTTCGCTTTCCGATCCTGCAAATGTGTTAATTATCGGAGCAGGTATCGTTGGAGTCAATGCTATGCAAATGAGTCTTGGTCTTGGAGCTAATACAACAATCTTAGATATCAATAATGAATTACTTGCAAGTATTAAAACGCAATAT
>JAQXAG010000034.1 GCA_029253045.1 Fidelibacterota bacterium | reverse complement strand
TACTGATAATAAACGTCCTCCATGGTGACTTCTTCAATAGCTCCATATACACCCAAACCAGCATTATTTACCAGAACATCAATTCTTCCATGTTCATTAATGATTTGCTGAACTGCTTTATCAATATGCTCTTGATTAGTGACATCCATCTCAAGCGCTATACCTCCAATATCATTTAAATAGAGATTTTCTTCGACAAGAATGTCTCCCCCGTAAACAATATGACCTTTATCAATTAAGTATTCTGCAGTAGACTTTCCAATACCTAATGCTGAACCAGTAATTAATATAACTTTTGGCGTATTTGCAGATATAAAACCAACCATTATTATTGATAGTAAAATCTTTTTTAACATATTTACTCCTTTATTTTTCTTTTGAATTAATTATAAGCCACGCGAAAAAATGCATGATCTTATTTAATATTTTTTCAATCATCCTTTGAATGCCAATAAGCTAACCCAATAAATAGAAATTGAAATGGAAGTCTTCCCCATGCAATTGCAGCCGTAGTCCCCATTGCATCTCCGTTTGTTAATGCAAGATAGATGTTAGCTGGGAATACTGCAATTAAGAGCAGAATCAGCCCCCAGGCAGCATAATAACGTGTTTTAGGTATCAATAGTAAGAAACCCAATGAAACTTCGAAAAATCCACTAATATAAACTGAGGCTAAATGAAATGGAAAATTAGGTGGCATTATTTGTAGAAACCATTCAGGTTCAATAAAATGTTTTACTCCAACATTCATATAAAAACATGACATCAATATTATGGTTAGAAATTTAATTTTATATTTCATACCGATATAGATCCTTTTCTAAAATCTGTTTTTCCTATACGAACATTCACTAATACTGGAAATCCATTTTTTGCATCTTCTTTTGCTTGTATTAATACACTCTTTAACTCACTGGAATCATCCACAGCATATCCTTTTCCGCCATAGCCAATTGCTACCTGATGATAGGCAGTGTTTACAAGATTTGTTCCTATAGAACTTCCAAGCATATCAACTTGCTCTCGAGCAATTTGCTGCCAAGAAGCATCGTTTCCAACAATAGCAATAACGGGCAATTTATGACGAACGTAGGTATCAAATTCAGCTAAACTAAATGCACAAGCACCATCTCCATAAATAATCCAAACTTCTTTACTTTTGTATGCACTTTTTGCTCCAAGTGCAAATCCACCTCCAACACCCAGCGTTCCAAATGGACCTGGATCAAGCCAACCTAATGGTCCTTTAGGTCGTACGGTATATGCCGCCGTTCCTACAAAATCTCCTCCATCTGCTATTATAATACTATTGTCATCTAAAAGATCATTAATTGTAGTACATAGTTTAATAGGATTAACAAAATCTGTTTTGATTTCAGATTGTTTTATTATCTCGTTATCACGTTTTTGTTCAAGTAAATTTAATTCTTTTGTCCATTCTTCGCATTTTGGAGGATTGATAATTTTACCAATTTCACAAATTGCGCGCGTTGGATCACCGTGAATAGATATAAAAGGTTTTCTATTCTGTTTCATGTCCTTTGTACTTTTATTGATTGCAATAATTTTTGCATTTGAATTAATAGAATATCCATATCCTAATCGGAAGTCTAATGGAACACCTGCAGTTATTACAACATCTGCATTCTTTAAAGCATGTTTACGATTGTGGCGCATAAAAAATACATCATTTTCATTGAAACATCCTCTCGACATTCCTGATGTATAAGTAGGAATAGATAACTTACTTAAATTTTTAAGAAATTGGGGTAAAGCCTCTTTATTTTGTGTGACTTGATTTCCAAGCAATACAACAGGTTTCTTAGCATTTACAATTGCTAATGCTGCATTGTCTATATCTTTTTGTGATGCAAGAATTGATTTTTTCTTTCTAATTTTTATAGATGACTTTTTATTAGAAAACATATTAGTTAAGTGGCGATCTACATACCAAGCCATCAACTTACCCACTATTCCATTAGATGGTAACTGACTTGCATGTTGCTCTCTAATACTTTTTTCTGGATAGAGTAAATCAATAGGTAACTCAACAAATACTGGGCCAGGTACTCCAGATATTGCTGTATTCAAAGCATTTGTAAGGCATGGTATTATATCGCGAGTCTTACCAACACTTACTGCTGACTTTACATGAGGTTTTATCAATGCCATTTGATCAATATCTTGTAGAGATCCCTTACCGCGCAAAAGTGTCGCCGCTGCTCCACCAATCAATATTAAAGGAGATTGTGCTAGTTGTGCATTTTTAATTGCAGTGATTGTATTAGTGACTCCAGGGCCAGCTGTAACAATAGCAACTCCTATACTGTTGGTGAGTCTAGATGTAGCGTCTGCTGCAAATACTGTTGAAACCTCATCACGTACTTCTATAATATCGATCCCCTCAGATTCACACCCAACAAGAATTGGAGATATATGTCCTCCACACAAAGTAAAAACTGTATTAATATTATTGTTTTTAAAAAATGAACTTACAGTAAATCCTGCATGCATATTAGATGATATCATGATTTATTAGTTTTTAATTACTGCTACCTGATTAGGCTCAGGAACTGTTAAAAACGATGAATAAACAGAATCATCCATTAAGACTTCTAGGGCTTTAATTACTACTTTATCATCTTTAAGATATAATTCATATTTTCCGTCGTTTCCATCATAATAGAAAGCAAATTCACCTAAAATCATTCTCTCAATAATATCTTTTTCAGTTTCAAACATTTCTGATTGAGTTTTATCAATTTGTCTCTCAATAACACTAAAGGCGTTTTTTAAGAAAATATTGTCTTTGTCTTCTTCAGATAGCTTTTCTTTTGCTGACTCTAGATCTTCTTCGCCATCAACATAACCCTCAATATCATTATCGTTTATAAAGGTTTTAAAATTTTTCATTAAGCTGTTATCTGCCATAACTTCATCGATTGAAGCATACTGATCACTGGATTGTTGAACGAACCTGAAGTAGCCTCCGTTTCTTAAAATGGATGCTGCTAAAGGATAAGAACCTTCATCTTTGACTACAATATCTGGAGAGATTCCACCGCCACCCAATACAGTTCTTCCTGCCATTGTTTGAAATAGTGAATCGGCTTCTAAGGTGCCATCTGCTATTAATTCTTCATCAATAAATTTTCTTTTTTGAATTGAGCGACCACTTGGAATATAATATTTAGAATTAGTAATTTTTAGAGCAGTATCTTGATTAATTCCAATCACAGTTTGAACTAGGCCTTTTCCAAAAGACTGATCTCCAAGCACAACAGCTCGATCATGATCTTGTAATACTCCAGCAACAATTTCGCTTGCTGAGGCACTCCCGCCATTGATGAGCACTGCTATATCTACTGAATTCGGTAAAAATGCACTGTTAAGTGATTTATAGTTTTTAAGACTCCTACCTTTTCTTCCTTTTGTTGAAACCATCTCTACGTCTTTTGGTAAAATAAGGTCTAAAATATCTAGTGATGACGATAACAATCCACCTGGATTATCCCTTAAATCAATAATAATATTATCTGCACCTTCACCCATTAAAGATATTAGAGCATCTCTTGTTTCACCTGGAGTATTATTTGAAAAGTTTGTAATTCTTAGATAACCAACTTCTGGATTTGCCATTCCATAATAGGGAATATCTTTGATCGTAATTACATCTCTAGTAATTGCGTAATCTTCTGTTTCGCCCGTAATTGGCTTTTTAATTGTAAGGATAACATCTGTTCCTTTATCTCCTCTAATCTTATTAGTAGCCTCTTTTAACTCCAACCCTTTGGTAGTTTCTCCATCGATATTCATAATTTCATCACCTGTAAAAATACCAGCTCGTGATGCGGGAGATCCTTCAATAGGCCCAACAACAGTTAATTGATCTTCGTACATATATATTTGAAGACCTACTCCACTAAATTCTCCATCAGTTTTAATTGCTAAATCTTCTAAATCTTTTTCTTCATAGTACTCAGTATATGGATCGAAATTCTCTAACATGGATTTAATAATTTTGGATGTTAATTTTTGTACATCTAACTCATGAACATATTCTGTTAATAAGTACTTATAGACTGTCATAATCTGTTGTTGAGATCGTGCAATGTCGCGATAAACATCTAACTGCTGACTGCGAAGTATCCCAAAGAAACATACCATAAGAACCATAAAGATGATTGATGCTTTTTTAAAATAGTTCATAAACTAAATTTCTCTTTCATTGCGCTCCATACATCTTCAAAAACTTTATCAATAGATTGTTCCCCATTTATTAAAACTACCCTGTCTGGATCTTTAGCATGAATTGTCAAGTATTGATCGCGTACTCTTTGTTGAAAATTTAAACCTTCTTTCTCAATCCTATCTCTTGAAACAGACATCCTTTCATCTGCTTTCTCAATAGGAACATCAATGAAGAATGTGATATCGGGTTTTAATGTATATGTTCCAAAATTATTAATCTCATCTAATGCATTGACACTGAGACCTCTTCCACCGCCTTGGTATGCCAATGTAGAATCAGCATATCTATCTGCTACTACCCACTTCCCATTAATAATATGAGGCAATATGACCTTATCAGTAAGTTGCGCTCTACTTGAGATCATTAACAATGCTTCAGCACGATCGGACATGGATTCTTCAGCATGAAGCAATAATTTTCGGATAGACTCCGATATTGGATCGCCTCCTGGCTCTCGAACTGTAACAGCCGATATGTCAATTTCAAAAAGCTTTTCAACTAATTTTTCAGCTTGTGTGGATTTTCCACACCCATCGACACCCTCAAATGTTATAAATTTTCCGCTAGAAGTGGATTCTGTCATCATTCTTTCCAATCATAATTACTATTTCACCTTTAATTTTTTTTGCTTCAAAATATTTTATTGTAGAACTAAAATTACCTCTAATAATTTCTTCATACAACTTTGTTAATTCTCTAGCAACAAC
>JAQXAG010000022.1 GCA_029253045.1 Fidelibacterota bacterium | reverse complement strand
ATATCTGCGGAGAGAGAGGGATTCGAACCCTCGATACAGTTTCCCGTATAACACCTTAGCAGGGTGCCGCTTTCAACCACTCAGCCACCTCTCCAATATGCGGAATTTACATTAAGAATACTATGAACTCGATAAAAAAGATACAAGTCGATCTTTCAATATATCTAAACCTGTATTACTTACTGATGAAATATCAATATACTCCTCTGAAAAATTCTTCCAATTTTCTAAATTTTTTGCTTCATCCACTGTATCGCGCTTTGTGCGCACTACTAATGTTGGCTTATCCATTAATGTCTCATTAAAACTTGATAACTCATTTGATAATTTATCAAATACATCTTGTGGGTTAGGCTCTAAAATATCAATCAAGAATAATAAAATTCTATTACGTTCTATATGCTTTAAAAACTGATGCCCCAACCCTTTACCTTGGCTAGCCCCCTCGATAAGTCCAGGGATATCCGCCATAACAAATGATTGGTATTCTCCGTACTTTACAATACCTAAATGAGGTTGCAGTGTTGTAAATGGATAGTCTGCAATTTTTGGTTTTGCAGTGGTCATTACAGATAATAAAGTAGATTTTCCGGCATTAGGCAAACCAACTAAACCTACATCTGCCAAGATTTTTAATTCTAGCTCTACATGTAATTCTTCTCCAGGAATTCCTTGCTGGGCAAACCTTGGAGTTTGCTGAACAGAAGACTTAAAATTATAGTTGCCTCTACCCCCAATACCTCCTTGACACACAATGTGATTTTGATTTTCTTTGACCATATCAATGACAATTTTATTTGTATTTAAATCTTTAATAATAGTCCCGCAAGGTACTTGAATAATAAGGTCTTCTCCAGATTTACCTGTACGTTTATTTGCACCACCAGAATTTCCATTTTCAGCTTTATATAGACGACGATATCGAATATCTTGAAGTGTATGTAAGTTTGGATTAGTTGAAAAAATGATATTTCCCCCTCTTCCGCCATTGCCGCCACTAGGGCCGCCTTTATCTATATATTTTTCTCTATGAAAAGCAACAATACCTGCTCCGCCGTTTCCAGCTCGCAACCTTATTTTTGCATAATCAATAAACATAACAAAGACTTAGAAGTTGCTAATAATTTCGTCGCCAAATTCTGAACATTTTAATAAAGTTGCTCCATGCATTAAACGTTCAAAATCATATGTAACTCGCTTATTATAAATTGCCATTTCTAGCGCTCTTTCTATAAGAGTGGCTGCTTCAGTCCATCCCATATGTTGCAACATCATTACACCAGATAAAATTACAGATGATGGATTTACCTTATCTAAGCCAGCATATTTCGGAGCTGTTCCATGTGTTGCTTCAAAGATAGCATGACCTGACTTGTAGTTAATATTTGCTCCAGGAGAAATACCTATACCGCCAACAGCAGCAGCTGCAGAATCTGATAAATAATCTCCATTTAAATTCATAGTAGCTATTACATCATATTCATCAGGTCTTAGTAGAATTTGTTGTAAGAATGCATCGGCAATGACATCTTTAATAATAATTTTACCTTCTGATTCGGCTTCTGATTGAGCAGCATTGGCAGCGTGGATATCTTTTTCTTCTTTAATTCTGTCATATTCCATCCATGTAAAAACTTTATCGCCATAATGAGCTTCTGCATGTTCATATGTCCATTTTTTGAAGTAACCTTCAGTAAATTTCATAATATTTCCCTTATGAACTATAGTAACAGATTTTCTGTTATGCTTTATAGCATACTGTAATGCAGAATCAAATAATCTTATTGATCCCTCTTTTGATATAGGTTTGATTCCAATTGAACTAGATTCTGGAAATCTAATTTTATGGCCTTCACCTAATTCATTTAGAAGATCAATGACTTGTTTTGCCCCATCAGAGTCTTTTGGAAATTCTATTCCACTGTATACATCTTCTGTATTTTCTCTAAATAAAACAAAATTAACCCTATAAGGGTCTATAATTGCTGCAGGAGCGCCTCGAAACCATCTTACTGGACGAACACAGGCATATAGATCTAGTTCTTTCCTTAAGGTAACATTTAATGAACGCATTCCACCACCTACAGGTGTGGTCAATGGGCCTTTAATCCCAACATAGTGTGATCTAAGAATATCAAGCGTTTCAGATGGAAGCCACTCTCCTGTTTTATCAAAAGCCTTTTCTCCGCATAGCACTTCAAGCCATTCAATTTTT
Source organism: Fidelibacterota bacterium (assembly GCA_029253045.1). Classification (GTDB taxonomy): domain Bacteria; phylum Fidelibacterota; class Marinisomatia; order Marinisomatales; family Marinisomataceae; genus Marinisoma. The sequence goes on along the minus strand of JAQXAG010000022.1, from coordinate 7,057 downwards.
TTTGAACCTTCATATGAATGCTCAACTGCAGCATCAATTACTTTCTGTGCAGCGTTCCAAATATCTGGTCCAATACCATCGCCTTCAATAAATGGAATAATTGGATTATTGCTTACTGTTAATTTTTCGTCTTTATAAGTTATTTTATCAGCCATTTTTCTCTTTCATTTTTTCAATCAATTTTCTTTCAATACTTTTTGGTACAAATTTAGACAAGTCTGTATTATACTTTGCTAATTCTCTAATAATAGTAGAATTGAGATGAAGAAACTTCTCATTTGAGACCATCAAAATAGTAGAAATATCAGAGTTTATTCCATGATTCACCATTGCCATTTGAAATTCAAGCTCAAAATCACTCACATGTCTTAAGCCTCTAATAATCGCAACAGCATCATGCTCTTTTGCAAATCTTATTACTAAATTTTTTGGATTGGAGTGTACATGAACATTATCTATGTCATGAACACATTCTTCTATCATATCCATTCTTTCTTCGTGCGAAAATAATGGATTCTTATGCAAGTTATCAGAGATACAGATATGTACTTCATCAAACAGTTTTGCTGCTCTTTTTGTAATATCAATATGCCCATAATGAAGTGGATCAAAAGTGCCTGGATATATTATTCTTTTCATGCTTTCCAATATAGTAGCTGCGTATCTCCAAATTTACTACTTTTATAATATCCTGCAAGCGATTCATTCTTGCTACATTCAAGAATGAAAACTCCTCCAGGATTTAGTTTTTTACAAGCCAAATCAACAAGCAAGATAAGATTCCCAATACCATATGGTGGATCAGCAAAAATAATGTCATATTTATCACATTTCTTTAAAAATCTGATAGAATCCCTAACTAGAAAATTAAAATTACTATAAGGGATTGATTCTGCGCTATTTCTAATCTGAATCATGTGCTGTTTATTCATTTCTATAAAAGTGACATTATCTGCACCTCTACTACTGGCTTCAAAGCCAATCATACCAGATCCTGCATATAAATCTAAGAAATTTCTACCTTCAAGAGACTTAAGTGCGTCAAAGAGGCTTTTTTTAACAATAGAAGTAGTTGGTCTGTATACAAATTTTCGACTTATGCTAACTGATTGATTTTTAAATTTTCCAGATAGTATTTTCATGACCTTAAAGCTGTAATATACAGATGGACTGAGCTATCTGCTTTAGTATATTGAATCTTTCTTAAAATCAGATTGTTATACTGCTTTATATTGTCAAGAATTTGTATTGATAAATTTATATTATCACATCTAATAATCACATTATCAGATTCTATATCAAAAAATAGACCATTGGTTCGTTGAAATTGAATATTACTGTCTGTATTAGTTATCAAGCTTAAGAAATTATCTATCGTTATTGATTTATCTATTAAAGGATATTTAGATAATTTAATAGTATATCCTCCGCCTATACCATCATTTGAATTAGTATCAATATTGATGCGATTATCAAGAATATTTATACTCTGAATTTTATCTATATTATTTGAAATAGAAATTTCTGAAAATTCGTTTATAGCTGCATATGAACTACTTTGATATTTTTCTAATTGATTCCAAGATTTATTAGCTTTCTTTTTAACAACTTTTTCAATACTGACCGATGATTCATTGTATAAAAAATCAAAATCGCTAATTGATACCAATGTTAATACTATCAATCCTAGTGTTAATAATCCTGCAATGAAACTCTGTAAATATTGAAATAAAGTTGAATGATCGCTCTTATCTAGTACAGGTTTTACTTTTCTTTTGTGTTCACTTTCTACAATTTGTATTCCAAATGGTTTAATGAAGTTTAAAATAGGGTATGAATCTTTTATAGTTTTTGCAAAAAATTCAACTACCTTCATATCGTTAAATATGATATATCTTAGATTAGGAGTTTTCAAATCTTTCTCTTGCAGTTTTACCGAGTCAGCTAACCCTAAAATCCTTTTAAATCCTTTATTCTTTCCAGTAAAACTAACTTGAGAAAAAGAAAATCCTTTTTTTGAGTAGTTAAAAATTGAATATATACGAGATGATTTAGTAACAGCATATTGAGTACTTTTTATACTCGAAAGAACGATACTTGATACAGGAACAAGGTATTTAATATCTATTCCAAAATTATTAAAATTTAGTTTAATCTTTTCTCTCAAATAATGATTCATTCCAACCGTATGAAATATATTTTTTGAAGACTTTCTACTCTCTGATATTGAAAAATAATTCTTAAATAAATCTTTCCATTTATTTTGCAATTCTTTCTTCACTTTACCGAAAAGAACTGGCTGATCTTTTTTTGATATCACACTCAAAGAATGAGAAAGTACTGAGTCGTTAATAGCAATTGCTGCTTGCTGATTTTCTAAATCTATCTTTTCGCCTAGTTCGTCAAGGGCTTGAGCTATTACACTACTTAATAGTTTTGAATTATTATCTATTGATATAAGATTGTGATGAAATTTGACTTTTAACTCTAAATGTAATGAATCATTTTCAGAGCTTTTTTTAAATACAGAAAGAGTATCGCTATGTACTATGAAGTATAGCAATCAACTAATTATCCCAACTTCTAGTTCCATCTATAATGTAGCCATGACTTCTAGTCTTTAAAGCAAAGAATCCATATCTATTATCTCTATAAGAACGAATCGGACTTGATACTCTTACAGAATTTGCTTCTTCGTTTATATCAATAATATAAGGTTCTCCTGTCAAAGGGCATACAAGCTGAGATGCATCTGGAAGGAATACAAAATTATAAGGAGTAGTTTCTTTTCTAAATCTTCTATCGAAGTATGATACGGTTTCAATTCGCTCAAAAGTTGCTTCTTTAACAACGCTTAAGAAAAGCGGGTCTTCCTGCATTTCAAAAAGATTTCTTTTTTGAACATATAAAGTATCTTCAAGTCCTGTATCTTCTGAAAGCATTACTATAGTTACCGTAGTATCAACAATTGTTTCTTTTGCAACTCTTCTTTGTCCGAAAGTTGTATCATATTCTACATCAAAACCTTTAGGGATATTAACAAGAAATTCTTCTCCGTTTAATTTTATTGACTGATCGCCTAAGAAAGTAGAATCAGCCATTACTGAATCCCTAACAGCATTTACGAGCGTTACTGCTTTAAGACCATCTTGTTCATATTTTCCTACTAATATGTTGTGAAAGTTTTCAACGTTATACAGTGCTTGCATACGAGATCTACTTTCATTTTTATACATATCCTCTTCTTCCCAAATCATGCTAGGAACATACATTACAAGGAGAATGAGTAGGAAAACAAAGAAAGTAATAATCTCTAAGTAGTCGTTAAAAAATTTTTGTTTGGCTTTATTCATTTTAGGCTCCACAGAATTTACAATAAATCAAGAACATAGCAAGATATTAATCCTCAAACTTCTCAAATTTAATGTCTTTATCTTTTTCTATTTCATAATACTCTTTAATGATTCTTTTTTCATCTTTTGAAAGATTTTTAGGAACATCTACTTGAACCTTAACAAGCTGATCACCTCTGCTAGTCTTTCCAAGCTTAGAAAACCCTTTACCTTTAATTCTTAAAATCTGACCAGGCTGGAGACCTGAAGGAATCTTCAAGCTGGCATGGCCATTGATTGTTGGAATATCAATTTTATCTCCAAAAACGACCTGTGAATAACCAACCTTCACTTGCAGCAAAACATCATTTCCATATCTTGAGAAATGCTCATGCTCTTCCTCTTCAAAGAATACATACAAATCTCCTGCATTACGATTAATATCTTCATGTCCTTGGGATTCTAGGGTCATATAATTACCATTCTCAACTCCGACTGGTATTTTTATTTTGATTGTTTCTTCTTTTTTAATCATTCCATTTTTATCTGCACCAGATGGAATTTTATCAATAGTTTTACCGTAGCCTTTACACTCGGGACAAACTGATGTAGATCGCATTTGGCCTAAGAAAGAATTAGTAACCCTTGTTACTTGACCTAATCCATTGCACATTGAACAATTTGAAAAAGTGGCTCCATCTGCCAACTTAAGTCTTCTGAGTTTGATTTTTTTATCTCCACCATTGACGATTTCAGCGTAAGATACTTCAATTTTAACCTTAACATCCCCTCCACTTCTCGGCTTAGATGAAGATCTTCCTCCAGAAAAAAATGATTCAAATGGATTATTTCCACCAAAAATATCTCCAAATTGATTGAAGATATCGTCCATATTCATAGAATTAAATCCTGATTGTCCTCCGCCCATTCCGTTAAATGCAGAATGGCCAAATTGATCATACTTTTGCCTCTTAGAAGCATCGCCTAAAATTGAATATGCTTCAGCTGCTTCTTTAAACTTTTTTTCAGCATCCTTATTGTCGGGATTTCTATCAGGGTGATACTTCATAGCAATTTTACGATATGCACGCTTTATTTCATTTTCTGGAGTGTCTTTAGATACGCCTAATATTTCATAGAAATCTTTCATTTTTTATTTACCACGACTTTTGCATGTCTAATAATCAAATCTTTATATTTAAATCCCAACTCATAAACTTCAACTATTTCATCATCTTTTTTATCTTCTAAGCTTGCAGTGGTAAGAGCTTCATGTAATTCTGGATTAAAGATATCTCCAACTTTTCCAAATTCTTTAATTTCTTTATCGTTCATTTTTTTCAAAAAATCTTGTTTAATTAGCCCTAATGCCTTCTTTGTATTTTCATCCTTATAGGATTCAATTCCTCTATTTATGTTATCTAAAATAGATAGAAAATCAATTATAAAATTTTTACCATCGTACTTAAAAAGTGCAGAAATTTCAGATTCTTTTCTTTTTCTGAAATTATCAAATTCAGCTTTTAATCTAAGCTGTTTATCCTCGAGAGAATTAATGACCATCTCTAAATCTTTCTTTGTCATTTTCTTCGTTGAAGTAGCTTTTTTGCTAACAGATGAACTACTTGATCCATTTTTTACTTTTTTGTTCATAATAATATTCTTTTCATTGCTCTATTGGATGCATATATACCTACTATCAAGGATAAGCCAATCATCCAAGCCCATAAAACATCGTCAACTTGTATATTCAAATTGAAGTAGGAATTTATTACAATGAAACTATAATTCACTAATAAAAATGCAATAAATGCTCCAATAGCAGATTGTAATATTGATTCAATGAAAAATGGTATTTTTATAAACATATTAGAAGCTCCATTGTATTGTAATATTTCAATGAAATCACTCCTATTTGACATAGAAAGCTTCACTGTATTTGAAATCATTTGAATTGAAATAAAAATGATTCCAATAACCAACACTAAAAAGAAGAAAATAAAAAGATTGATTTTACTTTCAATACTATCAATATAAGCACCTCTATATTCTACACTATCTACAAAGTTGTATCCTTCTATTTCATCAATCAACGACTCTATCTTTTTTAAATCAAAATTATCTTTTTGCAGAGAAATTTTTAAAGATATTGGTAAAGGATTGTATCCTAACATATCTACTACATTTTCACCGAATTCTTTTAAGAAAATATCTGCAGATTTTTCTTTATCAATAAGCATAACTGATGATATAGCTGAATTTGCTTCTAGGTCAGCAACAATAGCATTTGATTGCTTTAAATCTACTTCTTCATTCAAAAAAATTTCAAAAGTGTATTTTGAGCGAAAGAAATCAACAAGACTGTCTGTGTTGAAACCTACAACAAAAAACGTTCCAAGTATGGTAAAATTAATTAAAATTGTTATTATACATAAGAAGTTGGTCAATTTATTTCTTAAAAAATTTTTAAATCCTTCGGCAAAAAGAAATGCTATTTTATCTATCATTCGCTCACCACTCTACCCTGATCTAGCTCAATAACTCTATATGGTTTTTCTGCTATTAATTTATAGTTGTGTGTAGCCATTATTACACATGTACCCTCTTTATTAATTTGCTCTAATATCCTTAAAATTTTGTGTCCTGTTGTTGGATCAAGATTTCCAGTAGGCTCATCGGCTAAAATTATGTCTGGATTTTTAACAATTGCTCGTGCTATACAAACTCTTTGTTGTTCTCCTCCAGATAGTTCATTCGGAAATTTCTTTGAATATCTGGATAGCTCTGTTAATTCTAGGGCTTCATTTACAAGATTAGATATTTTTTTTCTTCCAATGCCATTTATATGCAAAGGAAGTGCTATATTTTCGTAGACTGTTCTTTGTTTTAATAGCTTATAATCTTGAAAAATTACTCCGATTTTTTTTCTTACTCTATGAATATCTTTTTTCTTTATCTTAGAAGAAAGATATTTTAAAACTCTTACATCTCCCTTATCAGGAAAAAGATCAAAATATAAAAGTTTTAAGAGTGTGCTTTTTCCAGATCCTGTAGGACCAACTAAGAAACAGAATTCATCATCTTTAATGCTTAAATCGACATCATAGATTCCAGATTTTGACGAGTAATTATATGTAATATTTTTAAACTCAACCATAGAACTGAAGATAAAGAAATAAGACATATATTGATACCAATAAAAAACCAGATAATTTATTGAGCCCTTTATAAAAAAAGCTTAATAAAGCTAATAAGATCAATAATCCCACTCCAAAGAACAATTCAAAGGATACGTTACTCACTTGAAGAGGACTTATAAAGCTCACCACACCTAAAACAAATAAAATATTGAAAATATTCGATCCAATAATATTACCCAATGATATACCTACCTCTTTCTTCGAAAGTGCCATTAGGGTGACAAATAGCTCAGGAAGAGACGTTCCTATAGCTACAACAGTCATGCCAATTGCTTTTTCAGAAAATCCAAACTCGCGAACTAATGGCGACGCTCCATTTGAAATAAAAAGCTCAGAACCAGCATATAGCATTATTGATCCAACAAATAATCTTCCAAATGATTTTTTTAAACAAACTTTCTTTTCATTTTCAAGCTCACCATTACATGAAGTGATATTTGGTCTAAGGAAGCTAGCAATAATATAAATAACAAATAAAAATAGAAGTATCTGAGAGTCTGAATAATCAATACGATTATCCAAGAT
>JAQXAG010000017.1 GCA_029253045.1 Fidelibacterota bacterium | reverse complement strand
ACTCTGCATACACCATTAATGTCTGGATCAAATGCTATTTCTGGTATCGCTATCGTAGGAGCTCTACTAGCTATTACTATTGAAGGCGAGATTAGTACTTACCTTGGTTTAGCTGCTTTAATTTGTGCAACAGTTAATGTTGTAGGTGGATTTTTAGTAACAGATAGAATGTTAAAAATGTTTAAGAAAAAATGATGAATCAAACTGACATACAAAATTTATTATACTTAATCTCTGCAATTGGATTTATTGTAGGGATCAAACGTCTTTCTCACCCAAAAACCGCAAGAAGTGGTAACTTTTTAGCTTCTCTTGGTATGCTAGTTGCTATTATAGCAACATTAACATCGGGCGCAAATTTTGATTGGCAATTGATTGCTTTAGGTGTAGGAATTGGTTCTATCTTAGGTATTATTTTTGCAGTTAGAGTTGAGATGACTCAAATGCCTCAAATGGTAGCAATATTTAATGGATTAGGGGGAGCAGCTTCTGCTTTTGTTGCATCTTCTGAATATTTTTCAGGATCTGACAGTTCTTTTATTATTATGTCTATTAGTGTTTTAATCGGAACATTAACCTTTTCTGGAAGTTTTATTGCATTTGGAAAACTTCAAGGTTTCATATCTGGAAGAGCTATTACCTTTACAGGCCAACAAGCTATCAATGCATTAATTTTTGGTTCTATGTTAGCCTTACTTTCTGCTTACAACTTTAACTTACTACCAAGTGATACAATATTTTATACAATTACGGTCCTAGCGCTCATGCTAGGAATTGGTCTTACTGTTCCAATTGGAGGAGCTGATATGCCAGTTGTTATATCGCTGTTGAATTCATATTCTGGAATAGCAGCTGCGGCAACAGGTTTTTTACTCGGAAATAATGCACTTATAATTAGCGGTTCATTGGTTGGTGCCTCTGGATTAATCTTAACAAACATTATGTGTAAAGGAATGAATAGATCTTTAGCAAATGTAATTTTCGGTGCTGTTGGTTCTGAGACTAGCTCTGCAGGTTCGACTCAACAAGAAATGAATATTAAAAGTTACTCAACAACGGAAGCTGCAATGATTCTTGATGCTGCTGAAAAAATTATTATCGTACCAGGTTATGGGTTAGCTGTAGCACAAGCACAACATGTTGCAAGAGAAGTAGCTGACACCTTAGAAGCTCAAGGCAAAAAAGTCTTATATGCTATTCATCCTGTTGCTGGAAGAATGCCAGGACATATGAATGTTCTATTAGCTGAAGCAAATGTTTCTTATGACGTACTTAAAGATTTAGATGAGATTAATCCTGAATTTGAAGACTGCGATGTTGCATTAATACTTGGAGCAAATGATGTTGTTAATCCAGCTGCAAGACATGATCAATCTAGCCCTATATATGGTATGCCGATTTTAAATGTAGATAAATCTCGTACAGTTATTATTAATAAAAGAAGTATGAATCCTGGATTTGCAGGTGTTCAAAATGAATTGTTTGGTTATGATAATTCTATCATGGTATTTGGTGATGCAAAAGATATGCTTAATGATCTTCTTAAAGAAATCAAAGAATTATAATAGTATTTCTTACTACAAACATCTCTACCTAATTCAACTAAATTTAACCTAATCAATAAAAAGGAAAAATAATGCAATATAAAAATTCACAATTACTTCTAGCTAAAAGACCAAAAGGAATGCCCGAGGATGATTGCTGGAAAATGAACCATGAAATGATAACATCTCTGGATGATAATGAAATTCTTATTCAAGTTAAATATTTATCAATTGATCCATATATGAGAGGTCGAATGAATGATGGATCCTCATATGCTGAACCAGCTAAAATTGGAGAACCTATGACAGGTGAAACTGTGGGTATTGTTGTTGAAACTAATTCTGATTCATATGCTATTGGTGATAAAGTATGCGCTCATAAAGGTTGGCAAACATTTATCAAAGTTAAAGATAATGACCCTACTTTATATAAAATACCTGAAACAAAGATACCATTATCTACTTATTTAGGAACGGTTGGAATGCCTGGAAGAACTGCTTACTTTGGTCTAAACAGAGTTGGGAATCCTAAGTCTGGAGAAACTGTAGTTGTTTCAGCAGCTTCAGGAGCTGTAGGAAGCGTTGTTGGACAACTAGCAAAGTCTTATGGATGTTATGTAGTTGGTATAGCTGGCGGTCCAGATAAATGCTCTTACGTAAAAGATACTTTAAATTTTGATGAATGCATTGATTATAAAGCTGGAAATCTAGAAGAAGACCTTAAAAATGCTTGTAAGAATGGTATAGATGTCTATTTTGAAAATGTTGGTGGTCCAGTAACTAGAGCAATTGCTCCCCTCTTAAATAAGGATGCAAGAGTTCCAATCTGTGGATTTATATCTCAATATAATGCTGAAGATGTGTCTAAAATGGAAACACCTTTTCACGTGCTTGGGGTTCTCGATCCTAAGCCAGAACATAGATTCTTTGTAGTTACTGAATGGATGAGCGAATGGGCAAAAGCAACAGGTGAAATATCTAAATTAATTTTAGATAAAAAACTATTTTATAGAGAAACTATTACAAAAGGCTTTGAGAATGCACCTCAAGCTCTAAGGGATGTTTTAACGGGAAGGAATTTTGGAAAACAAGTTATAGAAATCTAAATAATATACATTTCAAACTAACTACTTAACTGTATTTCAAAAATACCCTGATTATTTCAGGGTATTTTTTTTATATTAATCTATGTCATTACCTAGTCTATATGAACTTGCAGATGAATTTCAAGAAGCTTTAGAAAGCTTAACGGACTTGGATGACCAGTCAGTAAAGGACACTTTAGAGTCTCTTGAAGGTGAATTCAAGCTTAAAACTACTAATGTTGCTAAGTATATCAAAAACTTAGAACATACCGCTGAAGGCATTAAAGAAGTTGAATCTAGACAACATAAAAGAAGAACGTCTATTGAATCTAAAATAAAACATCTAAAAGAATATTTAAGATATAATTTAGAAAAAACAAATACACAAAAAATAGAGAGCTCTGAAATCACAATTACTATTCAAAATAATCCTCATAAAGTTGTTATCACGAATGAAGGTGCTATCCCTGATGAGTTTTTTGAAACTAAAGAAACACAATCGATTGATAAAACCAAGATTAAAGAAGCTTTAAAGAATGGAGAAGAAGTTCCAGGCTGTCAGCTTATTCAAGAAAAGCGTGTTGCAATTAAATAATAATTAAAAGAAAGAAATAGAAAACTATGTTAATCAAAAAAATAGCTAGTAAGAGAATGGCGATACTAAGAATATCAGTCATACTAATTATTATATTTATTATTCTTGATAATAATTTTTCTGCTTATACCCTTGATATAGATATGAATACATCAGTCTTATTTAGTTGTATAGGATTTACTTTTGTTGTTTTGGGAGGATTTGGAAGAATTTGGGCATCACTTTATCTTGAAGGCTTTAAAACCAAAAAATTAATTAAAGAAGGTCCATATTCCATGGTAAGAAATCCTTTATATTTTTTCAGTCTAATGCTATTTCTAGGGATGTGTTTTGCAATCAAGTCTATAGCTATATCAGTAGCTCTATTATTAGTATTTATTCTATTTCATGTTCCAACTATACTTAATGAAGAAAAAGTGCTATTAAGCACCCATGATGACTCTTACAGGGCCTATTATGAATCAACGCCACGACTTCTTCCAAATCTTTTTAAATACAAAAAGACAGGATCTGCAGATATGATTCAAGTAAGAATTAAAAGTATTAATAAGAGATTATGGGAAGTAATTGGC
>JAQXAG010000011.1 GCA_029253045.1 Fidelibacterota bacterium | reverse complement strand
GTTGCTCCACCATTCAAAATGACTGAATTCGACATTATGTATGGTAAAGGTATATCATACGTAGGTGACCTTCTTGATTTAGCGCTTCAAGGCGGTGTCGTTGAAAAGATGGGATCTTGGTTCTCTTATAAGGGTGAAAAAATTGCTCAAGGAAGAGAAAAAGTCAAAACACTTTTAGAGTCAGATGACAAGCTTCTCAAAAGCGTACTTTCTGATGTAAAAACTTATTTAGACTTAGCTTAATATTAAAAGCTTAAAAATAGGTGATCAAATTGAAGTTGAAATTGGCCCCATTGCACATGGTGGACACTTCATATCTCGTCATAACGGACAAGTTGTATTCGTAAGACATGCAATAACGGGCGAAAAAGCTGTCGTAAAAATTACATCTGTTTCATCAAAATTGGCTCATGGCGATGCTGTAAAAATCCTAAGCGAATCTAGCGATAGAGTTAAACCCACTTGTAATCATGCGTATCCAGATGGGTGTGGAGGTTGTGATTTTCAGCATATTGAAATATCTGCTCAGAAAGACTTAAAATTAGAAGTCATCAGAGATCAATTTATGCGTATTGCAAAAATAGAGGTTGATCCTGAAATGGTAAGTGCAAAGCCAATTGATGGTTTGCATTGGCGTACCCGTTTTGACTTTGCAGTATCTGATAATGGTAAGGCTGGTTTATTTTCATCAAAAACAAAAAAAGTTGTTGAAATAGATGAATGTTCAATTGCACTTAATGATATTAATAATTCAGAAATTTTTAGTAAAAAATGGAATGGAAGTGATCGTATTAGAGTTGCTGTTTCTAGTTCAAATCAGATAAATATATCTAGAGGAAAAAAGACTATAGATGGTCCAAAAAAAATTCGTGAAATTGTAGGGGAAAACATTTATGATATTTCCCCGCAATCATTTTGGCAAAGTCATACGCAAGCTCCATCAGTATTAATCAATTTAGCCATAGACTTCATGAAATTAAATCCTGGTGATATAGTATGTGACCTATATGGCGGTGTTGGACTATTTACTATGCCCATTACAAAAAAAATTGGTAATGATGGTCATGTTCACTTAGTTGAGCTTAGCAATCATTCCGTGCGAGATGCATCTAAAATATTTAAAGACTATAACAATGTTACTATTCATCGTGGTAGTGTAGATAGAAAACTTCCAAATATTGACAACATAGATATCATTGTTTTAGATCCACCTAGAAGTGGAGCTGGTAAGATAGTAGTAGATCAAATTATTTCTAAGAAGCCAAGAGCGGTTGTATATATTTCATGTGATCCAGCATCACTTGCTCGAGACGCTAAGTTTCTGCAAGATTCTGGTTATGAGCTAGAAAAAATTAATGCCATTGATTTATTTCCTATGACACATCATGTAGAATGTATTGTAAGATTTATACCTAGCGCTAATTAATATTTTGAAAAATATTCAGTAGACAAATCTTTAAGCTTGTTGCTTAATAGTATAATAGCGAGAAGATTTGGAAAAGTCATAAATGCTAAAGCAGCATCTCCAAAAATCCAAACTTGTTCTAAAGTTAGCATCGATCCTACAAATACCATAAATACATAACAATATCTATAAATAGGAATAGCGCCTGTTCCAAATAAGTATTCTGTAGCTCTGTCTCCATAAAAAGACCAGCTAATAGCAGTTGATAGAGCAAAAAGCACTACAGCTATCGTTACAACTTGTGATCCTATAGAAGGCATTCCAATTCCAAAAGCATGGCTTGTTAAAAGAACACCAGCTTTTAAATCTGTTATGGATGGATCAATTCTTTGGCTATAAAATTCAGTCAAATGCCAAGAGTTAGTCACCATGATAACAAGACCTGTTAATGTACAAATTATGATTGTATCAATATATGGCTCAAGAAGTGCGACAACACCTTCTCTAACAGCGTATGGTGTCTTTGCTGTTGAATGAGCAATAGCTGCAGATCCTTGTCCTGATTCACTTGAAAATAAACCTCTTTTTACGCCCATCATCATAGTATTTAAAAAAGAAATAAAAGCTCCAGCGGCTATTCCAATAGCTGGATCCTTAATAGAAGGGGGGTTGAATGCCATTGTAAAAATAGTACTAAAAGATTCTCCCACTCTTTCAAAGTTGGTAAGAATGATAAATAATGCGCACATAACATAAACTGCTGCCATAATTGGTACTAAATAACTTGTAACATTACCTATACGTTTAATTCCTCCAAGAATAACAGATCCGACGATGGCAGCACAAGATAATCCAATAATGACATGCATCATGGATATATTTGATTCGCTACCAAGTAATGTAAATGAATTGGTTACCATAAGAGCGTTATCAGGTCCTGTGATACTTAATATTTGTGCATATAATTGCTGTGTTAATGTATTTGATTGAATAGCATTTCCAGTAAAGAATGAACAGATAATAGCAAAGCAAGCAAAAGTAACAGCTAACCATCTCCACTTAGGACCTAGTCCATTTTCTATAGTATACATAGGTCCACCAGCAGTATTTCCAAGAGCATCTGTTTCTCTATATTCTAATGCAAGGGTACATTCTGCGTATTTTAAAGCTGTTCCAAAAAAGGCGGTAATCCACATCCAGAATAATGCTCCAGGACCTCCATAATAAATAGCAATAGCAACTCCTGCAATATTTCCAATACCAACTGTTGCTGCTAGCGCAGTTGATAATGCTTTAAAGTGATTTAAATCACCTTCATCATCAACTTTATCATAATCTCCTTTAGTTACTCTTATACCATGAAGAACTCTTCTCAGTTGTGGAAATCCTAACTTAAAAGTCATGTAAACACCAGTTCCAAGTAATGCAACTACCATAAAAGGAACACTGCTTAAAGGGAAAGATGTTCTAAAACTATCGGAAAATAAATTTCCAGGAAAAGACCATGCAGCATCGTAAAAGTGAACTCCTTGAGTTGCAAGTACTATTCCTATAATACTAAATAC
>JAQXAG010000072.1 GCA_029253045.1 Fidelibacterota bacterium | reverse complement strand
GGTTGGGATGCTTTTGGCTTACCAGCAGAACAATATGCTATAAAAACAGGTACTCACCCTAAAATAACTACAGCAGAGAACATTAGTAATTTTAAGCGTCAAATTAATCAGTTAGGATTCTCTTATGATTGGTCAAAAGAAATAAATACAACAGATCCGAACTATTATAAGTGGACGCAGTGGATATTTCTACAATTATACAATAAAGGTTTAGCCTACGAAGAAGAAGTAGCTGTTAACTGGTGTCCTGAGCTGCGAACTGTACTTGCTAATGAGGAAGTTGTCGATGGTAAGTCTGAAATAGGAGGACATCCCGTTATTCGAACCCCTATGAAACAATGGATTTTGAAAATTACAAAATATGCAGAGTCTCTATTAGATGGTCTCGATGATTTAGATTGGCCAGAAAATATTAAAGAGCTCCAAAAAAATTGGATTGGAAGATCGGAAGGGGTAGAAGTAAGCTTTTCTGTTGATGGATATCCAAATGAAAAAATTGAAGTTTATACAACAAGACCTGATACTCTTTTCGGTGCTACATACATGGTTCTTGCACCCGAACATATATTAGCAAAAAAAATAGTTACAGAAGAGCAGTCTGGTAAACTAGAGAAATATATTGAAGAAACTCAAAAAAAGTCTGATTTTGACAGAACAGAGGTTAATAAAGATAAAACAGGGATATTTACTGGATCTTATGCAATAAACCCTTTTAGTGGTGAAAGAATGGAAATATGGGTAGCAGACTATGTCTTAATCAGTTATGGTACGGGCGCAATTATGGCTGTTCCAGCTCATGACGATAGAGATTGGGAGTTTGCAACAAAATACAATCTACCTATTAAGGAAGTCGTTCAAGGTGGAGATATAGCAAAGTCAGCTTTTACTGCAAAGGGAAGTGCATTGCTAGTTAACTCTGAGCATGAAGACACATTATCTCTCAACGGCCTTAGTGTAGATGCAGCAATTGAAAAAGCGATAGAATTTATTGAAAAAAATGGATTGGGTTCTGGCACAGTAAACTACAAGCTTAGAGATTGGCTATTTTCAAGGCAACGATACTGGGGTGAGCCATTTCCTATTATTCATACCGAAGACGGTATCACAACTGTCAGTGAATCAGAGTTACCAATTAAGCTTCCTGAAGTAGAAAATTATAAGCCATCAGATGATGGAAAATCACCACTTTCAACTATTGATAATTGGGTTGAAGTAAAAGATGCATCTAATAATATTATTGGACTTAGAGAAACAAATACTATGCCACAGTGGGCTGGTTCTTGTTGGTATTATTTGAGATTTACTGATCCATCTAATCATACTGAAGCGTGGTCAAAAAAGAATGAAGATTATTGGATGCCTGTTGATTTATATATTGGAGGGCAGGAACATGCAGTTCTACATTTATTATATGCTAGGTTTTGGCATCATGTATTATTTGATTTAGGTCTTTTGTCGACAAAGGAGCCATTTAAAAAATTATATAATCAAGGAATGATCTTAGGGGACGATGGTACTAAAATGAGTAAATCTAGGGGAAATGTTATTAATCCTGAAGATATCATAGAACAATATGGTGCTGACGCTATGAGACTTTATGAAATGTTTATGGGTCCATTAAATAAATCAAAACCCTGGAATACAAAAGGATTGCAAGGATGTTACAGATTTATTAATAAGTTATGGTCGATTATTGTAGATGAAGAGGGCAGTTTATCCTCAAAGATTGTAGAGGAGCATACCTCAGACAAGGAGACATTGCATCTACACCATACCACTATTAAAAAAGTAGAAAATGATATAGAAAACTTGCATTTTAATACAGCGGTTTCTCAGTTGATGATTTACTGCAATCATTTACAAAAGTGTGAACAAATTTCAACGGAACTAATTACAGATTTAGTAAAGATTGCTGGACCGTTTATACCACATCTTTCTGAGGAGTTTTGGTCGTTGTTAGGCCATAAAGAATCAATTTCTAATGCACCGTGGCCAGAATTTAATGAAACCTTAACACAGACTGATGAAGTAACAATTGCCGTTCAAGTAAATGGTAAGTTAAGAGCAAATATAAGTTTAGATAAAGACACAGTAGAAGAAATAGTTGTTAATGCTGCGCTTGAGCTTGAAAAAGTGCAAAATTACACGTCAGAAGGATCTATTGTTAAGACTATATATGTGCCAAATCGACTATTAAAC
>JAQXAG010000014.1 GCA_029253045.1 Fidelibacterota bacterium | reverse complement strand
ATTCCATTAATTCATCTAATGACAAATAATTAATAATTTTTTTATCCAATAAAATTAGTTCTTCTAATTTAGTAAATCTACGATAGAATTTCTTATTAGCTTTTTGCAGTGCTAATTCTGAAGAAATATTGAGAAATCTAGATAAATTAACGATAGTGATTAACAAATCTCCAATTTCTTCTTCTATATTAGATTGATCTTTTTTCATAATTCCTAATTTTAACTCATCTAGCTCTTCATCTATCTTATCGATAACCTGATTAATCGACTCCCATTCGAAACCAACTGCAGCAGACTTATCTTGAAGTCTATGAGAAACAATTAATGGGGATAAAGAATTTGGTACTCCATCTAGGATTGAATCTCTATTCTTCTGCTTTTTTTTATTTAGCTCCCACTTCTGTTTAAAAGAATTCTTATCACTACTATCTTTGCTAAATATATGTGGATGACGATTAATTATTTTTGCATTAATGTCATTTATCACTTCATCCATATTGAATTCTTTTTTTTCATTTGCTAAAACAACTTGAAATACAACATTAAGCAGTAAATCTCCCAATTCTTCTTTTAGCAGTGAAGGTTCATTATCTAGTATAGCTTCTGCAACTTCATGAGATTCTTCTAACAAATATGGAATTAAAGTTTCAGCCGTTTGCTTTCGATCCCAATCACAACCACCAGGTGCCCTTAATTTTTCAACAAGTTCTATAAGTTGTTTTAGCTTTTGATCGGTATTACTCATACTATTTTAATTTTACAGCTTTCCACTATTGCTTCTTGTTTGTCAAACATAATTTTTTTTGATTCCTCATTATTATCCCTGTAGCCTAATAAATGAAGTATACCATGCACTATTAATCTAACTAATTCACTATTTATAGAGACTTTAAATTCCTTGCTACTTGCTAACGCTCTATCATAGCTAATATAAATTTCTGATTCTAGCTTTGTATCATTTTCTATTGGAAATGCTAGTACATCGGTTAGAACATCTTCATTGAAGTATTTTACTTTCAGCTTACTTAAATGACTGTCATCAGTAAAAATGATATTTAGCGATATAGATTCGTACTTAGAATCGTTTAATACTAATACACATAAATCCTTTATTGATTGAGTATCATACTGATAACTATCGTTAGTTTTGCTTACGACTAAATCAATCATCTTTTTTAGAAGGATATTCTGGACGAGAATGATAAAGGCCTGACAGCACAGGTAATAAACCTTCTTTGCCGTCGCGACGTCCCTTAATTTTTTGTAAATCACTCATAGTTAGAGGACATTCATCTAATTGTCCATCTTGTAAACGTCCCTTAATAGCTTCATCAATCATTGATTCAAATTTTTCAAATGTTGGATTTTTAATAGAATTTGCTTGAGCTTCAATTGCTTCTGCAATCATTACAATTGCTGTTTCTTTTGTGCTTGGCTTAGGACCAGGATATCTAAATTCTTTTTCATCCACTGTTTCAGGGTTATCTGATTCAGTAAGTGCTTTTTGATAGAAAAATTCCATCCTATTTGTAGCATGATGAGTTTCTATAAATTCTTTTACAATTGATGGAATTCCATAATCATCAGCTAGTTCTATTCCATCAGTTACATGTTGTTTCAAAATCTTAGCGCTCATATAGGGACTAATGGAATCATGCTTATTTACTCCTACTTGATTTTCAGCATAATATTCAGGTTTTTTTACTTTACCAATATCATGATAATATGCTCCTACTCTACACAGAAGAGCTCTTGCTCCTATGGCATTAGCACAAGATTCTGCTAAGGTTCCTACTTTAACACTATGTGTATGGGTGCCAGGTGCATCTTCCATTAACTTCTTTAATAATGGCTGATCATAGTCTAGCAGCTCAATCAATGTTAAATCAGTCGTAATACCAAATGAGGGTTCAAATAAAGGCACCAAGCCAAAAGATAGGATAGGACATAAAAAGCTTGCTAAGGCTAAGTATCCAACATTTGAATAATTATAGTCTAAGAAATCTATCCCTTTAAATAACATCACAGAGAAGAAAACAAACACACTACAAAAAACTAGTAACAACATAGTCATAATAATTTGTCGACGTTTTCTTAGTCTTCTAACACTAAAGATTGACATTAAAGAGATAAAAAATTGTATAATTGCGAAATCTAAGTCATTTCCAATTAGTAAAGAAATTAAGAGTATTAATATCGTAGAAATCATAATTGCAACCGACGCATCCAACAGAACTGTCAGTAGCATAGAAATCATAGCAATTGGAATAATATATACAGGTAGCTGATAGCTTTGTACAATCCAAGCAAAGAAGATTATTCCATACATTAATAAACTTATTAGAATTAGAATTTTATAATCCTTGAAATAGTGATTACGGTAAATGAAAAAGAATGAGAACAAGGAGAATAATAGTATTGAAACTACAAAAAAAGCTCCTAAATACTCTCTCAATCTATCTGTTGCTTTTTCGTATCCTAGGCGACGACCTGATTCAAACTGTAAAGATTTTAACTTTAATAATACACTTTCTGTAATACGATTATTGGTATCAACAATTAGCTCATTTGCTAAAACCGTACCTTGAAATCTAGATACTCTATCTAATCTTTCTTTTTGACGCTTGAGAGTAAGGTCTTTATCAAATAAGATATTTGGCTTCGTAAACTCATTAATTAACTCATAACTTAAAATTGATTTAATATCGAGCTCATCTTGGTAAATAGCATTTACTTCTTCTTTATTCTTCTTCCAAGCAGATTCGATATCATTAAAATTTTTAACGGGACTAATTACAAGCTCACCCCCTTGAACAATACTAATATCTAAGCTTTCAATATTTGCAAGCGGTTCATCGAGCAATCCTTCTGCCCAACGATTCAAGGCTATTTGTTTGATTGAATTTTTAAAGCTATCAAGATTAATTTCTTCAGATAATTCTCCAGTAACGCCTAGTAATTGATCCCATT
>JAQXAG010000068.1 GCA_029253045.1 Fidelibacterota bacterium | reverse complement strand
AAAAATCCTTTTGTTTTATAGTGAATAAATATAGTTATTTTCTTCTATTCCTGTCAAAAAATCTTTTTGATTCACGCTTACCACGATCAAAGTCTTTAGTACCTTTCATTTCCTTTGCTATATTAGCCTTCATTCTTTCTTCAAAAAATAGCAATTTTGCTCGTTGTTGCTCTGTAAGAATACCTTCTGTATCTTTTAAAAATTTACTTTCCAATCTTACTAAAGTACCTTTCATTCGCATTTTAGAATCTATTGCTGCGTCTACATCAAATTTTGATCTATCGTCTTTAGCAGCTAATCGTAGCTCTCTTAACTTTTCCTGATGGACTTTCTTTGCTGCACCTGCTTTATTGTGAAATTCATTTTGTAATGGAAAAAATTTTTGAGCTTGACCGGTATTGAGGTCAAGGTGTTCTGTTAGAGCTCCTACAACCCACGCCTCACGCTGCTCTTTTTCTTGCTCCATTTTTTTATTCATTGCTTCTCTTACAGCGCCATCTTGAGCATAAAGTCCGCCAGTCAAAACTAATAATATTAGTATATTTTTCATTTAAAACTCCTCGTTATTACTTACAAACTCTATGTTATTATCTGTAAATATGTTAATTAAGTCTAATTGATCTATATCGTTAGAATCTTCTAAATAATCTATTTCTGTATAGAAATTTTTGTTGTAAGAAATAGTTTCCATCGGAACAAACATATATAAAAAAATCACCACAGTTAAAGTAGTAAATCCAATACCTGCTTTTCGTTTATTCGAAGATTCTGAATCGATTCTATGATAAAGCTTGTTTAAAAAATCATCGGTATCTACTGGAGCATTAGTTTTAAAATGCTGTTGTCTTAATTTATCGTTCATCTACTTGTACCCATAATTTTGCGTAATTTCTTTATTCCATGACTGTAATTATTTTTGGCTGCATCATCCGATATATTTAAAATAACACCAACTTCCTTAAAAGATAGTCCCTCTGCAACGCGTAGATTCATTACATTTCTTTGTTTCTTTGGCAATGTTCTAATTGCATTCCATAGTTCTACACTTAATACTTTTTTATCATAATTTTTATCAGAGTCTTGTAGTTCTGGTGCTTGATCTAAATGTAGGAATGAACGCCATTTATTTTTAAAGAAGTATGAATTTAATGTATTTACCTTAATTCTATATAAATAAGTAGTAAATGCAGCATCAAATCTGAAATTTTTTAATGATTTATATAGCTTAATAAAGACTCTTTGCGTCAAATCATCTGCTTCTAACTGATCTTGAGTGATTGAATAATAATAATTATATGTCATATCTATGTGTTTTGTAACAAGTTTATCAAACGCCTTTCGATCGCCATCATTAAATTGCTTAATTAAATCATGATCTTCAGGCATACAAGTATGACTATTTAAAATTTAAAAAGTAAAAGATTATTTTTTTCTTGCCTCAATAAAAGACTGAATTCCCATAATAATTGCACTCAAACATATAATGAAGGCTGTAAATTGCTCTATTGTAGCAAGAGGTCTTAATAGCGCGTCCCCACTAACTAAATAACCAAATATACTGATTACAGATTTATAAGTAGCTCCTACTCCAGCAAGTAGAACAAGCAAAATTACATGTGCAAAATGTCTACTCTGATTAGGGAAACGATCAGACAATAAGGTCAATAGAAGTATTATTCCACCTAAAAAACCTGGAATTAATGCTGTAATTGTTTGTGTTATAGCATAAAAACTGACTCCTAAAATTAATAAACCAGCACCTGCTTTTTTAAAAATATCATTCATTTTTCTCTCCTTTTAATTATCGCCTAAACTATCTACTACTTTTTTAAAACTTTCATTTAATTCTACAATCATCTTTTTAGTATAAGGATTATATTTTTGAATATCCTCAAATAACTCCCATGAATCATTGCAAGTCTGACTAACAAGTTTATGAAGTGATTTATAGCCGACCGTATCAATATTAGTTTGCTGTGTTCCAAAATCATCAATAACTCTTCCTACTAAATGAGTTAATCCTTGTGATCGTGCTGCCATAATATCATGCTCTTCAGAAGAAATTTCTTCAATTATAATATTCTGGCTTTCAAAATATGCTTTCCAGAATTCATATCTGTTATAAGCATCTCGCACCTTTTCCATCATCATGATCGAACCCCTCTCTTCAAGAGAATCAGGTCCAAATAACGGATGTGTTGCAATGATATCTATCTCATTTGGAAGATGATCTAACATCGCTTGCTTTGGGTGCACCTTAACCGAACAAACATCTATTATAGTCTTTTTGCCGCTTATCTGAGTTGATAAACTACTCATTAATCCTTCAAAATCTCTAATGGGAACTGCAATAAATATTGTATCATTTTTTAGTACATCATCAACAGATACAAAATTAATATCTGATTGACTTACAGGTTCGATGTCATAAACATCTACTTCAAATCCTTTAATAAGTAATTGATGAAGCATAGTTCCAAATCTTCCAAATCCAATAATGCTGACTCTATTCATCGCTGTCAATCCTTTCTACTGCCAAAAATAATGTTAAATTTTTCTTTAAATCGTGAATATCACTTTCAATAATATTTAGTCCATATTTTTGTGCAGAGTTTTTGCTTGCGATGACTGCAGTATTATCTGATAATCTTCCCTCTGCAAGATCTTGCGCTGCTTTAGCAGTATCATCTTCTTCTACAAGTTTTTTTGACCAAAATTTCTCTGCTAAATAGTCTTTACATTGCTTCAAAGCCTGTTCATGTGAATGAATTTCTTCAATATCTCCTAGAGCAATGCCATCTTTTGCTAATAAATTTTGGCTAATCTCTACATAGAACATATCTATAATCTTACATTGATTTTTAGCAAGTGCTTCAACACTTTCAATAACAACGCCTCCTTGTGCATTTTCCATTGCAAAAATTCCAATATCAATTGCTTCTGATGTTAGGCCATCTAACACATTCATTGAGCTAATCAAGTAGTCTAATTCAAATTCTTTAATATCAAATTTACTACAATAAGATTTTGCTGCTTCTTCGCTGAAACTTCCCTCAATTCCTTGTATGCCTATTTTTTTCATGCTTGCTCCAATATATGCTTAATTGCTGTAATATATCCATGCTTGCCTTCTCCATAGAACTGAGCTAGACAAACGCTCTTTATTACTGATATTTTTCTAAAATTTTCTCGATCATAGATATCAGATAAGTGCACCTCAATAGCCTTTAATTGAGTACCAACAATTGCATCTCTAAGTGCATATGAATAATGAGTTAATGCACCCGGATTAATAATAAGATAGTCTGTATCTTTACGCTTTGAATGGATAAAATCAATAATTGAGCCCTCAGAGTTAGACTGAAAGAATTCTAAGTTCAAATTAGTGCATGCTTCGTGATTTTCTATCCAAGAATTAATTTCCAATAAGGATTCAGATCCATATATTTCTGGCTCTCTTTCTCCTAATAAATTCAAATTTGGGCCGTTTACAATAATAATATTCATAATACTCCTAAACTTTCTTCAATATGATTTAATGTTATCTCTGTGCTCAGCTCAGCCTTTCCAATTTCTGAAATTAAGACAAATCTTATTTGTGATTCTCTAAACTTTTTATCTCTTTTTACAAATTCAATAATTGATCCCTTATCTTTTAGATCAATAGCGGGTAATGTAAAAGCAGATAAAGCTTTTAAACTTGCATGATAATCCTTCTCGCTCAAATTACCGATAGTATGTGATAGATATAATGCGCATTTCATTCCATAAAGAATAGCTTCACCATGGAGTAATTTTTTATACTCAAAATAACCTTCTAGAGCATGACCAATAGTATGACCAAAATTTAGAATCATTCTAATATTATCTTCATTGACATCCATACTTACTACTTCACTCTTAATTTCACAGGATCGTAAGATAATTTTCTTTAGAACTGTATGGTTTTTTCCGCTAAGAATGTCTGATATATTTTCTACAATATAGTTAAATAACTCTCTATCATATATAAATCCATACTTAATTGCTTCAGCTAATGAAGCATTTATTTCTCGCTGTGGTAATGTATCCAAAAAAGATACATCTACGATAACTGCTTTTGGTTGATGTATTCTACCTATCAGATTCTTTCCGCTTGACAGATTTACACCAGTTTTTCCTCCAATCGAAGAATCTACCATAGCTAATAATGTAGTAGGATATTGAAAATAATCTATTCCTCGCATAAAAATAGAGGCTACAAATCCAGCTGTATCACCAACCACCCCGCCGCCTACTGCAAAAACAGTAGAAGAGCGGTCAAAGTGCATCATAGCCATCTTATCACAAATTTCTATTACAGTGTCAATCGATTTGGCTTTCTCGCCCTGTTGAATTAAATGAAACTCTACATTGGGTAAAGACTTTAATACTGAAAACTTCTCTTCGAATGCTTCATATATTATTTCTTGTGTAATAAACATACATTTCGAAGAAATTGCTATCAATGCCATAGCAGATTCAACAAAATTTTCATCAAAGATGATATCGTAACTATCTTTTTCAAGATTTACTTTTATTGAACTACTCATTTATATATTCCATAATCGTTTTGCAACTGTCACTAATATCAACATTGTCAGTATTGATACTGAGCTTAGATAGCGATTTATATTTTTCTTTTCTATTGTTAAAAATATTTCTCAATAAATCTTTTTTATCTCCTGCTAATAATAATGGCCTGCTATTATCATGCTTAATTCTTTCATGAAGGATATCAAGCGATGTATCTAAATAAATACAAAAAGATTGATTTAAGATTTTATGATTAACTTCTTCTTCCACAATACCTCCGCCAGTAGCACAAACAATATGATCTTTTAATACTATTTTTTCTAATTTCTTACTTTCCAAAGTACGAAACTTACTTTCTCCATTATTAAACATTTCATTTATTGAAAGACCATGTTCTTTTTCAAGCTCGGTATCGATATCTATGAAAGTCCAATTAAGCTTATTTGCCAACATCGAACCTAAAGTAGATTTACCTGAACCCATCATTCCTATTAAAAAAATTTGTTTAATATTTTCCACTAGCTTTTATGTGTTTTTTAAGTTGATCTAAATTATCTCCACCAAACTTCTCTAATAAGGCGTCAGCTAAAACAATAGTTAACATAGATTCGCCAATAATTGAAGCAGCTGGAACAGCGCAAGAGTCGGTTCTTTCCTTGTGAGCTAACTTAGGTTCCATTGTATTCAAATCTATAGATCGTAATGGCTTTATAAGCGTTGAAATAGGCTTCATACTCACTTTCACATGAATTGGCTGAGCATTACTCATTCCACCTTCAATACCTCCAGCATTATTACTGGCACGGGTTATTTTATTATCCTCATATAAGATTTCATCATGTAATTCGCTACCAAATACAGCCGAAGAAGCAAAACCTGCTCCCAACTCTACTCCCTTAAATGCATTAACAGACATCATAGCTTGTGAAATTCTAGCCTGAAGCTTCCCATCGGCATTGATATATGTACCCAATCCATATGGTAATCCTTTAGCAATAACTTCAAAAGATCCTCCAACAGAGTCTCCGTTATTCCTCGCTTCATCAATCACATCCATCATTTTTTTCTCTGCATCTTTATCAAAACATCTTACAGGCGATGCATCTACTGTGTCGTTTAATTCTTTAAGACCCATATCGTTCGAAACGGGAGTATTGTCTACTATATTATGAATTTGATATACACGACTTCCAACAGTAATACCTACTTCTTCTAACAATTTTCTACAAACAGCTCCAATTGCTACGCGCATTGCTGTTTCTCTTGCTGAAGAACGCTCTAAAACATTTCTAATATCATCTAATCCATATTTCATCACTCCTGCTAAATCTGCATGTCCAGGACGAGGCATTGATACTTTTCTATGCTCTTTTTTTGGTTTTCCGGTAGCCATTCTATCCTCCCAATTCACCCAATCAAAATTCTTAATCAACAAAGATATTGGTGATCCTAAAGTAACGGCATGACGTACTCCAGAAAATATTTCTGCATGATCTTTTTCTATCTTCATTCGACCGCCTCTACCATGCCCTTGCATCCTTCTAAGTAAATCTTTTTCAATATACTCTTCAGTAATATTCATACCAGCTGGTATGCCTTCAATAATTCCAATTAATCCTTTTCCGTGAGATTCTCCTGCGGTCATATATGATATCTTCTTTAACATATTACTTTCTCCAATTGTTTTTTAATGGAATCCAATTTTTGGTCCACATTATAGGTAGTTTCTGTCCAAATTTCAATAGACTTGATAGCTTGAAAAATAAGCATCTCTAGTCCATTTACTGATTTCTTTACTTTATTTTTATATCGATTTAAAAAGAGCGTGTGGCTTGATACATAAATCAAATCTATAAGAATACTATTTCTATCTACTGGAATATCAAAAAAACTTTTATCTTGTTCATCTTGATACATTCCTAAAGGTGTCGTATTGATTGCAATATCAAACTTGCTATCAGATTTAGTATAAATTTCTATATTTTTACCACCTAATTTTTCTGCATAAAGCTTAATTTTTAATGCATTTTCTATTGATTTATTTTTTATTGTAATTGATTCAGCTCCTTGGTCAATTAACGTCTTAATAACAGTTCTGGCTGAACCGCCTGCTCCTAAAACAATACAGTGGTTAGAATTGATTGAAATGCTATTATTCTTAAGAAGCATTTCGAACCCATATGAGTCCGTATTGTATCCTTTTAAAATATTATCTGTTCTTTTAATACAGTTTATATTTCCTAGGATTTTCGCATCACTGTCAACTTCATGGATAAATTGTAAGCTTGTTTCTTTGTACGGAATGGTGATATTGATACCATCAAATTTTTTGTTATCAAATTTTTCAAAAAAAGAAGGAAGATTATCAAGGGTAATCTCATATTTTTCATATCGAAAATTACTCAAGTCTAACTCTTTGAATAGAATCTTTTGTAATTGCGGGCTAATACTTTTTTCTATTGGGTTGCCTATTAATCCTAGATTCATCTTTGAATCTCCTCAAGAATTTCAAAAAATCCAGGTAAGGAAATATCAATACAATCTGTATTATCAATGTCAAAATCCTTGTAGGCTACCAGACTTAGTATAATAAAAGCCATTGCAATTCTATGGTCGTCAAACGATAAAATTTTAGCCATTTTTGTTGGCTTTCCACCATCAACTATTAAATTATTTTTTTCTTCAAACGCATTAATACCAAATGATTGTAGATTTTGAATAATCGCATCTAACCTATCGCTCTCTTTAAATCTTAATTCTTCAACCTGATGAAAGACTGTTCTGCCCTTAGCGAATGCTGCTATTACTGCTAAAATAGGAATTTCATCGATAATTGAAGGAATCATGTGTGCGGGTACATCACAACTTTTAATATTAGAACCAATAAATTGTATATCTCCACAAGACTCTCCGTTATTAATAGTTGGATTTGATACCAACCCCTGAACACCCATCTTTCCAAGTACATCAATAAAGCCAGTTCGTGTAGGATTTAATAAAATATTCTTTACAGTAAGATCAGAACCCTTCAATAGAGCTGCTAATGCAATGAAAAACGCTGCAGATGAAGGATCAGCAGGAATATCCATATTAAATGATTTTAACTTAGAAGAGAGAGGGTTTACGGTGATATTTTCACCATCTACTATAATATTAGCTCCCATACTTTCTAACATAATCTCTGAATGGTCTCT
>JAQXAG010000012.1 GCA_029253045.1 Fidelibacterota bacterium | reverse complement strand
ACAGATAGTCACAATGTTTGATCGTATTGCCAATACATATGATCGATTAAATGGGCTCATTACTTTTGGAATGGATAAAACATGGCGTAAACGTGTAGCAAAAATGATTGTTGCTAACAATCCTGAAACTATACTAGATGCAGCAACAGGCACTGGAGCTTTAGCAATTGATTTAGCACAGTACTCTTCAGGGAGAATAATAGGGATAGATATTTCAGGAGAGATGCTCTCTATTGGTAAAGAAAAAATAAAACACCTAAAACTTGATCATAAGATTACTATGGAATTAGATGACGCTGAAGCATTATCGTTCGACTCTAATACATTTGATGCCATTAGTATTGGATTTGGTGTAAGAAATTTTGATAATTTAAATAAGGGCTTATCTGAGATATATAGAGTATTGAAACCGGGTGGACAATTGGTTATTCTTGAAACATCCGTTCCAAAATACTTTCCCTTTAAACAGGGATATTATCTTTTTTCGCATTGGATCATTCCTATGCTAGGGAAGATCTTTTCTAAAGACAAATTAGCGTATGAATATTTATCTGATTCTGCTAGTATCTTCCCCTATGGAAACAAATTTAATGAAATTTTAAAAGAGAATAGATTTATTACTATAGCAGATTATCCTCAAATGCTTGGTATCGTTACTATATATTCAGCATTTAAATAATTAAAAGTGTGTCATCAGTGTAAGGAAAGTTTCTTTTCCATTTCCACCAAACTCTAATAGATAATTTCTTTTTAATATTCGAATCACAGGCATTAAAATTTCATTATTTTTATCATCAAAGCTATGATTAGAATACTGGGCTATCAACCACACCGCCGTTCCTTTGTAATCTGTAATTTTTGGGGTAAATGCTAATCGTATACTATTCTTAGTCGATTCGTTGAATGAGGAATACTCTATCATGTGCATTACCATAAATCTTCTATTTTCCCAATCAGCATGAAGACCGATATTATACATAGATTTTTCAGAATCTATATTTAGCCCAACACTTGATAAGGAATAAATATTTGCTTGATAGCTAGAATGGTTCCATCGCTTGATTAATAAATTATTATTCGAGGCAATATAGGATTGATCGCTGGATTTATCATTAAATACTCGAATACCAGAATAAAATTTCTTTGTGAATGTTTTACCAAATCTAATATCTGTTATATTAGGAGAATCAATCAACCAAATTACTTTACCCCCCTTAAAAACAATGGGATGGGCTTGTAAAAAGGATAGAAATATAGTTAAGAGAATGATACTTTTTTTCATAAGAAAAGTATCTAACTAACTAGTTTAGGAATATTCTTTTTTTCAATCTTATTACCTTCAAAATTAGTATAAATAGCTACGGTGTCATATCCAGCATCATTAATAATTTGGATTGCTTCCCATTCATCAATTTTTTTAGATAAATCTATAGGTATATAGATCATTTGTGTATCTAAATCTATATTAATACCGTCATCCTTATATACTTTTTGATTTAAAAAAGAAAGCTCAGAGAGTCCTTCTTGAATCCCATATGCACACATAGCACATACCATTCCTGACACTTCAACGACTAGCTCATCTTTTTCTACTTCAAGATTGATATCCTGACTGAACAGCGAGGAAAAAAATAGTATAAGTATTAGCAGGTTTTTCTTCATAATAGGAAAATTACTGTAAAATAATTATACTTAATAATGTTATTAAATAATATTTATAGGTGCTGTCTAATACTATTTTTATTTCCTTGTTCTCAATTCCAAGAATGAAAAAAGAAGAACCATCCATAAGAATCATCGTATTCCTTCTAGCTGCCTGGCTAATCATATTTACGGTACTATTGATTTCATTAGCATTCTAAAAAATCATCTTAATTTTTACTACCAACCTTATAAATAAAAATTAGTAGATTTTATTATAATAGCATACAATGTTCAGTTTTCCCCCAAGAACATAGTCAAAAGGGCTACATTAGTAGCCCTTTTCATTTATTTAAAAATCTTAAAATAGATAGATAGTATACAATTGGAGCTATTAACCAAATTAATTGTGGTATTAATGTCATATCTTTTCCACTAATAGATATGAATACAGGGTTATACCAATTTTCTAAAAAAATCCACAATTTTCCACTGCAATTTAAGTCAACTAGAAATTCTGAAATACTTCCCCATATAATCATTATTAAAAGTGCATTACTGTTAAAGGTATAAAGATAGCTATCACTCTTTAGAATCTTATTACATAAAAAAATACCTATTAGAAAAATAAGACTGTCCAAAAAAGCATAATTAATATTACGTACCAAGGGAAGATCAATAGGCCAATCTACTAAAATTAAATGGAATGAATCTCCCGCTAATGCAAAAGGGATTTCCCAAGTTAATCCAACGCATATTCCAATAATAAA
Organism: Fidelibacterota bacterium; assembly: GCA_029253045.1. Classification (GTDB taxonomy): domain Bacteria; phylum Fidelibacterota; class Marinisomatia; order Marinisomatales; family Marinisomataceae; genus Marinisoma. The sequence goes on along the minus strand of JAQXAG010000012.1, from coordinate 2,216 downwards.
TAATGTGATAATTTTTTTGGATACATATCCTAGTTTGTACAATAAAAAAAAGATGATAGGAGAAGATGAGCCGACAATAAAAGCTGTCCACATGATTTGATTGGCAGTGAGTGAAATCATTTACTCTTTAATAATAGTTGTGCCTGCTTTTCCTTCAATTGCTTTTTGGATATTCGCAATATTAGTAATAACTGCTTTTTCACCATGGTGCTTTAAGAAATGAATAGCTGATCGAATTTTTGGCCACATACTTCCCTGTTGAAAATGTCCATCATCTTGCAGTTTCTTTGCTTCTCTATCTGTCATTTGACGGATTGGTGATTGCTCTGGCGTATTAAAATTTTTATATACTTGATCAATATCTGTAATGATATAGTATTCTTGTGCACGTATTACTCTTCCTAGTTTTGCTGCACTTAAGTCTTTATCAACAACTGAGTCGATACCTTTTAATTTATTATCATGCGTGTTATAGACAGGAATTCCGCCTCCACCTGCAGCAATCACTATAGTACCAGACTCTACTAGCATACGAATACTATGGCCATGCATTACAAATTCTGGATCAGGTGATGGGACTACTCGTCGCCATTGACCAGGTTCTTGCTCTTTTATATCCCAACCCATATTTCTAGCTAACTCTTCTGCTTCTTCAAATGAATAACGTTTACCAACAAACTTTTTAGGATCTTGAAATGAAGGATCATCTTTATTAACAATCACTTGTGTTACCATAGTAACCACTTCTTTATCTATATTCTCCTCTCTTAAGGCGTTTTGAAATGTTTGTTGAATCATATATCCAATTGTACCTTGAGTTCCTGCTACACAAATACCCAATGGAATGGGTGGAACTACATCGCGGGTGAGATCCATGCGTAATAATTCATCTCCGACTTGAGGGCCATTTCCATGAGTAAGACAAATATTATAATCTTCTCGAACAAATTCCATAATTTGCTGAAAAGAATTTCGAGTATTGTTGAACTGCTCTGACATAGTTCCTGCTTCTTTCTTTTGAGAAAGTGCATTTCCTCCAAGAGCAATGATGGCTGTTTTTTTCATCAAACAATATACTAAAAAAAAATTAATTAGAACTATGATAGAAATTATTAGTAAAAAATTTTCTATATAAAGAATTATATAGTTTTGTGCTTATTTCTTCTACATCTCTCGCTGCAATATTTTACAAACTCCCAATTTTTTTTCCATTTTTTTCTCCATGCAAAAGATAAGTTACATGTAGGGCAAATCTTAGTTGGAAGATGTTCTTTTTTCTTTATAAGGCTTTTAAGTGTTCAACTTCCAAGGAAAAGCTTCCTGATTGCTTATCAGAAATGAGTATACCTAAAGAATTTATTTTATGAATTTTGAATCTGGGGGCTCTAGTTTTTCTACCAAAATAGTATGGCTTAAAATCTTCAATGGGAATTTCTATATCAACCCACTCGTCTTTTATGGTAGAAAAGTCTGCTGAATAGTTAGCATAGCTTCCACCAATTCTAAAGCGAAGCTTATAAATATTTCCATCTCCTTTAACGCGTAATAAAAATTTTGTACTCCCCTTTAATTGGCTTCCATTATATCCCATTCTACATGAAGCAAATCCTCCATTATTCTCAAGAGAAACATTTCCTACAAACTTAATATTATTGGCTTCGTTAAGATAGATTGATGATTGAGATATTCCTCCCATTACACCATCGTTGACAATATTCCAATTATCAATTCCGATATTTTCAGATGGTTTAATAATTGTAACATTTTGAGCAAAAATAAATGTGTTAAATAATAAAGATATTAGAATAAAAATATAGTTTTTTCTTGAACGTAACATCATCAACTCCCCGTTTTATTTACTAAATGAATAGCATAATCTATACATAACTTAGGAAAAATTAATTGAAGTTGTTTGCTAATTTGATATAACTATTTTCGTTTATTTTTTTTAAATCTACTTTGCTTATTAAAGCGACGCTGCTTTTTTCCAACTTTAGATTTGCTTTTAGCTATTGGATTATTTGGTTCAAAACCTTCGACAATATGTTGCTCTAAAGTTTGTTTTAGAAGCTTTTGAATAGCGTCTAATAATTCAAATTGCTCGCTACTTACGAATGATATTGCTTTACCAGACTCACCAGCTCTTCCCGTTCTGCCTATTCTATGTACATAGTCTTTTGCGACCGTAGGAAGATCAAAATTAATTACCTGGTTCA
>JAQXAG010000033.1 GCA_029253045.1 Fidelibacterota bacterium | reverse complement strand
CTGAAACAGTTACCTTGTCTCCTTCTTTTAAATTAAAAGTATATGAAGATGCGATACCTGGAGGAACATTAGGATTATTCGGTGGAGGACTAGCAATACGAATATTTAACATAATCATATTACCTTCTGCGGGGTGATTTGCCATTGAATATGCTCTAAAAACTGGTTCAGTATTCTCAGCAGTATATTGCCAAATATCAAATTTGTCCCAATCGCTAGTGTACAAATCTTGAATTTCAAAGTTTTTATAGTTTAAATCTTTATATTTTGGAACATCAATTTGAATATAGCCACCTGATTCAAAAACGATAGGGTCATCTTCTGGTAGCTCAAGAACTAATTCTTTAATAAAAGTTGCAACATTTTCATTTGATTTAACTACAGCGTCCCATTTTCTTATACTAAAAATCTCATCTGGAACTTGGATTTTCATATCATTTCTAATTTTGACCTGACATCCTAAACGCCAATTATTTTTTTGATCTTGTCTATTAATATATGCGGTCTCTGTAGGTAAAATATCTCCACCACCTTCAATAACCTGACATTTACATTGTGCACAAGTACCTTGACCTCCACAAGCTGATGGAAGATATACATTCTGATCTCCTAGTGCTGCTAGTACTGTACCTCCAGTATCAACATTTATGGATTTGTCTGGATCGTCATTAATTATTATGGTCACTTCACCTTGAGGTAATAAAACATTACCAACAACATTTAGGACGATGACGAGTAAAAGGATTACTGAGCTAAATACTGCTACTCCTATAAGAATATCATTCATTATAAATCAATCCCCGAAAATGCCATAAAAGCCATAGAAAGTAAACCTGTTAGAAGCATAGCCATACCTACCCCTCTTAATCTTGGTGGTATATTAGAATAACGTAATCTGTATCTAATAGAAGCTAATGCAACAATTGCTAAGAAAAACCCTACCCCAGAACCAAAACCATAAACTACTGTCTCAGATATTGAGTATTCTCTTTCAACCATAAATAATGAACCTCCAAGAATAGAACAATTAACCGCAATTAGAGGAAGGAAAATTCCAAGACTATTATAAAGTGACTGGGAAAATCTTTCCATAAACATTTCTACAAGTTGAACCATTGCAGCAATCACAGAAATAAAAACAATTAATTTTAGAAATCCTAAATCTGTATCCTTAAAGTCTTCACTAATCCAAACTAATGCACCTTTATCAAGAATGAATTCCCATAAAAACCAATTAATTGGAGCTGTAATAGTCAAAACAACTACCACCGCCATACCAATCCCAACTGAAGCATTAATATTTTTAGAAATAGCTAAAAAAGAGCAAAGACCTAGGAAGTATGCCAATACTATATTTTCAATAAAAACAGCTTTGGTAAAAATACTTAAATAATGTTCTAAACCGCTCATTTATGCATCCTCCTCAACACCAGCCACTTCTCTTTGAAACCAAATTACTAAACCTAAAATAATAAATGCTCCTGGAGATAAAACTAGTAAGCCGATATTTTCATATCCAGCAGCATACCATGAATCAGGAATGCTCCAAAGAACATAACCTGCTCCTCCATCAGGGAGAGTAATAGTTCCAGCACCAAATAATTCCCTAAAAAGTGAAACAATAATAATTATTAGACCATACCCCATACTGTTTCCAACTCCATCTAAAAATGCTTTTGATGGCTCATTTTTAAGTGCGAAAGCTTCTGCTCTACCCATAATAATACAATTGGTGATTATTAAACCAACAAAAACTGAAAGCTGTTTACTCATGTCATATAAATAGGCTTTTAACAATTCATCTACAACAGATACCAATGATGCGATCACGGACAGCATTATAACAATTCGAACTCTAGCAGGTATATAATTTCTGATTAAAGATAATATTACATTTGATGATGTAAGAACAAATAAAACTGCAAGAGTCATAATGATAGCTTGGTCTAATCTTATAGTAACTGCTAAGGCAGAACAAATACCTAATACCTGAAGCGATATTGGATTGTTGACATTTATCGGATCATTTATGATCTTTTTTGATTCAGTACTAAATAGTTCCATAGTCTCTTATTTTATTTAATGTTTTTTCATATCTCAATAAATCTTCCAATAAAAAATCAGTTACTCCATCAGCAGTAACTGTTGCTCCGGAAATCCCATCTACCTGGTGAATAGAGGCATTATTGGAATCAGAATAATCAACTCCACCTTTAATTACAGTAATACTAACAATCTTACCATTTTTATCACGAATTTTTTTTGGTATGTATTTTAATTCTCCATTAGACTGCTTTTGTGGGTGATTTACAAAATTATCTGTAAACCATTTTTTTTCAACTTCTCCACCTAAACCAGGGGTTTCGCCATGCTTGTAGAATTGAATTCCAAGTACGGATTCAGTATCTGGGTTTAATGCGATATATCCAAAAATAGTTGACCATAAACC
>JAQXAG010000031.1 GCA_029253045.1 Fidelibacterota bacterium | reverse complement strand
ATCAAAACATAATCATCCTTGTTATAATGTTTTTTTATGCCTGTGGGCCTGATTATGATTCTTCATTAGACCTTACAGGTCTGCAATTTGATGGTGTGGATGATTATGTTTTGATAGAGGAAAATGTTTTACCAGATTCAGGTGACTACACTATTTCTATTTGGGTAAAAGCTGATTCTAATAATTCGAGTGCGAGAACATTAATTTCTCAGAGTGATACATCTGGGAATCCTTTCTTTTTTGGTTCGAATGCTGTTTCTGATACATCCGGCACTATTAAAATGAATGAAGAATGGAGCACACTAAGTGATACGCCATTTTACTTGGATGATAGATGGCATTTATATACAATAGTTAATGATGGAACCATTGGTGATTCTAGTGAAATAATTGACACCTCATCTTTTTTTATTGATGGCGAAAAATCTTCATTAGTTATGGGGATTGGTAAGGGGTATCCACTGGTTGAAAGATTCCTTATTGGTACCATGTGGGATAGCTCTGGAGAATTTTTTTCTGGTACGATTGATGATATTGTAATTTGGGACCGTAAATTATCAGAAGATGAAATAAAATCATTATACAATTCTGGTTTAGGCATAGACCCAACTATAGATACACTAAATTACAAAAGCTCTGAAAATCTCATCGCTTTTTGGCCATTTAGTGAGGGTTTAGATAGCTCTATTACAGATTTTAGTGGTAATGGTTTTGATGGGCAAATATCAGGTGCTAGTTGGGTAAATATCGAATCCAAGCTTAATCCCGTTGTAGAAATACTTGAAGTAGAAGAAGAGCAGGATGTTTATCAAAAAGAATTATGGGGAAAAATAACAGATAAGAACGGAAAATCACTTTATCAGGCTAATATTTTATTGATAGGTTTTCATAATGAAGAATTTAAATGGGAAACAAATATCTTAACGAATAGGAGGGGTGACTATGAAATCAATGATTGTCAGCCCTGGGATAAATTCACTGTTTCATTGGACGGGTACGAAACTCAAAATTTCTTCCCAGAAGATTCAGTCTTTTTAAAAAGTCCAGTTGACTTTACATTAATTAAAAAAATTGAAGATGTTCCATCTATTGATAGTTCGATGTATGCTGAGATTTCTAAAGAGGCAGAAGAAAATTATGAAATGATTCAATATATGATAAATTCTGCTAAACAGAATCAGGTTATATCTATTCCTGAAGGAATTCACATCGTTTCAAAACCTATCATTGTAAATAAAAAAGTAAATATTACCATTCAGGGCATTCTTTCATCAGGCATAGTATTAATAGATAGTCACCAGCCTGTTTTCATCATTAATAATTCATCAAACATTGTACTGCAGCATCTTGTTCTTGGTCATGATATTTCTACAAAGGGGAATCATGATTCAGAGATTGTAAGAATTAATAATGGCAATAATATATATGTTAATAGTTGTGAAATTAGTGGGGATGCTGCTATAGGATTAAAGGCCGTTGGCGTAAAGAGTCTGACTATCTCTAGTTGCTTTGTGCACGACAATAGTTGGTTTGCATTTTCTTTTCAAAAATGCGATAATGTTACCATTGAAAACTCTCAATTAATTGACAATAAGGAAGTGTTGTATCAAAGGTCTTCTAATGTCGTACTCCATAGTAATATTGTTAAAGATTAGATTTCCTTAATATCTTTCATGCAAACGAAAGAAAGAATATTATTTTTTATTTTACCCTCTTTTGCCATTTGTGCATTCATTATTTTTGTAATTATTGGAGCCTTGTCATACAAAGGAGGAAATAATTTAGATCAGAATGCAATAGGGTATTCTTTTGCTAATAACTACCTTAGTGATTTGGGTAGAATGAAATCAGTTGCTGGCCATGTTAATTCAGTTCCTTTCTATTGCTTCAACGGTGGGCTAATAATGTTGAGTGTTGTTTTCTCACTTTATTTTTCATTTTTGCCATCTCTTTATGACGAAAGTACTAATGTCCAAAACATATCTCGAGTCGGATCTATTTTTGGTTTTTTGGCTAGTATTTGCTTTGCTGGGGTAGCATTTACACCTGCTGATGTATTATTAGATCCTCACATATTTTTCGCTGATTGGTTGTTTCGATTAATGAACTTATCAATTATTTTTTATGCTATTTCTTACGTTATAATGAAAAAAAATTATTTCATTTTTTCCTTTGTTTTTGGGCTTGTTGCATTATTTGTAAGCGCACATATAATACTGTCTGACTTTGGACTAGCAAAATTATTTAACGAACCACACACCGTAAGAGTGCTGTCCCAAAAAGCTGCTTCTATTGCACTTCTTATCAGTGTCCCTTTA
>JAQXAG010000030.1 GCA_029253045.1 Fidelibacterota bacterium | reverse complement strand
GAAAGAATTCCATCAGATATTAGAAAAGATGGAGGTGTAGCTAGAATGAGCAACCCTCATATGATTAAAGAAATACAAGATAATGTATCTATACCAGTAATGGCAAAATGTAGAATTGGTCACTTTGCAGAAGCTCAAATTTTACAGGCTTTAGAAGTAGATTTTATTGATGAAAGTGAAGTTTTAACAATGGCTGACGAACATTTTCATGTAGATAAGCATCCATTTAAAGCTCCATTTGTTTGTGGAGCACGAAATCTTGGTGAAGCATTAAGAAGAATAGATGAAGGTGCAGCACTGATTCGTACTAAAGGAGAAGCGGGTAGTGGCAATATTGTTGAGGCAGTTAGGCATATTAAAATGATTACTTCAGAGTTAAAGGCATTGAACGATCAAAATCTATCAGAAAAAGCAAAAGAGTTTAGAGTTCCCTTAGCGCTTGTAGAAGAAGTTGTAAAAAATGGAAAGCTACCAGTACCTAATTTTGCAGCAGGAGGAATAGCAACTCCAGCAGATGCATGTTTGATGATGCAATTAGGTGCTGAAACAGTTTTTGTTGGTTCCGGAATTTTTAAAAGTGAAGATCCATCAGAACGTGCACATGCTATAGTTCAATCTGTTACTCATTTTGCAGATGCTAAGAAAGTCCTTAGTGCATCGTATAACTTAAAAGATGCTATGAAAGGAATATTGATGTCAGACATTCCTGAAGATCAGAGGTTTTCAGAAAGAGGTGAGTAATTGTGGTTGGAGTTTTAGCTTTACAAGGTAATTTTGCATCCCATATTCATATTTTGAATCAAATTGGGATTAGTTCAAAATTAGTTAAAACCTTAGAAGACTTATCTGGTATTAATGGATTAATTATACCTGGAGGAGAATCAACAACTATGTCAAACCTTTTGTTAAGAGACCAAAGTTTTATCGATGGAATCAAATCTTTCTCTATTGATAAGCCTATTCTTGGTACATGTGCAGGGTTAATACTGATGTCAAAAAATAGTTTTGACAAAAAAGTTTTAAACATGAATATTATTGATATTGAAGTAAGTAGAAATGCATATGGAAGGCAAGTTCACTCTTTTGATGATTCAATTAATTTAGTACAAAAAAATATTAAAACTAAATCAATGAAAGCATCATTTATTAGAGCTCCTAAAATCACTAGCATGGGAAAGAATGTCAAAATAATTTGTAAACACGATAATGAAGTTGTTGGAGTGAGAGAAGGTATGCATATAGCAATTACTTGCCATCCTGAATTACAAAATGAAACTTTATTGCATGAGATTTGTTTTAGAAGATAAATATGAAATATTTAAACAATATTAAATCACCATCAGATTTAAAGTCATACTCTCCAGAAGAGCTTGAATTTATTTGTGATGAATTAAGAGAGTATATTATATCAACTATTAATGAAATAGGTGGTCATTTAGCTCCAACCTTAGGCACCATTGAGTTGACTACCGCTCTTCACTATGTTTATAATACACCTGAAGATAAGCTTATTTGGGATACCGGACATCAAGCCTATGCACACAAAGTATTAACAGGAAGATTTGATTCTTTTAACACTATCAGAAAGTATAAAGGTTTAAGTGGATTTTTAAAAAGAGCTGAAAGTGAATATGATGTATTTGGAGCTGGTCATGCATCAACTTCTATCTCTGCTGGACTTGGAATAGCATGTGGAAGAGATTTAGATAATCAAAAATTTAAAGTAGTAAGTATTATAGGTGATGGGGCATTAACAGGAGGCCTGGCATTTGAAGCTCTTAATAATGCAGGACATCTCAATAAGCAATTATTAGTTATTGTGAATGATAATGATATGTCAATCAGTCCTAATGTAGGAGCATTTAGAAATTATTTAGTTAAAATTGCTACAAACAAATCATATAACTATGTAAGAGGTAAGATTGGAAGGTTAATTTCTAGACTACCAAAGCATCTTAAATTTATTGAGACTCTATTAAAAAAAGTAGAATCAAGTGCAAAAAATTTCTTTTTACCAACTACGATATTTGAAGATTTAGGCTTTAGATATTTTGGTCCTATTGATGGACATAATATAAATGAGTTAGTTTCTACTCTAAATAATATAAAAGAGTTAAATACTCCAGTAGTGCTCCATACTATTACAAAAAAGGGCAAAGGGTTAGATTATGCTGAACATGATCCTGTTAAATATCATGGAGTAAAAGAAAAGAAAGATACTCCTTTAAAGAAAACTAACGAAGTGCCTATTTTTCAAAATGTTTTTGCAGAAATTTCATGCAATCTAGCTAACGAAAATAAGAATATTGTTGCAATTACTGCTGCAATGCGAGAAGGTACAGGGTTAGTTAATTTTGCAAAAGATTTTCCTGATAGGTATTTTGATGTAGGTATAGCAGAAGCACACGGCGTAACATTTGCAGGAGGACTAGCAGTAAATGGTAAAATTCCAATAGTAGCAATTTATTCTACTTTTTTACAAAGAGGGTATGATCAAATTATCCACGACATTGCTTTGCAAAAATTACCTGTAATTTTTTGTTTAGATAGATCAGGTCTAGTAGGTGAAGATGGAGCTACTCACCATGGAGTATTAGATATTGCATATATGAAATGCATCCAGGGAATGATTGTTACTGCACCAAAAGATGGAAATGAATTACAAGATTTACTGTTTACAGCAACCAATCATACTGAAGGACCTTTTAGTATTAGATATCCAAAAGAGTCAGCTATTGATTTTGATAACACTAATTCAAATATCATAACAATTGGATCATGGGAAGTAGTTAGCCAAGGAGATGATATCTTAATTTTAGCAGTTGGATCTATGGTGAAGAGGAGTATGGATATTGTAGAGAATTTAAAAGAAAGAGATATTAAAGCAGAGGTTGTTAATTGTAGATTTATTAAACCTATGGACTTAGAATACTTAGAAAATAATTGCTCAAAATTTTCTAAGATTGTTACTATTGAAGAAGTTGTTTTAGATGGAGGTTTTGGAGAAAGTGTTACAGCATGGAGTTCTAGTAAAAAAATTAAGAATGACATTTTAAATATAGGACTTCCAAATGATTTTGTAGATCATGGTCCAAGAAATATATTATTAGAAGAAGTAGGCTTAGATAGTAAGGCATTATACGAAAAAATTGTTAAATTTGTTGATAGTTAACTATGAGTAAAAAAACACTAGATAGAAAAAAGAATTTTGATAGTTTGAGTGGCAATAAGCTAGAAGAGTACTATTCTTCTAATACAAAAGATAATAAGTATAGTATAGACCCTGGCACTTTTCCATATACTCGAGGTATTCATAAAAATATGTATAGAGGAAAATTGTGGACTATGAGGCAATTTTCCGGTTTCAGTACTCCAGAAAAAACAAATGAAAGATATAAATATTTATTACAAAATGGCCAGACAGGACTCTCTGTTGCTTATGATATGCCAACACTTATGGGTTATGATCCTGATCATGAACTCTCATCGGGAGAAGTTGGTGTTTGCGGTGTTAATGTAGCTTCTTTGGATGATATGGAAATTTTATTTAAGGATATAGATTTGGAAAAAATTTCTGTATCTCAAACTATTAATGGCCCTGCAATTATCTTGTTTGCTTTCTATGTAGCCTTAGCAAAGAAAAATGGTATTGATATTAGCCACTTAAGAGGAACATTGCAGAATGATGCTGTCAAAGAATATATAGCACAGAAAGAATTCATTTTTCCCCCAAAACCATCAATAAAATTAGTAGTAGATGTTATTGAGTTCTGCTCAGAGAACATGCCATTTTATAGTCCAGTATCAGTAAGTGGATATCATATAAGAGAAGCTGGTTCTACTGCTGCGCAGGAATTAGCATTTACGCTTAATAGTGGATTTACTTATATCGAAGCTTCTTTAAAGAGGGGTTTAAAAATCGATGACTTTGCACATAGATTATCATTCTTTTTTAATTCACATATGGATTTTTTTGAAGAGATAGGAAAGTATAGAGCAGCACGAAGAATTTGGGCGAATAAACTTAAAAATGAATATGGTGCTAAAAATGAAAATTCTTTAAAATTAAAATTTCACACGCAAACAGCTGGATGTTCTTTGACAGCTCAGCAACCAGAAAATAATATTGTTAGAACCGCCTATGAAGCTATGGCTGCTGTGCTAGGTGGAACAAATTCGCTACATACAAATTCACTTGATGAAACATTAGCACTACCATCTGAAAAAGCTGCAAAAATAGCGTTAAGGACTCAACAAATTCTTGCACATGAAACAGGTGTCCCTAATGTAGCAGATCCACTGGGAGGTTCTTGGTATGTAGAAGAGATAACAGACAGAATTGAAGAAGAAGCAAATGAATACTTTAGAGTAATAAAGAGTCTCGGTGGAACAATCACAGCGATTGAAGATGGTTATTTTCAAAAGAAAATTTCCGAGTCAGCGTCTGTATATCAAGAATCAATTGACTCAAAAGAAAGAATTATTGTTGGACTAAATGATTTTGTTGATGAAAATGAAAAACTTGAAATTGAAATCTTAAAAATATCTCAAAAGGCTCAAGAAATTCAAGAAAAGAAAGTTAAAAAACTTAGAAAAAAAAGAGATAATAAATCACTAGATAAAAAAATGAAAAAATTAAGAAATGCTTGCGAAAATAATTTAAATTTAGTCCCTTATTTGATTGAAGTCGCAGAGCATGGCGGTACAGTTGGAGAAATTGTAGAATTAATGAAGGGTGTTTATGGGGAATGGGAAGAATCTTTTGGAATCTAAATTATGAATAGAATTTATACATCACTGATTTTAGTTTTTGCGCTAATTGTTATTTGGACTATATATCTTACTAATTTAAGACAAGATAATAGCTTAACTGTTCGTTACTACACAATTGAAGAACTTGTATCAATAGACTCTTCTATATCGACCAGTGTTAAGGTTGGTGGTTTAATTAAGCCTAATTCGATCAGTATCAATAATGATGATCAATTAGAGGTATCTTTTTATGTTTATCAGGGAAATGACAGTTTAAGAGTATATTATTATGGTATTAGGCCAGATTTATTTAAGGATGATGCAGAAGTCGTAGTTGCAGGCTCTTTTAATGATAATTTAATTGTTGCTACCGAACTTCAAACTAAATGTGCTTCAAGATATGAAGGCGATTTAAAAAATATAGAAAAGATATAATGATATCCCAAATTGGAAGTTTAGCACTGAGTATAAGTGGCGGATTAATATTATCAACCTTCTTTTTCCTGTTTTATTATTCTATTAAAAAAAATAAAATCTTTTTAGATGTATCTGAAAGAGGTTTAATAGCAGTTTGTTTTTGTGTTATCTTAGCCACCCTTTGTTTGTTGAACGAGTTGCTAATTAGTAATTTTAATTTACAATATGTTTCACAATATACGAGCTATGAAACCCCTTTATTTTTTAAAGTAACTGCTTTGTGGGCTGGACAAGCTGGATCATTACTTTTTTGGACATTCATTATGTCTATATACTCTTTAATTTATATTAATGTTTCTCTAAGAAAAATGCATGAATTGAAATTTTGGTCTTATATTATGCTCTCTTTTATTTTCGGATTTTTCTTACTTTTATCTAATTTTGTAGCAAACCCTTTTGAGCCTGTATCATCTGATATTATTGTACAGAACGGTAATGGGTTAAATCCTTTATTACAAAATGTTACAATGGCCATTCATCCACCTACTCTTTATTTAGGTTTTATTGGCACTACTATTCTTTTCGTAATGGCTCTATCTGCCTTAATATCAAAATCACTTACCTTTGAATGGATTCAATCCATTAGACGTTGGTCATTAATTGTATGGACTTTTTTATCTGCAGGTATCATTTTAGGGGGATATTGGGCATATAATGAGTTAGGTTGGGGTGGATATTGGGCTTGGGATCCAGTTGAAAATTCCTCTTTAATGCCATGGCTTATACTTACAGCATTTATTCATTCTTCTATGATACAAGAAAAAAGGGGGATGTTAAAATCTTGGAATATTTTATTAGCAGCATCAACTTTCCTGCTAGTTATTTTAGGTACATTTATTACTAGAAGTGGAATAGTATCTTCTGTACATTCATTTACAGCTGAAAATTTGGGACCATTATTCTTAGGTTTTTTAACCAGTTTAATTTTATTTACCGTCTATTGGTTTTTTAAGCGTTTAGATCTATTAAAATCAGATAAAAAAATTGATTCTTTTTCATCAAGAGAAGGAGGATTTTTATACAATAATTTAATTCTACTTCTTATGTGCTTTATTGTATTATGGGGAACATTATTTCCTATTCTTTCAGAAGCTTGGAATGGAGAAAAGATTTATGTTGGAGCTACTTATTTTAATCAGCTAAATGTGCCCATTGGGTTAGTTTTATTGTTTTTAATGGGTATTGGTCCTTTACTTTCATGGAGAACGACCTCTAATTCAAAATTATTATCAAATTTCAAAATTCCTATGGTTGTAAGTTTTGTATCCGGAGTAATATATTCTTTATTTTTTGGACCTTTTCAATTATATCCTTTAGTTACATGTATGGGAATAGCTTTTACGGGAACATCTATTTCAAATGAGTTTAGAAAGTCTTATATGAAATCAAAAAGTAAAGATAAATCTATTGCATCTGCTTTTACTAGTATGATGTTAAATAATAGACATAAAAATGGAGGATATATTGTCCACATTGGAATTACTTTACTTTTTGTAGGATTTATTGGAAGAGCATTTGAAGTAGAAAAAGAGTTTAATTTGTCTCCTGGCGAAGAAATTTATTTTGCTAATTATATTTTTAAACTTAATAGTATTAAAAGTGAAGCTAGAGATAATCATTATGCTTTTATTAGCGACATGGATGTTATAGATCAAAGTAATAATCTATTAACAAGTTTATATCCAGAAAAAAGAATTTATTTTTATTGGAATCCAGATCCTGAAAAACGTCAACCTCACAGCGAACTTGATATTTATAGTACCATGAGAAAAGATATATATTCAATATTTTCTGCTTATGATGCAGAGAAAAATCAAGGCTATTTCAAAATTATGATTAATCCTTTAGTAAATTGGGTATGGATTGGTGGAATCGTAATGGTCATTGGTTCTTTATTTGCTTTTTGGCCATCCAAGAGGAGAGACTATGGAGTTATTTAATCAATTTTTTATTTTTGCATTGTACTTTATGGTTATTCTATTTGTATTCTACCCATTGTTGAAAAAAATTAAATAATGTTAGAAGTTAAAAATCTTAGTAAGTCATTTTCAGATATTAAAGTATTAGACAATATATCTTGTACTATAGATTCAGGAAAGCTAGTTGCATTACTAGGTCGCAATGGTTCAGGTAAAACTACCTTTTTAAAATGCATATCTAATATTATGAACACTGATTCTGGTGATATTAATTATAATGGGTCCAATTTTTTATTTCTAAACGATAAAGCAAATATTTTTAGCGATTTAACTATATTAAATAATCTTAAATGTATTTTGCGTCTATATAATCAAGATTTTAGTGAAGAAAATTATGAAAAGTATTTGGTTTTATTGGAGTTAAAAGAATTTGAAAATTTGCCATTAAAGTATTTATCTAAAGGGAATCTTCAGAGGAATAAACTACTTATCGCTTTAAACTTGTCATGGAAGTATCTATTAATAGATGAACCTTTTACCAATTTAGATGATACCGCTCAAAATATATTCAGAGATCTTTTTTTAAATTTAAAATCAAAAAACAAAACTATTATTTTTTCTACACATAATTTTAAGCACATATCAGATATTTGCGATGAATCTATAAAACTAGAAAATGGAAAAATTGCTCTATGATAATGAGTTTAATTAAAAATGAATTCCTTTTAGAGATGAAATCATCTAATAATTTATTTTATATAACATTCTTTTCTTTATCATGCTTGATGCTTTCTGTTTTTTCATTTCCTCCATCTGAATTAAATGAAATTATTATCTTGTCTGGATTTTTCTGGATTATTATTGCTTTAGCATCAATTAAATTGATTGAGAATTCGTTTGTACGCGAAAAAGAAGAAGGGGTATATGATTTAATTTATACATCTCCTGCAAATAATTATCTATTATTTTTAGCAAAACTAGTTACTTTTTCTTTAATTTTGCTTGGTGTTCAACTGCTTATTTTTATGATTTATAGCTTAATATCTAGCTTAATAGAAGTGGATATAATTTTTCAGATTTTAGTACTTTGTTTAGTATCTAATGTTGGACTGATAGGGTTAGGAATACTTATATATTTAATGACTTCATTAAATAGTACGAGGAGTTTTCTATTTCCACTTATTTTATTTCCTATGATTGTTCCTCTTTTAATTCACTCTTCAAATATTTTCATTGCTATATGCTTAGGACTAGAGATATCTTTCTATATAGAATCAATACTCTTATTATTAACTTTTGCAATTATGGCAACAGTTTTAGGAATTAATTTTTTTGAAAGGCTAATTAAATACTAATGAATTTATCTTTATTCATACTATCAATGATTGTAATGGGATGCAATATAGTATCAATTGTATTTTTAACTCCAATGGTTCCTGATCAAGAATGGGCACAGAAAATATTTTATCTTCATGTACCTTTGGCTTGGTCGGGTTTCTTATCTTATTTTTTTGTTATGTTGGCTGCAATAGGATATCTTTTTTCCAAAAATCTCAAATATGATAGGATTGGACACGCAGCAGCAGAAATTGGTACAATATTTACAGGATTAGTCCTTGTTACAGGTCCAATTTGGGCGACTCCGATTTGGGGAAAGCCATGGATTTGGGAACCAAGATTAATTACAACATTAGTTTTATTCATTATTTATGCTGGATACTTTATTTTGAGAAATGTTGGAATCTATAGACAAAGAGTAGCCTTAATTTCTGCTATAATAGGAATTATTGCCTTTTTAGATATTCCTATCATATTTATATCGGTAGAATTTTGGGCAGCAGAAATTCAATCTCATCCACAGGTTGAAATGAATAAACAGCCATCAGGTATATTGAGCCCATTTTTATTTTCTTTGTTTGCCTTTACCAATCTGATGTTCAACATGTTATTTTTAAAACTGAAAGTTTTATACTTAGAGGATAGAGAGCAAAATTATGTATAATTATTTAGAGTATTTTTTAGCAGCATTTATAGCTGTATTTATAGTTTTATTAATCTGGTTTGTAGTAAATATCAAAAAATTAAGAAATTTATAAATAAGCGTTTTTTAGTATGATTATTTGCTATATTTTTTGACTTAAATTTTAATTACTCTTAGAGGAAATGAATAGCATGGAAAGAAAAATTGTACATGTCGTTGGTACTGGAACAATTGGTGAGCCACTAATTGGAATATTGTGTGAACAAAAAAGTAACTTAGGGATTGATGAAGTTACATTTCATAAACACTCCGCACTTACAATAGATAAGCCAAAAATTGATAATTTAATCAAAAAAGGTGCAAGACTAATAAAACT
>JAQXAG010000026.1 GCA_029253045.1 Fidelibacterota bacterium | reverse complement strand
TAGATGATAATATGCTAAAATGGTATTATGAAATAAGGGATCAAGAGCTAAAAACCAGCTCTTTTATAGTTCATAAGAGGATAATAAATAGTTTTTTAAGTTGGACTAAAGACTGAGCGAGTGACGCGATTCGAACGCGCGACCCCAACCTTGGCAAGGTTGTGCTCTACCAGCTGAGCTACACTCGCATGTGTGGTTCATAATAAAACAAAATTATGGTTTTTCAAAAGAAAAATCTGCGCTATCTGCTATCTTTTCAATAAACGCTGCTACGCCACTATCGTCTGGAATAGTAGGAGAAAGAGGTACACTAAAAAATATACTACGATCTCCATACTTTGCCAAAGATTGTCCTAATTCAAATGCTTCTTTTTGATACTTCGTAACTAGAGAAAGCACATTAGGATCATTAGCATATATTTGTTCTAATGTTTTTGATGGATTCTTGGCCTGTAATCTCTTTAAGCGGAAGTCTATCTCCTGGAGTCGGCTAAATGGCGCTGAAACGTCTTCTATGGCCTTATTAATATCTTTTATTCTTATATCAACAATACTTAAATGCTTTCCTTGAATACCAGTAGAATATACTAATGGGCCATCTTGAGCCTGCTTACTTCTGGGTTCAGTTCTTTTAGTTACTCCACTTAGAAAGATATAGTCTGCCTCGGGAAATGCATTAGACAAATCTACTGCATTACTAGAACTGATATCAATTAACAATACAACAATATCTACATTTGGATCTACTAGTTCGATATATTTATTACCTTCAGATATAAAGTTTTTATTAATAATAGATTCATATCGCGTTGCTTCACTCAATCCTATAAATCCGATTTTAACTCCGTCATATTCAAGAGTATGGTAAGGTTTAAAAAGTAATTCATTTGTGTTTTTATCATAAAGATTTGCTGAAATAAAGTTTATTGATGATCCGGATGTAATCTCCTTTATGAAACTTGACCCTAACTTAAAATCATTAGATCCGACATTGACAACATCATAACCAATAAGCTCAAGAGCGCCGACAAAGTTTCTAGCTTTATATTTTTTTTGATTTACTCTTAAGCCATCAGGATTTATAACACCATGTGAAAAAAAAGTATTTCCAGCATCAACAAGAAGAGGTTCCCTCTCTGACATCATATTTTTGAAGAAAAATGCTTTTCTTGCCAATCCTCCAAGGGGTGCTTTAGGACAACCACAGTCATAATATTCCGCAAATACGTTTGATGTAGCTACAAGAGAAACATTTTGTGTTGTTTTAATTGTATCCTCGTTCTGAGCAAATAAAACGCTGAACAATATTACTATAAAGATTTTTTTCATTTTTTTAATCTAGTCCTTTTCTTTCTAATCATCAATGGTAACAAAAACATATAAATACCTGATATACTAAGAACTATCAAAAGTATTCCTGTAGGTAAAAACCAGCCAAACTTAACATAGTCTGTGAAAAAAGAACCATCATGTACTGACTCAATAATGTCTGATCTTCTATAGTTAACAGAATAAACTTCAGCTGTCTGACTATCTATTTGAATTTCCCAATGATTTTTTGATCTTATTTTGGCAATTCCCTTATCTGGACGTATATCAATACGATCTATATCATTCCAAGATTTAATTTCTGCTTCGGGCACGCTTTTCGCTGCATCCAAATAACTAACAAGCATAGTAGGTTTATTGGCACTAACTTTTTCAATACTAGGCTGAATCCAATTTGATTGTTTTTTTAGTTGAAGCAATACTCCTGTTGTAAAAATTAACATAACAGGAACAATAATAAACGGAGAAATCCAATAATGAATTTGCCTTATCTTCTTACTTAACTTCAAAATTATTTTAAAATGCTTTCTAGTTCATCCATCAAGAAGTTCATCTTTCTTGATACTGCTTCAAAAGGTTCAGATGTTGTCATGTCCACTCCTGCTAAATTAAGTAATTCTACAGGATAATCAGAACTACCACTTGAAAGAAATGTAATAAAGTCATCAATTCCAGCTTGGCCATCATTCTGAACTCTTTCAGAAATTTTTTCTCCTGCGGCAAATGATGTCGCATAGGCATACACATAATAGTTATAATAAAAATGAGGTATACGCGACCAAGAATAAGCTTCTTCTTCTGTTATTTCCATGCTTGGGCCCCAATACCTACTATACATCTCCCCAAAACTAGTTGTTAGAAAATCTTCAGTTAAAATCTGACCATTCTCTGCTGCTTCATGTATCAGTAATTCAAATTCCGCAAAGCGTGTCTGCCTGTAGTATGTCGATCCAATATTTTGAATATAATTTTGGAGCAAAACAGCTTTTTCTTCATCGTTCTCAACATTAGCTAATAAATAATCCATAAGTAGGGATTCGGTAGTTACTGATGCTACTTCTGCATTGAATGTATCATATCCATAATATGGATATGGCTGATTCTTTTGACTCAAATAAGAATGGTAAGCATGACCTAATTCATGAGCAAGTGTAAAAATATCATCTAACGTGCCAGAAAAATTTAACTTAATTCTTGGAGGTAAATCCCAAGTAGAAGACATGTATGCACCACTTTCTTTTCCTTGATTTTCAAATACATCAATTAAATTCTCGCTATACATTTTTTCAGTAAATTTTTGTAATTCTCCGTCATTAGCCTGCAATAATGGCTGTAAAGCTTCTAATACCATTTGCTGACCCTCTTCATATGTATATTCTCTTGAAAAAGCTGCTAAAGGAGCATACGTGTCGAATGGCTTTATTTTATCTACACCAAGAAGCTCAGCTTTTAGCTCTGCCCACCTGTGTAAAGGCTGGAGATTATTATTTACACTATTAACTAAATTTTTATAAATATCTGTAGATATTCCAGAACCTTTCATTTTAGCTTCTAAGGTATTTTCATAGCCTCTTGATTTGGCATAAAAGATATGACCTTCTACATTACCCTTCATAAGTACTGACATTGTATTCAATGAGCTCTTAAAAGGCACATATAGAGCCTCATACATATCTTCTCTAACTCTTCTATCAGTTGATTTAGTATATTTACCGTACCTTCCAGGAGACATAGTCAAATCATTACCATTTTCATCTTTAAATGTTCCCCATTTAAAATCTGTAGCCCTCATTATATCATAAGCTTCATTAGGAACTCCCGACAGCTTTCCAGCCATAGTTAAGATTCTTTCTTCTTTTTCAGATAGTATATATGGTTTAGCGATATACATATCTTTAAAATCTTTTTCATAAACTTTCAATTCAGGTTCTTCATTCATAAAGCCTTCTAATACACTATAATCAGATTCGAGCATTTCGGGAGTGTAGTACGCTGTCACTTCCCCTGATTTGATGGCTACATTTCTCACTCTTTGTACCATCTCTTGATACTTTTCGTTTGTTAAATCTGCATTTAATGAATTGGATGCATAGTGATATAATTTTCCAAAATATTGGTTGATGGTTTCACTTAGTTTTATTGATTCCAATAAAGTCTCAGAATTTGAGAGTAATCTACCTTTAAAATCGCTCATTTCAGGATAAAGAGCTTTGAGCTTTTCTAAGTCACGCTCCCATTCGGCATCTGTTGCATATACCGCTGTAAGATCCCATTTATATTTTGAATCAATTTCAGATCTTAGAGGTATTTCTAAATTTGATGATTCGTTATTTTCAGCACAAGCCATAAGGATAAAAAGATAAAAAATAATTTGTCTAAAATACATACTAAATATTCCTTTTTTATTAGTTAAGATATAGATTCACATATTATAGGCAAAAAAAATATGAAAAAAAATTATAAAATAGGTATAGCTCTCGGAGGAGGTGCTGCTAGAGGTTATGCGCATATTGGTGTATTAAAAGCTATCGATGAATTAAATATTCCAATCGATTTTATCTCTGGAACAAGTATTGGATCTTTTATAGGTGCTTTATATGCATCTGGAAATCTTACACAATTTGAAGAAGAAGTAAGAAATAAAAATAGTTTCATTAGGGACGTATTATTCAAACTAGATCCTATCTATCCAAAATTAGCAGTTATGAATGGAAATGAAGTAATAAAAGTGTTCAAGAAACTTACTGATATTTCTACGTTCGAAGAACTAGATATACCTCTGACTACGGTTGCAACAGATATTATTAGAAATGAAAAAGTAGAATCTAACTCAGGGGATTTGATTAATGCAATTAGAGCTAGTATTGCTATACCAGGCATATTGAGCCCTACGTATGTAAATGATATTCTATGTGTTGACGGTGGTTTAATAGATCCTGTTCCGCTTGAGTCAGCCATCAAAATGGGCGCAGATCGTACAATAGCAGTTAATCTGTATGGATTGGAATCATCTGAAAAAACAAATGAAAAATACAATATTATTGATATTATTGATCGCTCAGCAAAAATCGTTTTAAACAACATTACTCATCTTAGTTTTAAATTCAATGAACCAGATTTGCTAATTGAACCTCCTATAGATCAGTTTAAAGGTTTTGACTTTCATAAAGCAAAAGAATTAATTGATATTGGCTATGAAGAAGGAAAGAAATCTTTATTAGAAAATAAGTTATTTATTTAAAACTTTTTTTAAAGTATTTAAGTAATAATCAACATTTTCTTTACGTACATTGTAACCCATTAGCCCATGTTTAGGCATTGAATATTTTTATAAATGGACTCAAAGCGTCATATCAATTTTCCCTTACTTAAATGAATAGAATATTAGATTTCTTCTTTTTTTCCAAAAATACAAAAGCTTTATTCTGATAAAACTTCACTTCTTTTAGCAATGCGAATAGACATTTCTACTTTCTCAAGTGGATTGTCATTTTGATCTTTTGCAACATTTGCAATCTGATCAATAATATCTAATCCATCTATGACTTTACCAAATACGGTATAGTTATTATCAAGAAAATTTGCATTATCATGACAAACAAAAAACTGGCTTGAAGCACTATTGGGATCATTGGTTCTTGCCATCGATAATATACCCTTAACATGGGGCGTATTGCTAAATTCTTGCGGGATGAGCCAAGTACTTGGATCTTCTTCATTTCCAAGTCCAAAGAACTTACCAGCCCTTCCACCTGTTCCGTGAGTAGCTCTATTTTCATTTCTTGAGTTAGGATCTCCTCCTTGAATCATAAATCCTGGAATAACCCTATGAAAGGTCGTCCCATTAAAATATTCTTCGTTAACTAATGCCATAAAACTCTCAACATGCATTGGAGCAATATCTGGATAGAATTCTACAACCATATCCCCAAAATTTGTTGAAATTACTGCTACCTTGTTTTCTTTTTCAATTGTCATAAATAATACCCCTATCACTAATAATGTTAATAATATAATCCCTAATACTCTTTTCATAATTCTACCTCTTTAACTCCTAATATAATTTTGATATAAATTTTATCTTAAAACAATATATAAATGAGAATTAATTATTTTTTTTAAAACAAGATAGTTGCTGTACGTTTAAAGTTGCACAGCAACTATCGATGATTATTTAATGCTTATAGATTTACTCTTCAGAATCATCTTCTTGATTAGGTATTGCGCGAGTAAATTGATTCACACCCGTAATTTTTCCTTCAAGATCAAAGAAATATGTTTCTGATGCTTCAAACTCCATAACACTGCCATCTTTACGAACAATTTTTGCTCTAGATTGAACAATAAGTCCTGATGTAGGATCGGTGTCATAAATTTTAATTGGAATCATTGACCAAGGTTTCCAACTCTGAGACTCTCTTGATGCAAATTCTTGAATCATATCTTCTTTAGTTAATTCCATTCCATTATATGACAATGGATATGAGATAAATTCAGATGCAGCTTCAACATCTAAGTTGTTAGCGGCTTCAAGGAACTTCTCCATGGTTTCAACTTCACCTCTATTAGAAAAAACAAAAGGTCTTCCAGAATATTCGTTTTCTGGATTAAGTCCTATGAACTTACCACCTGTAGATAAGCCAAATTCATTATCACCTCTATTTCTTCTCCATTGTGAAAAACCATTAATTTTTCCTTCATCGTTCACTGGAAAAACCTCAAATAGGTCTTGTGTTTGTTTAGAGCCATTCTTCCATGCTCTCTCTTCAACAGACCAAACAAGAACTAGGTCTCTATCATCACCTTGAAGTCTAACTGGAACTACTGCCCAAGGCTGCATGCTTAATGATTCAAAGGATTCATGCCACTCTTTCATACCTTCCATTCTTTGTTCAGTTACGTATTCATCTGAATAAAATGACATTTCTTTTTCAGCATCTTTTGCATTGTAAGCTGAAACAGCTTCCATTACGACGTCAACCGAACTATCACTTCCTAAAACATACGCATTACCATACAGTTCATTATCTTCATTACCCATACGTTTTCCAGCCGATTCTACACCTTCATAATTAACTGTTGTATTGCAAGCAAGTACAAAAAACATTCCAAATATTCCTGTAATTGTTAACATATTATTTCTTTTCATTTTTTACTCTTTTCCCTTCCTTTATTAAAAAAACTAATTATTTCTATTTACTCAAGATCTCTTGTGTATTGTTCAATACCGCTAATCTTACCATCAAGATCAAAATAAAATAGCTCTACTAAATCTTTTTCCCATACTGATCCATCCATACTTACTCTTTTTTCGTTTGAATAAACAGTTACCCCTGATGCTGGATCAGTATCTTTAATCTTAAGGGGTACCATAGAAAATGGTGTCCATGATACAGATTCTAAGTTGTCAAAAGCCGATTTCATGGCTTCGCTAGTCATTTCTGAGGTTCCACCAACAGCTTGTCTAAAAGTCCAAGTGTCTGCAAAATATCCAGCAACAGCTTCTCCGTCCATATTATTATAGTCGGCAAACATTTTTTCAAGCGTGTCTATCTCACCTCTATTTGAGAAAACAAGCGGGCTTCCTGCATACTCGCTTTCGCCTCTACCAAAAAATTTACCACCTTCTGATAAACCGTATTCACTGTTTTCTTCATTAACTCTAAAAGTACTCCAAATACCAGAAACTTTACCTTCATCTTCATCATTAAAAAATAATACATCAATGTAATCTGCGGCATATTTAGATCCATTCTTTTGCTTTGATTCATCATAGGACATTGATACAACAAATGATCCATCACCGCCAATAGTTTTTAAAGGAATCATTGACCATGGCTTCCATGAATATGATTCATTTTTATCCATTTGATCAGCAAATGGTTGCATTTGTTCTGACAACATAGATTGTACTTTTTCTTTATCTAAATCCACATATGCATCAACAAATGCCATTGCTTTATCCATATAATCATCGCTTCCTAAAGCATATGCGTTGCCATTCAATGGATTTTCATCGCCATTTAAAGGCATAAATTTACCAGCTGACTTTGTCACGCCGTCGTCAAATGTTTGTTTTTCGCCATTAATAACTATAGATCCAATTATAAAGGTTACTACAAATGCTCCTACAAAGGATTTTACTGCTTCTTTTGTTAATTTCATTTCTTTACTCTCTTTCCTTCTTTCATTTTATAAAAATAATTTCTAAACATTTTAATAAAGAAATCTTAGCATTACACTAGTAAATATTAAGTGGAGCTGACAGGGATTGAACCTGCGACCTCATGAATGCCATCCACGCGCTCTACCAACTGAGCTACAGCCCCAAATTATTTGTGATTTACTTTTTTCCAGTCTTTATCAAACTGATCAATCCCTTGATCGGTTAAATCATGCTTATACATTTTTTTTAAAATAGATGGAGGTAATGTTACTATATCAGTACCGGCTATAAAAGCATTTGTAACATGTTCGGTTGTACGAATGGATGCAGCAAGAATTTGAGTGTCAATATTATTTCTATCGTAAATAGTTCGAATAGATTCTATTAATCCAATTCCACTTAAACCATTATCTTCGCATCGTCCTACAAAAGGGGATACATACTTTGCACCAGCTTTGGCACATAAAATTGCTTGAGTGGCAGAAAAAATAAGTGTCACATTTACTGGAATATTTTTTGCTGAAAGAACCTTACATGCCTTTAAACCTTCTTCAGTGCATGGAACTTTAATAGTGATATTAGAACTAATTGAATAGTATTGTTTTGCTTGAGATATTCCAGTAAAT
>JAQXAG010000008.1 GCA_029253045.1 Fidelibacterota bacterium | reverse complement strand
CCAGTTTCACTATCAACTTTAACCTTAAATGTAGGATCTTCTTCACTTAACTTATTCATTCCTTTTGCTAACTGGTCTTGATCACTTTTTGAAACAGGTTCGATTGAAACTGCAACTACTGGATCTGGAAATTCCATTGATTCAAGTGTTACATCGCCCTTTTCTGAAAGTGTATGGCCTGTACGTACATTTTTTAAGCCAATTACTGCCACAATTTCTCCAGCTTTAACCTCTTCTAATTCTTCTCTTTTATTTGCATGCATCTGCAAAATTCTTGAAATTCTTTGTTTATCTCCAGTATTAGAATCAATACAAAAAGATCCTTTCTTCAATGAACCAGAATACACTCTGATATAAGTAAGCTTACCAACAAAGGGGTCTGTAGCAATTTTAAATGCAAGTGCGGTAAATGCACCTTCAGTTGAATTTTTGATATTTACTTTAGTCTCTGGATCATCTACGGATGAACCTTCAATACTCTCAACATCAACAGGTGATGGTAAAAAATCAACAACTGCATCTAAAACTCTCTGAACTCCCTTGTTCTTAAAAGCTGAACCACATAAAGTCGGAACAAAAGCATTTTCTAAACAACCTTTTTTGAGCGCTTCTTTAATTTCATCGGAACTAATTTCTTCTTCATTTAAATATTTTTCCATTAATGCATCGTCAAAACTAGCAACCTCTTCAATAAGGAAGTTTCTCCATTTTTCTGAGTCTTCTAATAATTCTTCAGGGATATCAATATACTCAAATTCAGCACCTTGACTACTTTCATTATATTCAATTGCTTTCATATTAGTAAGATCTACAATACCTCTAAAAGTTTCACCTGCGCCAATAGGAAGTGCAATAGGAAGCGGTTTAGTGCCTAAGCGCTTTTTCATAGTATCTATTGCATTGTAAAAATCTGCACCTGTTCTATCCATTTTGTTAATAAATGCAATTCTAGGTACATTATACTTTGTTGCTTGTCTCCAAACTGTTTCGCTTTGAGGTTCTACTCCAGCAACTGCACAAAATACTGCAACAGCTCCATCAAGAACTCTAAGTGATCTTTCTACTTCCATAGTAAAATCAACGTGACCAGGGGTATCAATAAGATTTACACGAGTTTTATCCCAATAAAAAGTGGTTGCAGCAGAAGTAATTGTGATACCTCTTTCTTGTTCCTGCTCCATCCAATCCATAGTAGCAGCGCCGTCATGCACTTCACCAATCTTGTGCGTTTTTCCTGCATAGTATAACATTCTCTCCGTTAGAGTTGTCTTGCCGGCATCTACATGAGCCATAATACCAATATTTCTTACGACTTTTAAATCAGCAGACATAACTATCTTCCTCTCCCGAAGTGAGCAAATGCTTTATTTGCTTCCGCCATACGATGTGTATCTTCTTTCTTTTTAATAGCATTTCCTTCGTTGTTTGAAGCGGAGAGTAATTCTCCAGCTAAACGACTAGACATAGGACTACCTGATTTCTTTTTTGCGCTGTCAATAATCCATTGAGCCGCTAAATAAAATTGTCTTCTATTAGGAACTTCAATAGGAACTTGATATGTAGCACCACCAATTCTTTTTGATTTTACTTCAACATGTGGTGCAGCATTATTTAAAGCTTTTTTGAAAACATCAACTGGATCTTTACTGCTTTTTTCTTTTACAATATCAAATGCATCGTAAAGAATTTTTTCAGCAATACCCTTTTTTCCACCCACTAATAAATAGTTCATGAATTTTGATACTTGTAAGTCATTAAATTTTGGATCTGGATTAATAGATCTTTTTTCTGGTCTTCTTCTTCTCATATTTAGCTTTTAGGTTTTTTTGCTCCGTAACGTGATCTACTTGTCTTTCTGTCATTCACACCTGCAGAATCTAACGATCCAAGTACAATGTGGTAACGAACACCAGGAAGGTCTTTTACTCTTCCTCCTTCTATCAATACAATAGAGTGCTCTTGTAAATTATGACCTTCTCCAGGAATATATGCATTTGCTTCAATCCCGTTTGTCAATCTAACTCTAGCAACTTTTCTTAGAGCAGAATTAGGTTTTTTAGGCGTAGTGGTATACACTCGAGTACATACACCTCTTTTTTGAGGGCTGTTCTCAAGAGCTCTACTGGCAGATTTTTTAACAATCTTTTTTCTGCTCTTTCTAATCAACTGATTTACTGTTGGCATAAATTATTTTTCCTCTAATAAGTTTAAAAGCACCGGTGAATATATTGTTATAAGATGGAAGAATCAAACGTTTTCTCGAACGCGTAGAAAGTATATATTTTATGAAAAGTATTTGAAAGAGTTTTAGGAAGAAGATCTACTGATCTTCTTCCTGATTTTCTTGTTCAATTTGAATAGACTGTAATGCAGGAAATCCTGTTCCAGCAGGGATTAATCGTCCCAATGCAACATTTTCCTTTAGACCTAATAGATGGTCAGTCTTAGATGCAGTTGCTGCATCAGTTAACACTCTAGTTGTTTCTTGGAAAGAAGCCGCAGAAATAAAACTTGTAGTATTAAGAGAAGACTGGGTAATTCCCATCAAGATTGGTTCAAACGTAGCCGACCTTGCCTTATGAAACTTTACTAAGGTTTTATCTTTAGTCTTGAACTCTTTATTGAGCTCTTTTACTTCGTTTTGGGAAATCATTATACCTACTTCAAGATTTGAATCTCCAGATTCATCAATAACAACCATACCTTTCATATAGTCGTTATCATTAAATAAAGTTGTCTTATCTAATCTTTCACCTGGAAGATATGTAGTATCTCCTGGATCGTTAATAATAACTTTCTTCATCATTTGATTAACAATGACCTCAATATGCTTATCATTAATTCCCACGCCTTGTAATCTATAGACCTCTTGTATTTCATTTACTAAGTACTCTCTTACGGCGTTTGGACCAAGAATGGTTAAAATATCTGATGGAGAAATTGCTCCCTCACATAAGGCTGTTCCAGCAGTTATGAAATCTCCTTCATGCACTACCACGTGTTTACCGTATGGAATCTTATATACTACAGATTTCCCAGTAGAAGGTGTAACTGAGACTTTTCTTACGCCTCGTTTAATTTCTCCAAACTCTACCGTACCATTAATTTCACTAACTACTGCAGGATTAGCAGGCTTTCTTGCTTCAAATAGCTCTGCAACTCTTGGTAGACCACCTGTAATATCTCTAGACTTACCAACCTCTTTTTGAATTTTTACTAAAGTTTGACCTTGAGTAACATCTTGTCCATCATTTACTACTAAGGTTGCTTTAACTGGTAAAATAGTACCACCAGATAAGATATCTCCATCCTTACTATAAATTTCAATCTGTGGACTCAATCTTCTGTCTTTGGACTCAGTAACTACTTTTTGTTTTTTACCGCCATCGACTGCTTCCTCTTGATAAGTGTCACCTTCAATGAAATCTTTCATCTTAATGATACCAGATTGTCTCGCCAAAATTAGGTCTGTATATGGATCCCATGAAAATAGAATCTGACCTTTCTTAATTTTAGCACCATCCTTAATGTTGACATTAGCACCATAAGGAACATTATACTCTTCAAGTATATTATCTTTAGAATCAAGGATATGTAATTTTGAATTTCTAGTTAAACATCTTACTACTTCTTCTCCATCCTCATCAATGCTATTAGCAAATTGATAATCCTCATTAAATTTTGCTTTACCATTATGTCTAGATTTCATATCAGATTCTTCAACGATTCTAGTTGCAGTTCCTCCAATATGGAATGTTCTTAAAGTTAGCTGAGTACCAGGTTCCCCAATACTTTGAGCTGCGATGATACCTACAGCTGTACCAGTTGTTACTAGCTCTCTTCTTGTTAGGTCCCATCCATAACATTTTGCACATACACCTCTTCTAGATTCACATGTAAGTATGGATTTGATTTTGATTGTAGTAAAATTATTGTTTACTACAAGATCAGCTTTATGTTCGTCGAAAACTTCTCCTGCTTTAACTACAGTTTTACCGTCGACAATAATTTTTTCAGACGATGTTCTACCAAGTATTCTTTCAGATAGGGATTCTACTACTTCTTCACCCTCTTTTAAATCTGAAACTGTAATTCCATTTATTGTTTTACAGTCAAATTCTGATATCACTACATCTTGTGCAACATCAACTAATCTTCTAGTTAAGTACCCAGCATCTGCTGTTTTAAGAGCAGTATCAGCTAAACCTTTTCTAGCTCCGTGAGTTGATATAAAGTATTCCATCACAGAAAGACCTTCTTTGAAATTAGACTGAATTGGACTTTCAATAATCTCTCCACCACCAATCATAGATTTTCTTGGCTTCGCCATCAATCCTCTCATACCAGCCAACTGTTTTATTTGGTCTCCACTACCTCTTGCGCCTGAGTCTGCCATCATATAGACGGAGTTAAAACCTTCTTCATCAGATTTTAAACCTTTCATCATTTCAGCGGCAATATCGCTTGTAGCCTTTGTCCAAACATCAATAACCTTATTATATCTTTCACCTTCTGTTAAAATATGACGGTTAAATCTACCTTGAATTTTATCTACTTCTTTTTCTGCTCCATCTATAATACCATGTTTTTCATCTGGTATCAGAATATCGCTAATCGAAATTGATATTCCACTCTTAGTAGCTGTTTTGAATCCAATATCTTTAAGGTCGTCTAATAGTTTAACGGTTTTATCATTACCGGCTTTTACAAAAGATTCACCAATAATGAAACTTAACCTTTTCTTGGAAATCATTTCATCGTAGTAACCCAATTCATCTGGAACGATAGCATTAAATATTGCTCGACCAGCAGTTGTATTTTTATGCCACTCACCATTGTGCCTAACATTTACGATAGCATGAAGTCCTACTTTATCATTATCATAAGCCATCTTGACTTCATCAATAGATCCAAACATTTTTCCTTCACCTTTTTGACCAGTTCTCTCTCTTGTTAAATAGTAACAACCAAGAATCATGTCTTGTGAAGGCAATGTGATTGGTTTTCCACTAGCAGGATGCAATACATTCTGACTAGCCATCATTAAAATTCTCGCTTCTAGTTGAGCCGGGACAGACAAAGGTACATGAACTGCCATCTGGTCACCATCAAAGTCAGCATTAAATGCTGAACAAACTAGAGGATGAACTCTAATTGCCTTACCATCAATCAATATTGGTTGGAAAGCTATGATACCCAATCTATGAAGTGTTGGTGCTCTGTTCAATAGTACCGGATGATCTTTTACTACAGTTTCTAAAATCTCGTAAACAAATGATTCTTTATTTTCAATCATAAGTTTAGCACTTCTAGGTGTTGCAGCT
This sequence comes from Fidelibacterota bacterium, assembly GCA_029253045.1. Taxonomy (GTDB): domain Bacteria; phylum Fidelibacterota; class Marinisomatia; order Marinisomatales; family Marinisomataceae; genus Marinisoma. The sequence goes on along the minus strand of JAQXAG010000008.1, from coordinate 432 downwards.
AAATCTCTTCTAATTAATTCTCTTATTAAGTGAGGCTTAAAAAGCTCTAAAGCCATATTCTTTGGAATACCACATTCAGTCATTTTTAATTCAGGACCAACAACAATAACTGATCTACCAGAATAATCAACTCTCTTACCTAAAAGATTCTGTCTAAATCTACCTTGCTTACCTCTTAACATGTCTGATATAGACTTAAGAGGTCTTTTAGATCCACTTCTTATTGCAGTTTTTCTCTTCGTATTATCAAAGAGCGCGTCAACAGATTCTTGAAGCATTCTTTTTTCATTTCTTAGAATTACTTCAGGAGCTTGTATATCCATCAATTGTTTTAAACGATTATTTCTGATAATAATTCTTCTATAAAGGTCGTTTAAATCACTAGCAGCAAATCTTCCACCTTAAAGCGGAACTAATGGTCTAAGCTCTGGT
>JAQXAG010000007.1 GCA_029253045.1 Fidelibacterota bacterium | reverse complement strand
GAATCAATTGGATATTAATATCAGAAACTCCAATACCAATCATCAGTCTGGTTGGAAAATATAATTCATTAACATATGTAAATGCTTCCATCGTTGGCATACCAGAAAAAATCCATGGTTGCCATAAAGGCCAATGACCAATCTTTAACTTATAGATATCTAATATATGATTGACAGAATAAGGATTAAGAGTATCTCCTGATCCAAACATATTATTATAAAAAATTACTGGATAGAAAAATAGAATAACGCATAAAGCGTAAATGAGGATCATTAAGTATTTGCTCATGATTGATTAAATATTTTTTTCTTTAAACTATCAACCATGTCTTTATCTTCTTTATCTATACCTAAAATTATATAAAAAGAGAAGTATCCAATAAATACAATAATAATGGATAACAAAAGATAAAGTACAAGATTTAGAAGTGATGATGAATAATCTATTAAGCCGAGTATATATTTCTTTGAAAGGAAAATTAACCCTGTAGTTAAAGCTCCAGATACTATAGGCTTAATTAGCTTCAGTGAAAAAACATTTAAATTTAATATGTAGTAATTTTCAAAGAATCTTAGACAGCTTATTATTAATAAGGCGATTGTAGTCGCTAAAGCTGCTCCAACAATACCATAATCAGGAATTAAAATAATATTCATAATAATATTCACAGCCAAAGCCACTAATACATTTAAAAGATTTAGATTTGAAAAACCGCTCATTGTTAAGGATGAGGAGCCAAGACCAAAAAAAGCCTGAACCATTATACCAGCTGTTAGAATCTTCAATGCTAACCCATTATCAAATTCACTTCCAAATAACATTAACATTGGGTTGGAAAATAACATTAAAAAAATAAATAGAGGTAACGATGCTACAAATATCCATTTTGTTGACAATTGATAAATCTCTTTCATTTTTTCAGAATTATCTTGGTAAAAGTATTGTGAAAATAAAGGAGCAAATATACCTGCGAATGCAAACAATATCATTCTTATAAGACCAGCAGTTCTTTCAATAGGGTGATACATTCCTACTGCATTTGCATCAGAAAAAATTCCTAGCATTAATATATCAATCCAATGCATAATAATTCCAATTGCTGATACAAACATTAGTGGAATAGAGAATTTTAAAATCTTTGTATTAAATGGAGTGGATATAATTTTTTTAATATCTAGGGTTATAAATTTTTTTAAGAAAGATAATATAAAAATCATGCCGATAAATGCGGATAAAAAAGTAGGTATCAGAATTGCTAATTTTGCTCCAAATATTAGATAGGAAGCAATCATCGAAACTAACAGTACAGCAGGATTTATAATTTGATTAACAAAAATCTTATACTTTAATATTTTGAATCCTTGAGTAGCGAATGATGAAATTAATGTGATTACTGTAAAGGGTAATGTGAAAGCATAAAATTTGATAATCTTAATTAAAAATGGATCTTCTGATAAGAATTTTAATACAATCCATTCTGCAGAAAAAAATAGAGTTCCTCCTAGAATTAAACTTGAGACTAATCCCATTTTAATAGATGAGTAAATAATGTTTTCAGCGTTTGAACTATTCCTATCTTCTCTACTAACGAACCTTAGCACTCCGTTATCAAGACCCATCATAGCAAATATTTCTCCTATGCGAGTCACGGCATTAGCGAGCGAATATAGACCTAACATTTGAGGTCCTAACCATCTAGCCATAAAAATTGAAAATAAATAACGAAAAACTGATCCTATGCTCATTCCCCCAAATGATGTAATAGCCTCACTAGCAACTTTCTTACCTAAATTTTGTTCTGTCATTTTTCTTTTAATTTAAAATAAATCAGTTTTAAAAAACCTACTGGCAAATAAAATAATAACCAGTGAAAAGTTAATGTTATTATCTGTAAACCTGATGCATGTTTCCAAAATAGTTTTACTTGTCCTGATAATTTATTTCTTATTTTTTTTAACGAATTTTCTCCTAAGGATTGAGAGACACTATGTAGTATAATTGATTTAGGACTATATACAATTTTTCTATTCATTTTTTTTGCTCTTATGCTCAAATCTACATCTTCACAGTACATATTAAATGAAGTATCAAAATAGTTCAATTTTTTGAAATCAGTATAACTAATACATAGACAACACCCTGTAGCATAATCGGTTTCCATCAGAAATGAATATCGAGGTGCATCAAAATTTCTTATACCAATATGATCTATTGTTCCTTTCCACATGTTTACTAATCCACCAGCATACCATATTTTATTAATATCCATTGCGAAAAGAATTTTAGGTACAGTAATGATGCAATTAGGATCATTTAAAAATGGGTCAACTAAATGATCAAGGAAATCTGAACTTACGATGGTGTCATTATTAATAAATACTAAGAAGTCATTCTCATCTGGCTTTAAATAGTCAACAGCTGCATTATTTCCGCCAGCGTATTTTAGATTATCTTCAAGAGCTAAAATATCATAATTAGGAAAATGCTTCTTAAAAAATTCAACTGAACCGTCTTCGGAGTTATTATCAACAATTAAAACTTCGTAATTTGGATATGATACCTTCTCAATGGAGGATAAACATTTTCTACTTAATTCTTTATCATTCCAATTAAGAACAATTAGATGAATTTTTGGATAATCTACTTTCTTATTTTTCATACAATTTCAATTTCTTCTCAAACGATTCCCATGAAAATATTTTTTTATTATCTTTTATGAATTTGCTCATCGTCTCAAACAAATTTTCATCAAAAAACATATTAATTTTTTTGCTGATATCTTCAGAGTTAGGGTCTACAATAAATCCAGATTTTTTATCTGAAACATAATCAGATAATCCCCCAACATCCGTAGTAATTACAGGACGATTAAAGTTATATGCCAAAGAAAGTACTCCACTCTGAGATGCCGACTTGTAAGGAAGAACAACCAATTCTGAAGATAAGAAATATTTCTTAATATCACCTTTATCTACAAAGCTATTAATAAAAGTAAAAGAATCTTTCATATTATGAGCTCTAATCATTTTATGATATTTTTCTAATGACTCATAATTTTCACCAACAACTAAAACTTTCAAATCTTTAATTTTATTTTTACTTAATCCGATAGCATTTATTAATAGATCTAACCCTTTATACTCTCTTATTAGCCCAAAAAATAGAATGGTTTTTTTTGTCTTTATATTTAAATCTGTTTTGTAATTATTACTTGAATTATCTAAATATGGTAGTTCATATATTGGATGATAATTATTAATGATACTAGCCTTTGGATTTATTTTTAAGATTAATTCTTTGTTATAATTATTCATTACAATACAATGACCAATTATTTTAATAAAATGCCTAAGTAGAAATTTCTCAAAAGGCTTATTTTCATGAGAAATAACATTATGGAATAAAACATATCTGTTTTCTTTTTTTACTGAGCCCAGTAAAAACATATATACTGGAATAAAAAAGAAACTCCAATAGGAGATAATTACTTTGTCTGTATTATTTTCTTTAATAAGAGATTTTCCTTTAATCCAACTTAGAACATTTAAAGGATTTAGAATTGTATTCACATTCTTGAAACTGCTTTTATTATTACCATACTCAGACTTTCCAGGGAAAAATATTTTAGGATATAAAGATTTAAAATTTAAAACTTTGACATCGCTTTTCTTACTTATTTGATTAACAAGAGCTTCATGAAAATCAGAGATTCCTCCTCTAAGAGGTGGAAATGGCCCTATAGTAACAATCTTTAATCTACTACTCAATTATTTCTTTGATATAATTTCTATCTTTATATTTCTTATTAACTATTAACTCGCCCATTAAACCAAAAGTAAAAAGTTGGAGTCCTACAATAATTAAGATTGCTCCTAAAATTATTAAAGCTATATGCTGCTGAAATGAATCAAATAAAATATACTTTAAGTATAAAACATAGCTTTCAATCCCCACTCCAAGTAACACCGAAACAAACCCAAGAGATCCAAAAAAATGTAATGGACGATCCATATATTTACCTAAAAACAAAATTGTTAAAAAATCAAAAAATCCATCTGAGTAGCGCTTTACACCATATTTAGAAATGCCAAATTCTCTTTCTCTATGATCTACAATAACTTCTGATATTAAAAATTTCTTTTGATGAGCTAAGAGAGGTATATATCGGTGTCTTCCCCCATATAATGTGAGCATCTCAGTAACTTCTCTTTTAAAAACTTTTATTCCACAATTAGAGTCATGTATTTTAAGTCCGCTAAAAACTCTGACAAAAAAATTGAAAATTTTAGATGCTATTTTTTTCTCTAATGGATCTTTTCGATTTTTTTTCCAACCTGAAACAACATCATACCCATTCTCAAGCTCTTTGATTAAACGATGAATTTCTTTCGGGTTATCTTGAAGATCTGCGTCCATCGTAGCAATTATTTCGCCTTTTGAATTATCAAATCCTGCTTGCAGAGCAACAGACTTTCCATAGTTACGATATAGGTTGATTATACTCCAAGAAGGGTAATTCTTAATTTTAGATTCAAGAATATTTAGAGTATTATCTGAAGATCCATCATTGATAAAAATAATCTCAGTTTTTGCTTCCTGACCGAACAAATCTGATAGTTCTAGGAATAAGCTATCTAAAGACTCTTGCTCATTATACATCGGGATAATAATAGATAGTTTCATTTATATCTCAAAATTTCTTCTTGTAAAAAGTATTGTATATTTTTGTTTATCATTGTTCAAAGAAAATGTTAGCTCGTTCAAGAAGTTACTACCATCAATACTAATTAACTTTGTTGATATCAAAAAAATATTTCTAGTTTTAATCTGTAAATCTTTAAAGATGTCCGGCGTACCCCATAAAAGTCTTTTATAAGTATTTGAATCAAATTTTGTAGCTATAGGCAAAAATTTATTGAAATCTTCTATATCTATTTCTTTATTTTTTCTCATATCAACATATCGTGTTTTTTCTCCATCAATTTCAACTAAGAATAATTTTCTTCCTATAATATCCTTAAAAACAATATACGAGAAATCGTCTTTTGATTCGAAAACAAAGTTGGATGAAAAATTTGACTTTCCTTTTCCTATTAACTTTCCTGATCCAAAAGATCTAGAATAATTTTTTTCTAAAACTTCAATAGTCGCATGATTTCCGCTATCGATAGAAACAAAATTTTTATTTGACGAACAACTAACTAAAATTAAAAGTACAAATATTTTCCATTTATTCATTTGAAACTCTAGAATTATAATTTGAAATTTTTTCTGCTAATTTTATATTTTCGTTATCAAGCTCAAAAGCCTTTTTATAAAAAATCAACGCTTCATCTATTTCATTTAATTCTATTAGTACATCTCCATAATGTTCAAGTACTACAGAGCTAGTCTCATCATATACTATAGCCTCACCAATATATTCTTTTGCTTTATCAAAATCATTTAGTTTGAAATATATCCAGCCAATTGTGTCTAAATATGATGAAGTTTTTGGACTAAGCTCAATTGCTTTCTTTGCAAGTGTTAATGCATATTCTACATCTTCATTTCTCTCTATTAAGCTATATGCATAGTTATTATAAGCTTGGGCATCTTTAGTGTTAAGTGTAATCAAATCTGTATAAAGCTTGTCTGACTGATTCCACTTTTTGTTCTGATCATATACCATAGCTAATGCATGCATCGCTGGTATAGAATCAGTATCAAGGGATAAAGCTTTTTTATAAAAATCTTCTGCACTTTCAAATTCTTTTAATGAATAATATGCTAGACCTAGGAAATAATTTACTTCAAAATCTTCAGGAAATATTTTTAATGCATTTGAAAGCTCCTCAACGACTGTATCAAATCGTTGCAGACTTAGTAATGAAATACTTTTATTAATATAGCCTTCCTTATCTTCAGGATAAGAAATGATATGTTTTTCAGACAATTCTATAGATTGATCAAACTTACCTGATTCTCGATATAATGTAGATAAATAATATAATGCAAACCGATCAGTATTATTTATCTCTAATGATTTTTCGAAAAATTCTTCAGATTTATCATAATATCCATTTCTTAAATATTCATATGCTAATTGATTATAAAGATTATTGATAAATGGATTTGATTGGAGCTCTTTATTGCTTAACAAGGACTCTATTTCATCCAAACTATTTGTTTGTGATATTGATTCAATATATAATTTTAAGTACTCAGGATTACCAGGATCGGATAATAATAATTTTTTAATGATAAGTGTCTTATCTCTATGGTTAGAATCAATTGCTAAGTTAGCGGCTACCTCTAAAGCTAAGGTAAGACTATCATCTCTATTATAAGCTTCTTGATAATATACCAAAGCACCATCTATATCATTTAATTCTGATTTTAAGTCACCAATAATAAATAAGATTTCAGCATTATCAGTTTCAGTTTTAGCTAATTCTTCAAAAATATCAAGTGACGATTCAAGATCATTCAAAGCAATATATTTTTTTCCTAAAGATATTTTGTAATCTGAACTTATAGGGTCTTTATCTATTGCTTTTAATGCATAGCTAATACTTTTTTCGTATTTCTGAATCATCCAGTATCCTTCAGAAATGGAATGATATACTTCTGCTGAATTAGATCCTTTCTCTATTGCTTCTTGAAATTCAATAATTGCTCTTGAATATTCACCCTGCTCCATAAACATCATACCATCCATAAAAAACTGAATACCAGACAGATCTTGTATATTTTCTTCAACAATTTTATCTGACTTAGTTTCGGTAGAATCTGAGACCATTTCAATATTTGTGCTTGGAATACTGCAACTCCATACAAAAATCAATGACAATATGACGATATTAGATTTTTTAAACATACGGATGCAAATTACATAGGAGTATGGATATATTCAATTTTGTTAAGCTAAACTAGATAAATAATATAATTCTGCTTTTGTACTAGTATTCTTGATCGTTTACAAAAGATCCATCAATATTATTTAAAAGATCAATTTGCTTCATATCATCTATCTCTTCTTTGGACTCTAAAGAGTCGGAAGGACTTATTAGTTTCTCTTTATCTAATTCTTGATCTGCAAACATATATGTAGAATTAGACTGCATTAAAAAAGAGGTTAAAAGAAAAATTGTTCCAAGAGCAAGAGTAAGGTATGCAAAGTTTTGATTAGAAAACCCAAAAATGCTTTTTTTAGTACTCTTATTCAAACTTAATGCATCTATTCTCTGATTAAGCTTGCTATCAAAATCAGATGAAACCTTTAAATTGGGAGCTTGGTTCATCATTGAGATAGCATTACGTACTTCCTCTACTTTTAATTGATATTCTGGATGATCTGATAAGAATTTTTCAAATTCTCTTCTTTCTTTAATATCCATATCATTCTCAATCCAGCGAGAAATTCTATCTTCAAATTTGTTGTAATCCATTTACTACTCCTTAAAATGTTTCATTTTTTCACTCAACTGAATTCTACCTCGATTAATTCTCGATTTAATAGTTCCAATTGGTATTTCAAGTATCTTACTTATTTCTTCATAAGAAAGTTCCTGGAAATCTCTCATCACCACTGCAATTCTAAAATTTTCAGGTATTTCATCTAAATATTTATTCAATTCTTCAACTGCTATCTTATTATGTACGGCTCGTTCCAATGATTCATCTTTTGTTTCTATGTCTATTGGCTTGCCTTCATTTGTCCATAATGAATCAGTTCGTTTCCTTTTATTTTTTCGTAACTCTGTTAGTGCATTATTTTTTGCTATGGTATAGATCCAAGTGGAAAATTTTGCAATATTCTTATAATAGCTCGCATGAGTATAGAGTTTAATAAGTGTATCTTGAACAACATCTTCAGCTTGTTCTCTATTATTGAAATATCTAAACACAAAATTTAGGAGTCTATCTTTATACCTATCTACTAATTCGTTATAGGCATTTATATCTCCATCTTGAAATCTAGCAATTAACTTTTCGTCAGTTAATTTGAAGGGATTATTCATGTCTGAAGATTCCGCTGATAAGGTTTGTAAATTCTGATTCATCTATAATATTTCTTGTTTTAATTTTTTTATCTAATGCGCCTAAAAGCTTAATACTTGTTTCAATTTCTTCTAAAGTATACTTATTTGAGGATGAAGAAATCTTGTTTACAATTTTACCTCTTAAAGTCTTACGACTATTATCTGTAATTGTTCCATTATTTAATTTTGCATAGAATAATGCTTCAAATATCGTGAAAAGAGAGTTTGTCATATATAGTAATCCAAATTGATTTATAATGGATGATCCGAATTGTAAGACCTTATCTACATCTTTGTCGCATACAGCATAATTAAACTCCCATATTTGCTTATTCTTTTTCCAATCGTAAAAACTATCTAACCATTCAGTTTTAGAGCTATCTATATCTTCTGCAATAATACTTAGTTTGGAAATTTCGTTATAGATGGCTGAAAAATTAGTACCAAATATATCAATTAAGCTATTTGCAATCTCTCTTGTCATTTTAAATCCTAAATCATCGGAAAATATCTTAATCCATTTCACCATTTCACTTTCGAATGGTGTGGTAATATCAACTACGCTGAATAAATCGCTAATATCTTTAGTTGTGCTATTTTTAATAAAATTTGTTTTTGTTCCATAGTCAAAACCTAGAAAACTATGATCAACACATATTATTCTATTAGGGTTATCTTTATTAGATAATGCACTTTTAAAGGCATCCTTATTCTTGGCTGAAATCTTATTAATATTCTTAATAACAATAAAATTCTTATCTGCAAATAAGTCTATAGCATTCAATGTATTTAATATATCTTGCTGAGAAGTTGACTTATCAGAACAATCAAACAATTTAGTTTCTATTAAATCTGCGTTTGATTCCTTAATTATTTTCTTAAGGTATAAATATAGAAAGTCGCTATCTCCAACCAATAGATAATTATTGTTTGGGTTATTTCTGATTCCTTGGATTGCTTGTAGGGCCTTAATCATATAATACTATTTTTTGGTTTCTTCGACAACTACACCGTAACTGCCAGATTGTAATATAGAATTTTTAGAATTTTCTGTGTTTGCCTTAGTCCTTTTTTTGTATTTACTTACAATAACTATAGCAAGAAAAGCAAAAACAAAGCTACTTAGTCTCTCCGTAACAATAGACTTTAAATAAGGGCTACTTCCCCAAATTAGAGTAGTGATGGCCCCAGTAAATAGACCTGAAATTACTCCCTCTCTTGTTGTTTTATTCCACCATAGAGCCAATAATACTGCTGGACCAAATGACGAACCAAGACCGCTCCAAGCAAAGCTAACAATACTAAAGATAGTATTACCTGAATATTCAGAATACATTGCTACGATATAAGCAAATATTCCTAAGAGCACTGTAATAATTCTAGTATTCAATAAAGTATCTGATTCTTTTCTTTTTTTAATAGCGCTAATACCTAAATCTTCACTGATAGCTGATGTAGATACTAATAATTGAGAATCTGCAGTAGACATCATTGCTGCAACTGCTCCAGATATCAATAAGCCAGCTAACCAGCCAGGTAATAAAGTTTGTGCAAGTAAAGGCATAATAATTTCTGGATCTTTTCCAATAAAAAAGTCTTCTCCAAAATATGCCATGCCCACTATACCTATTAAAAATGCACCTGAAATTCCTGGAATAGCCCACATAGAAGCAATCCATCTAGCTTTTTTTACTTCTTTGACAGAACTAATTGCCATATACCTAATAAGTAGATGAGGTTGGCCAAAATAACCTAGACCCCAACTTAATCCTCCAGTTGCTACTGACAAAGCTGCAAGACCCGTCATACCTGCAAATAAGGAGCTTTTTGCAGGATCCTTACTAACTAAGAGCTCAGATAATGGTTGTTCAAGAGATGACAATTCGATTAACCCTACAACAGGCAAAATAACTAAAGTGCCTATCATTAAAATACCTTGAATAAGATCGGTCCATGCTACAGCTAACAAGCCGCCCATAATAGTATATAAAATGATTACAAATGCACCTAATGTGATGCCATGCAATGGATCAATTCCAAAAATTGTATTTAATATTTTTCCAGAACCATGGAACTGTGCCGACACATAAAAGGTAAAAAATATACCAATTATAATAGCTGATGTTAGCTTAATAATACCCGATGAATCATTAAACTTTTTATGAAGGTATTCTGGAACAGTAAGCGCTTCATATTTTTCTGTCTCGTATCTTAACTTTTCTGCAATTAGAAACCATGATGAAATGATGCCAAGAGTAATACCTATCACGGCCCAAATTTCACCGTATCCTACGGCAATAGCTGCTCCTGGAAGCCCTAAAATAAGCCATGCAGATTCTCCTGAAGCTCTTTCTGAAAAAGCTGTAACCCAGGGACCTAATTTTCTACCAGCTAATAAGAAATCTAATTGAGATGAAATGAATTTATTCGACAATAAGCCAATAAAAACAATCAATGATAGATATAAAGTAAAAATGATTTCAATCATAAGACTAAGCTAATAATTATGCAGTACAATCCAAACCAAGCAAAGCTAAATCTTTCAAGAAATTTTATTAAAAAAATTAAGCTGAAATACCCAAATACAAATGACGAAATAAATAAGATAATTCCCGACTCAAAAGCAATTGCTTCAAAACCATCTGAAAATAATATCTTGTAAACGATTGATAACAAAATCACAGGAACAGCCATAAAGAAAGCATACTGAATGATTTTCTTTTTTTCTAAGCCTACAAATAATCCATAACTAATAACCATCCCTGATCTTGATATTCCAGGCAACATAGCTAGCGCTTGAAATAGACCTAAGAATAATGAAGTTTTATAATTCCATTTCCATTCAGATAGATTTTGAAATGCAGTAGATTTTTTCAACAAACCTCTTAGACCGCTCAATGTAATTAAAAGTCCACCGTTGAACAGTAATGCAGTTTTAACAAAGCTATAATTAAAGAATAATTCTAAATCAAAAAATAAACCGCATAACACAGCTGGTATAGTAGAAACTATGAGCATTTTTAAAGTATTTATATGAAAAAAATCATCTGAGTTTTTATTAGAAAAAAAAGTAGCTCTATAAAAGAGAATGATACTAAATAAAGTACCAAAATGTGCAATAATTTCAGCAGAAGCTCCTGCATTATTGATACCTAAAAAATCTTCAAATAGGACCAGATGTCCAGAACTACTTATCGGGAAAAATTCCGTAACACCCTGAACAAAACCTAAAATCAAATAATTAATTAATTCATTCATTAAAATAAATCCATCCTTTCATCCTTTTATCTGTTTTATCTCGTCTGTATGAATGATAATTCAGATTTTCATATGTACATTCATTAATATTTATAATGTCAAATATACTATAAGAAGCAAATATATCAATTGCTACTTCCTGTAAACTTAAAAAAATCTTTCCATCTTTTACTATGGAAAATTTAGAATCAAAATAAGACATAACATCGCTTTGAATTTCAAAATTTCTTTGACTAATAGATGGACCAATAAAAACTTTAATATTTTTTATTTCTAAATCCTTCTCTTTCAGCAAATTAATGCTATTTTCAATAATCCCATTTGCTAAACCGCGCCATCCAGCATGAATGACTCCAAAAAAAGATGATTTTTTATCAAAAATAAAAATTGGCATGCAGTCTGCTACCTTTACTTCTAAAGCAAAATTGTTATTTGATGTAAAAAGTGCATCAGTTGATTCATATATTTGTTTATTTCCAGAAATAAAATTGACTGTATTTGAATGAGTTTGATCCATTTTTATAATAGATTTATTATCTATTGACGGCTGTTGATTATCTGTATTAAAAATTATATTGAGATTTCTTATACTAATCTCTTTCGAATAATCAATCCACATATAGGGCTATTCAGTAGTTGTAGTCGTTCTGATAATACGTTTATTTGAATATTGTAGTATATTAACATCTTTATTTATCGTACCGTTACTAAAATCAAACGATCTTGTATTAGATATTTTATTTGGTTTGGTTTCATTGAAGAAGAAAAAACTATTATTTTTATTTTCAACTTCTATAATAAAATGAGCGAAATCCAATCCGTAATGAAATAGATTATTTAGCTTGGGATCATAATCAAACTCATTGCCAATTCTATATTTAGGGTTGAAAGTACTAACAAAATACATTCCTGATATATGAGGAGCGATAGTCTCTTGATTAATGAAGTCTAAGTCTAACCATAAGTCGTTTCCAAGTAACTGTGTTTGCAAATTTGATAAGGAAATTTGTGCACCAACATATGTTAGTCCTTCATCTGCCAATGGGAAAAAAATTCCATCAATAGATTCTAGAATGACTTTAGTAGAATCGATACTTTCATCTTCTTGTATGTCAAATATATTATATACTTCATCAGCTTCTACATCAAACATTGAATCTAGAAGATCTATATCAACTCCTAAGAATTCTTTGTATTCATCTTGAGCGTTAATCTCCCAAGCAATTTCTCGTAAATTTTTAAATAAACCTCTTAAATCAATTGGATCTGTATTTTCATACCATTGAATTGAAACAGGTTCTTTATTTAGTTTATCCATTTCCTTTAAAAAAGAATCTACTTCCTCTATTCCCTCCTTCGTTCTTGGAGCAATAATGGCTACTTTTTCTAAATTAAGATTATTAACTACATGATTAGCGAGGACTTGGTTTTTAGTATCTAAAGATGAATCTAATAGATAAACATTCTTATTGATTGAATGAATACTTTCATTATTTGATTTTGGCGCAAATATAGGGATATCAGAGTTAGATAATGCCGTTGCAGCAGATATCAAGTTTTCTTCTGAAAAAGGTCCGATAATAGCATCTACTTTATGGAAGTTGACTAAATCATTACATGCACGTACAGTGTTTAACTGCTTACCATAGTTATCCACAACAATGAATTGAATTTTATTGCTATTATTTGATAGCTCATTACCTTCTTGCAATCCTGATAAAAATGCTTTTGCCTGTACTGAATTTTGTCCAGTTAAAGGTAGTACTATTCCCATTTTCAGTCCGAATGAGTTATTGGTTGAAATGTTTTTTTTAAGATATCTATGAGAAGATCTTAATTCTCTTGGAAGCTTATTATAATCAATCGAAGAGAATACATCTTTCAGATTTGTTGAATTATTTCTCGCCATTGAAAATGACTTTGCTAGCAACAAAATATTAATATTTTTTGGATTATCCTCCGTCAATAACAATAAACCAATTTGCTGCTCATCTAATTCCATTCTAACTAATTTTTTAAATCTCTGATTAATACGCTTATTAGATTTTGAATCGATATTACTTTTATTCGCAAGTAAGTAATATTCAAAAGACTTATCAAAAAATCCCATTTCTGAAAAAATATCTCCCATTTCTATATTATATATTGTATTGAGATTTGGTTCTAATGTATGAACACTAATATTTTTTCTAACAGACAATGCTTTTTCTAAATCTCCATTACCATGAAAAGCTTTCATTTTTATTACTAGGGCATGATTTGATAATATTGAATTAGAAAAGTCATTCTTATCAATTCTACTAATTGCATTATTGAATTTTTTACTGTTGATATCATTTACAGCTTTGTTTAGCTCTAACTGTAAATATTCTTCATTAGAATTTTGTGCTATTGCTAATGAAATAAACAGAATAAATAGTATTTTTTTCATAGGATTCATTATAAAAATATTAAATCAGACAATCAATTAAATCTGTACATAGATGCCATAAACAACCGAAGGCAACTGCACGCCATTTCCATGAAGGGATTAATAACATTCCAGTATACAAAAATGCTGCCCATATAGTATGTAATGGATGAAAACCTATACTACAGCGATTGGGATCAAAAATAGGACTTACTAACAAATGGTCTAAGTCTATTAGTATAGTAGATAACATAATTAGGCTTGCATTCCACCAATGATTTTTAAATAACAATTTTCCAAAAAGAAATGGTGCTAAAAAATGAAGTGAATAATGAATTATCTGGGTAATCATAAAATAGAGTTATCTTAATCTCTTTTTTACTGGGGCTCCATTTTTATAAATGGTTTCTTCTATAATTGTTCCATTAGGTTCATAAAAAGTGACTAGACCGTCTAAATCTCCTTTCTTATAATTAACCTGCACATAAATCTGACCATTTTTATGATAAGCAGTATAAGATCCATCTAATTCACCATTATGATAGTTTGCATCAGTACGAAGCTCACCAGTTTCATAATAATCTCTATAAATACCATGATTCATATTACCTTTTACAGTACGCTCCATCTTTATGCTGATATTAAGATCGTCGTAGTACTCTTTAATAATTCTTGTTTCAGTATTATTATTAAGTGTACCAAATATAGTACCTTCTGAGCTTAGCATTTGTTGTGGATAAACAATAGATAGGAAAAAAAATAGTACGATTAAAGTTTTATTCATTTTTATATCTCCGTCTTATAAATATTAACAATAGTAACACCGACCACTATCAAAAATAAGCCAACAATCATCTGCCAATTAAGTGTTTGTTTGTAAAAAAAATAACTAAGTACTGCTACGGAAAAAACTCCTAAACCTGCCCATGAAGCATATATAATTGATAAAGGCAATTGTTGAGATACAAGAGCAAGAAAATAAAAAGAGAGTCCATATGATATAGTTAAAACAGTGGTAGGTAAAGCTTTTGTAAAACTTTGAGATGTAGGAAGAAGCATTGTCCCTAAAACTTCAAATATAATTGCTGCAAAAAGCATTAAATAAGTATTCATGTTAAATCCATCTCCTAGTTTGATTCTTGTATGTAATAAACTCTTCACCAAATAGCTTAGCCATTGCTTTCTCTTCTGGTATTATTTGAAATCTTGTGATATAGATTTTAAATAGAAAGCTTATAAAAAGACCTCCTGAAATATTAAACTTGAAGGATACAGCTAATAAAATCAATAGCATTCCTAAATACATTGGATTTCGCGAATAACTAAAAATACCAGAATTAACCAATGATGAAGCTTTATCTGGACTCAATGGATTAATAGTAGTTTTGTGTTTTTTAAATGATTGAACTGCAGCGCTGAAAATACCTAAACCAAATAACAAAAATATAACGCTAATCATATTGCTATTTTCAAAACTATATACTGGGGAAAAAGATTTAGAAAAGTAGATGATCAATCCAAAGGTTGCAGTTACTATTGGTGGAGGAATTTTAGTATTCAAACTCTACTCCACAGTTACGCTTTTCGCAAGATTTCTTGGTTGATCTACATTTATTTTTTTACCAATTGCAATATGATATGCAAGTAACTGAAGAACTATAGTTGCTAAAATGATAAAAGCATAATGATTAGTTCTTGG
>JAQXAG010000088.1 GCA_029253045.1 Fidelibacterota bacterium | reverse complement strand
ATTTATATTATCAAGGTCAATGTTGAACGTATAATTAAAGTCAACAGCACCATACATGTAGGTAATTGTTGTTCGATCATTCAGGTCCCATACAAATTTACTTTGAATACCCTCTTGTTCAAACATAACGTGGTTAGCGGCACAACCAGGAGGGCCATATGGCCAATCACCACAATGGTTGTCATCATTAACATTAACATCATAAGTTCCAATAACATCAGGTCCTGTTGATCCATATGCTGGATTTAACCTCCAAGGAAAACCACTTGCATCAACACCTGGTCTGAGTGCTGCACCGTACCCAATTTGTCCAGTGATAGGGTTAGTAAAGGCAACTGCACCTGGGGTGGTAGCAGTAGCTTTTCTTAATCCGTATACAGCATCTTTTGTATTTCTTGTTCCTCTATTGTCTGCATAACCTTCAGTAAGAAGGACGTTGTTATTTATAATTCTATCTGACATCCTATCATTTGCTCTTATTTGAAAAGACATATCATCGTTGATATTCCAAAGTAGAGTAAAAGTCATATTTTCATCATCTAGAGAGTTTGTATCAGGTCCTGTTCCAATACTTTTTTGAACTCCATCCCTTTCTACAGTTATTCCGGTAAATCTATAAGCTAAATTATCAGTAAGTGGAGCGGAAGACATAAGGAAGTATTGCTCTAATCCATAATCACCTAAAATTGCCCTAACTTCTCCCTCGGCCTCAAATGTTGGTTTTTTTGTAATATAGTTAATGGCTCCACCGATTGAATTTCTTCCATACAGAGTTCCTTGTGGACCCCTTAGGACCTCAATTCTCTCTACATCATATAAATAGTTTTCCGAAGCAGCGATACCAAAATCTGGTGAATAAATACCGTTATAGTAAGTCGCAACACCAGGGTCACCACCCAATGCTCTAAAGTTTCTGCCAACACCTCGAATTCTTACATCGTAAGCATCACGTGTGGTCGCTGGTAATTGATCCATAAGATCATCAGCGCCTTGCATACCCAAGTCTTCAAGCAAGGATGAATCAAAAGCAGTAATTGACATCGACGTGTCGGAAACAGTGGATGTTCTTTTTTCTGCAGTTACAGTAATTTCTTCAATTCCACCTCTGTTATTATCTTCATCAGCTGAAAATAAAGAAGTAGGAACGATTATTAAGATACTAAAAAGATACAGTAAGGATTTATTCAACATTTTTCTTCCTAAATAAATAATTCCTCTTCTCCCAAAAGAAACTACTTAATTAACACATCGAAATCCTTTTCGCCTATCCATAATGCACAAATTACAAGAACTGTGCAAATTTATTTAAGATCTATTAAAGATTGATTAGTGGTGTTTTTTTTGACTAGTTTTAATTCTTCAAAGGTTCTGAATCTGCTTGATTGAATAGATAATAAGTAGATATGGATATCATAATCATATTAAGCACAGTTACACCGTATAACTTGAAGTTAACCCACGCATCAAGACTCGCATAATAAATAAAGTATAAGTTAATAAACCCTATCAATATTGTAAAAAAACTGACGAAAAAGGTAACTCGTGTCCATGCAATGGTTGGAGCTGTCTTTAATTGAGGCCCAAGAGCGCTCAGCAGCGTCTTAAGTAAAACCGGTCCTTTAAAAAAGTGAGTAGTAATTAAAATAATTCCCATGAGCCAATGAACAATAGAAAATTTCCATTGTAAGAACAATGGGTCTCTTAGAAACAAAGTTAAGGACCCAAGAGGTATCAGCAGACACCAAGAGAAAAATAATACCTTGCCTATTTTCTTTTCCACTATTTTTTCAAAGATAACCTGCAAGGTTACTAGCGCCATAATGGCACCTGTCAAATAGAAGAAATCGCCAGTAGAATAATAGACTCCTGCAAAGACTACAATTATGAGGATTGGATTACTTAAAA
>JAQXAG010000076.1 GCA_029253045.1 Fidelibacterota bacterium | reverse complement strand
ATAAAAAATTTGGAAACGCTAAGTGAAATGGTCTCATTTAATAAATATTACCAATTATAATATCCCTATTCAAGATTTAATTACAGTTAAAGTAAAGGTTTAATATATACTTGTATATCATCATATTAAAGAGAATACAACTATATCATTTACAAATTTTTTATTAAACTTATCTGATGTTACTATGTCATTGTGTCCACAATCTTCATACACTTTAAAGGAACCGTTTAAGTGATCTTTTAAATATATTGATGCATGCTTTGGAACCAATTTATCTTTATCGCAAACGATAATAAGGACATTATCTGGTCCGCTAAAATGCACTCTTTTGAAGTAGTCATTCCAAATGGTTTTTGATTGAAAATACTCCATTAAAAAACTTTGCTTCTCCCTTACTGAATCCCTCCAAAGTTTCATTTGGGCTTCTTTTGGAGTGTTTTTTGTAAAAAACATTGATTGGGTGAGCCAATCCGGTAAATACCCTTTAAACATAATCTGAATGCCAAGCTTCTTAACCCATTTGTAGAGCTTATTAATTTGTTTTTGTTGAATAGCCTTTACAGAGATTTGCTTAGGAGCTACTCCTGAAGCGACAAGAATTAATTTATGTATATCATCTCCAAGAGTTTGAGCCACATAGGTTGCAAACAACCCTCCCAAACTATGTCCAACAATAACAATGTCTCGATCAGGGTATTTTTGAATAATGTCTTTAACTGAAGTTATAGACGATTCAAATGCACTATCAAGAGATGAGAAATCTAAATCAATCAAAGAATAATTAACTGATTTCTTATCAAGAATAGGAACAATACTGTTCCAAAATGGAGATCGAATACCAATTCCATGAAAAAAGATAAAATGGGTCATATAGAAACTTTCATATTATAGTGGTGCCCGGGGCCGGACTCGAACCGGCACGGAGTTTAATCTCCGAGGGATTTTAAGTCCCTTGTGTCTACCAATTTCACCACCCGGGCAACAAAGTTTTTAAGAGGCGTCGGTCGGATTCGAACCGACGAATAGCGGTTTTGCAAACCGATCCCTTAGACCACTTGGGTACGACGCCAAACTTTTTTAAAAAGTTGAACGTGCCAATATAAATATTTAGAGAGTTAATTCAAAATCATTAACTAATATTCCTGGACATGTAGTTTCTCCTGGATTTCTACCATCATAAGTCTCAATAACTGGCCTAGACAATATATCCTCACCAACACCTTCTAAATTTTTACCAAAGAAATTGTAAAATGAGTCATCAAAGCGCATAGTTTTAATTGGTGCTATCATCTTTCCATTTTCAACCCAATAACATGAATATCTGGTTAAACCTGTAATACGACCTCCGAGATTGTCACTCCAATTCAAATAGTGAATGTTTGAGATGAATATACCTGTACCTAATCTTTGCAGTCTTTCATCTAGCTTAATATCTCCTCCGTGCATTAGTGGAGCTCTTAAATACTCTCCCATACCCCAAGAATTTACATCCTCAGCAAAATTCGAATCTAATCCATACTCTAATGCTGTCTTTGAGTTGATTAAAGTATTTTTTAGGACTCCATTTTTAATAATACTTACATTTTCAGAAACTTCACCACGAGAATTAAAAGGTGCTGTAGATTTTCTGTCGAACGATTCATCTAAAGAAAATTTTTCAGATAACTTTACACCATCTTTTCTCATTTTAAGTAAAGAGCTTGATCCATTCCTCAATGAAGACTCGCTGACACCATTCCAGTTAAGCATATCTACAAAATCTGCCACAGCATGTGGCTCAAACCATACTCTGTATTTTCCTGGTTTAAGCTCCATTTTTGGTTTATTCATAAGCTTTAGCCTGTCAGATGCCTCTTGAAATGCTGCATTAAACTTATTTTTGTCCCAATAATTACCTGGAAAAAGAACTTTTACCATATTTTCTTTTTTATCAATTAAAGAAAAGTCAAATATGAATGAATCTTTTTCAAACCAATGATTTGCGCCTTCTGAAGTCGAGCATCCTCTAAAAATCTTACCAGAAGTCCAAACACCAGTCAAATAATCTTTTGTGATAATATCCATTAAAGCATCTAGTATTTCATTTCTATTTGGTAATTGTCCAGATTTAATTATTTCTATTGAATCAAAATTATCAGGAAAACTAGTAAATTCATTATCAGGAATTAAAGACAAAGGATTTCTTAAGGCATTAATTTCATTTTTTAAATTATTTACAGAACTTTCAATATCTGAGGATACTGTAGTAGCAGATTGTAGAGATTTTTTTCCTGTAAAAAGCGATATAGTTACGGCATAATCTTCGATAATTCCGCTTTGTCGTAATTTGGAGTCATTAAATCGAAAATATTGAGAGTTTTCACCTTCTAAATAAATAGTTAACTGTTCATTACTTTCTAGTACATTGAACACTTGGGAACAAATATCTTGGAAAATTTCTTTTTTCATTATGCTCCTCCAAACACTTGCACTTTATCAAATTTACATA
Source organism: Fidelibacterota bacterium (assembly GCA_029253045.1). GTDB lineage: Bacteria > Fidelibacterota > Marinisomatia > Marinisomatales > Marinisomataceae > Marinisoma. The sequence continues at coordinate 2,723 of JAQXAG010000076.1, read as the reverse complement.
ATGGGGAGGCATGCCCAACTCTTTCAACCTGATTAGGCTCTCCTTTACCACAATTTGGAGTACCAAAAATCTCATAAGTATCAATATTACCAGTCATAGAAAGACTTCTCCAAAACTGATTAGTAATTCCTCTATAATTTGGATTTTTAACGACTTTAGTTAATTCTCCATTTTCAATTAATTTTCCATATTCACAACCAAACTGAAATTTATTTCTGTAATCATCAATAGACCATGAACGATTACTTTCCATAAAAACACCACGTTCAATACTTCCAATAATTTCTTCTTTTGTGGAAATTCCCGGCTCTAAATTAATGTTGGCCATTCTATCTATTGGTATTCTATTCCAAGATGATGCTCTTAGATTTGACACACCATCAATCCCAGAACGAATTTGGCTTTCAATACCGCCTAACCCGCGAACAAGAATACCATCTTTAATAAGATGCTCTTTTGTTGCAGGCATTCCTCCGTCATCATAATTATATGAAGCTAATTGATTATCAACAGTAGGGTCAAAAATAATATTCATTAATTCAGAACCATATTGTAATGTTCCAAAATCTTCAAGGTTGACAAAGCTTGAACCTGCAAAATTTCTTTCATCTCCTAAAATTCTATCAAGCTCAAGTGGATGTCCTACACTTTCATGAATTTGAAGCATCATTTGATCGGGAGCTAATACCAAATCACTTATCTCGGTTGGACATTGATCTGCTTCGAGCAGCTCAATAGCTTGAAGAGAAATTTGCTTCGCTTCTGTTTCGATGTCATAATCCTCAACAAACTCAGCACCGGCCTGAAAACAATGTCCTCGCATACCATGATTACTTCGTGTTTGCGAATCATTTTTATCTTGTGCCGTTGAAGACAATTCTACTAATACTATATCCATTTTTTGATTTATATCAGCACCATTAGTACTTACAATCCTAGTATTACGTTCAATTAATTCTACAGTAGTTCCTGCATGTATAATTCTTTTATCAAAATTCATCATATTTTTTGAACCAAGAAATGCTAAATCCTTAATATCGTTCACTGATAAGTTACTTAATGGAGATTTTAAGCTTGTTTTATAACTACCTTCATATCCCTTTCTAACTGCATCATGATCAAACTTAAATACTGAGAATTTTGAAGCTAAATGTGCATTATTTACAGCAATATCAATACAGTCTAAAATGTGTTTTTCATCAAGAAATGGTGTTGCATAATAAGAGAATTGTCCATTAACCATAACATCAATCATGATACCTCTTGTAGCATTACGCTGCACATTGTCTAAAGCAAACTTCTTAGTTGAAAGAATATTTTGTTTTTCTTCAACATAGCGCAGACCTACCCAGTCTGCTTTACTGTTCGATTGTGATAGTATTTTCTTAAAGTTCATATTTATGTCAAAAATTCATACAATTTTACTACAATTTGAAAAAATGGCAATGCTTTAAATTAATTTATGCAAAACTTGATAATGGAGTATTAAAAGTTCTGCTTCCAAAAGCAAAATCATCTCTCGAAAGAAAATATCTGCTAAATAATTCTTACCAATTGAAAAAAAAGAGGGGCTTTTCGCCTCTTTTTTTTTAATATCTATGCATGATTTATAATGACATCCTTGAAACAATCGGATCTACTCCTGTTGTAAAATTAAATTCTATTGGTAAAAATCTTGAATGTAATCTTTATGCAAAAATAGAAATGGTTAATCCTGGTGGGTCTGTCAAGGATAGAACTGCTTTTCGAATGATTGATCATGCCGAAAAAGAAGGTCGTATTAAGCCGGGAGATACATTAATTGAAGCGACATCTGGCAATACTGGAATTGGACTTGCTTTAGCAGCAGCTGTAAGAGGTTATAAATTAATTATTTGTATGCCTGAAAAAATGAGCATGGAAAAAGAACTCACTATCAACGCCTTAGGTGCAAAAATAGTACGCACTCCGACTGAGGCAGCTCATGATGATCCAACAAGTAATTTTGGAGTTGCAAAGAAATTAAATAAAGAGATTCCAAATAGTCACATTCTTGATCAATGGAATAATTGCTGTAACCCCGATGCGCACTACTTTGATACTGCTCAAGAAATTTTAAATGACTTCGGAACAGATTTACACATGGTAGTTATGGGTGTTGGTACTGGTGGAACTGCTACAGGAGTTGGAAAGAGATTGAAAGAAGAAATATCGGATATAAAAATTATTGGAGCTGATCCTTATGGGTCAATTCTTGGAGGCGAAGACGAATATAAGGGACAGCCTTACAAAGTTGAAGGAATTGGCTATGATTTTATACCTAAAACTTGTGAACATGAATATATAGATGATTTTGTCAAAGTGAATGACAAAGAAGCATTTAGTACTGCAAGAGCTCTTATACGTGAAGAAGGACTATTAATTGGAGGTTCATGTGGCTCTGCTATGTTTGCAGCCTTAAAAGCAGCAAAATCGCTCAAAAAAGGGCAAAATTGCTTAGTAATACTACCTGATAGTATTAGAAATTACATGAGAAAGTTTCTTTCAGACGACTGGATGAAAGAAAATGATCTTATTTAGATTTATTATATAATCTATTTTGGGTATTTCAAGATATTTTTTTGATTTCTTTTGCAACCTTTTGACTAACACCAAGTTTATAGGATAATGCTTTATCTGATAAATCTATCATATCATTAGTATTTTGAAATCGCTTGTAATTTCTAATACTATCAGGTAGTATT
>JAQXAG010000050.1 GCA_029253045.1 Fidelibacterota bacterium | reverse complement strand
ACTGTAACTAATTTTCCTTCTGCTAATACGGGTAGTCCTCCAATTGAGTACTGCTCCATTAATTGCTTAGCATCACCAATGGACTTACTCTGATCAAGAGTAATAGGATTCTTAATCATTCCACTTTCATATCTCTTAACCTTATCATCCATTAAAGCTTGCTCTTCTATGCTCAAGTTTTTATGAATTACGCCAATCCCTCCCTGTCTTGCTAAAGCAATTGCCATATCAGATTCTGTTACAGTATCCATTGCTGCGCTCATAACAGGTATATTTAGTTTAATATTTCTTGTAAGATTTGTCGAACAATCAACTTCCTTAGGTAGCACAGCCGATTTTTGAGGAACCAGAAGGACGTCATCAAATGTTAATGTTTTTTCAATGGTATTTTTAGACATAAAAAGCTCCGAGCGTAAAGGTTGGAATGATTATTGTGGTAAACTTCTTAAGATAAAAAGTTTTTATTAAGGTCAACATTGAACAATTTAATGAAAAAGATAAGAAAATCCAGCAGATTATTAATGGCTATCAAATTTTAGCCAATTATACTTCTCATTCGTCATGAAATGGTAATAAGAATAGAAAAATATAAAGTATCCTAGTCCGACAAATCCAAACCATAACTCTTTTGTTGAAAGAAATATAAAAACGATAAATAATAAATATTTTTGAGCATAATAAAGATACTCTTTGGATTTTAATGCCAATGTAACGAATAAGAATGGCAAATATAACATTGCACTTGTAGACAAAATTGGTTCATCATGACTTATAGAAAATAGTAACACAATCATAGTTAAAATTATAGAAGAAATCTTACTGCGCATGCTATCTGATCGATATATTATATATAAAACAAGAAACATTAAAAACAAACCAATCATCATTTTTCCAAAAATTAGTATATCTATGAAGGAATAAATTACTAAAAATAATAAAAAATTTGTCTGACAATCTACTTTTACACTTCGAAAGGGTCCGAAAGATTCAAACCTCTTCATAAGCCATAAAAATAACAGCGAATGAAATAAAATATTTACTATACCAATCCAGTCTTCATTAATCATTGAAAATATATAATACCTGTCAAGATCAATTTCCATTCCCCTGAAAATTGCTATATCATATGATTTAATGAGGTAATGTTGAAATGCAAACATAATCCACATTGGAAAAAACATTTCTAATCGATCAATTATATCTGTATTAATTCTTTTAACTAAATTCTGAATGTGCTTATATCGAGAAGATTTAGATGGAAAAAGTCTCTTTAGCATTCAGCTTAAATCCATCCAAATTGATATAAAAACACAAGAAAAATTGATATTGGACTTACATATCGAACTAAAAAACTAAATATTGTTACAAAAGATTTAGATTTTAAAATAGAGTTTCCGAAATACATAGATTGTGATTCGCCTTTTAACAAGTTTCTAACAACCTCATCTACTTTCCATACATATCCTGCAAAAATGGCTAAGAAAAATCCTCCTAATGGAAGCAATACATTTGATGCTAAGTAATCTGCCATATCAAAGAAAGTAAATCCTGTTCCAAATAATGTAAAATCAGAAAGAATATTGAATGAAAGCGCACATGGAATCGCAGCAAAGTACACTAATACAGCCATAGTTAAAGTTGCTTTTTTTCTAGAATATTTTAATTCATCTGTTAAATAAGCGACGCTGACTTCTAAAATTGAAATCGCAGAAGTGACTGCTGCAATTGATAATAACACAAAGAATAAAAGTGCGAAGAAGTATCCACCAGTTAATTGGGAAAGCAATGGAGGTAAAACATGGAATACAAGTCCAGGCCCTGCTGTGGGATCATACCCTGATGAAAAAACAACGGTAAATATTGCAACACCAGCCATTATAGCAATAAATGTGTCTAGGAAGGCTACTAGATAAGAAGCATTTACAATATCATCCTTTTCAGATAAGTAACTTCCATAGGTCATCATTGCGCCCATCCCTAAACTTAAAGTGAAAAATGCATGTCCTAATGCTAATAAAAAAGTTTGTGCATTAATTTTTGACCAATCTGGATCGAAAAGAAATGATACTCCACGATCTGCGCCAGGTAACATTAGACCTTGAACTACTAAAATAGCTAAGATTAAAAACAATGCTGGCATCAAATACTTACTTGCTTTTTCTAATCCAGCTCTAACACCAGACAAAATAATTCCAACTACCATCATAAAAAAAAGTGTATGGTATCCAATAACCCATAGTGGATTACTATTCTTAAGATCAAAAAATTCTCCTGCGACTTGAGGTGTTTCGAATGTAAACCCTTTTAGTGCCTCTATTGTATATGCTATTGACCATCCACCTACAACACTATAGAATGAAAGGATGGTAAAGCTAGCTAGCACTCCTAATGCACCTACATATGTCCAAAATGGCTTGCCTGATAGCGCTTTAAATGCTCCGACTGGATTTTTCTGTGTTGCTCTTCCTAATAAAATTTCAATATTTAATATTGGCAGCCCTATCATTACAATACAAATCATATAAATGAATAAAAATGCTGCTCCACCATTTTCTCCAGCTATATAAGGAAATTTCCAGATGTTACCTAATCCTACTGCTGAACCAGCAGCAGCTAAAATGAAACTTGCTTTCGAACTCCATTGTTCTCTAGGGTTACTACTAGATTTACTCATTATCTGTTCCTTTATTGTTTAGGGGATCACTTTCTTTTACAACTTCATCGAAATTATCCAGGTGAGCTTCGACTACAGCATCGAGCACTCCATAAAAGTACAACCCAATTGCAATCCATGCAAAGCGATTTCTTTCTCTTAAGTAATGTTCCTTTGAATTCGAATCAGAATCTTCATAATTGTTATATTTTTTTCTATTATCATTAAAACTCCATAACGCTAAAACTTCACCAGCCATTAAAGCATACCCTTTAACCTTTTGATCGTTATAAAGTTGTCCAGCACCTGGAATAGTCAGTGATCGTTTCAAAGCAATCTTTGGGTCTTTCAACTGCTCTTCTTCTGTACGAAAATCAACTTTTTGTTGAGAAAAAAGATTTGTAATAATAAAGACAGCAAAAATGGATATCTTTATTAGCCTAAGCATTCAATTTCTACTCTTGATCCCATTGGAAGTCCTGCTACTTGAATTGTAGAACGTGCTGGATATTCTCCTTTGAATCTTTTTTCAATTTCAGCATTTACTAATGGGGTATAACTCAAGTCCATTAAAAAAACAGTAAATTTTCTTATATCTTCTAAAGTTTTGTCATTATCTGCAAGCACAGCTTCAATGTTGTCAAATACTTGATTGACTTCATCTTCAACTGTATCATTATTTAATTTTCCAGATAAAGGATCTATTGGAATTGATCCTGCCATAATCCAACTAGAATCATTTTCTAAATATCTAAACATTGAATATGGTCCAACAGGTGTTGGTGCTTTTAAATTAGTCATTATTATTTCCTTTTAAATTTTACAGAGACTCAGTGTAGCTAATCCAATATCTTTATCGAGCTCTCTGTGTGTTTTATCTTTAAAATCATGTATTATAAATTCTCCTACCGCTGCTACTTCCATCTCAAAGAGGTGGCCTCCTGACACTTCCATATGATGATTACCTAAAGTAATGTGAGCATGTATAAATGGTTCATTATCTTTAATTGCTACGTTACCTTGAAATGAAAGTAGCTCAAGTATTGAATCATATTTCTTATGAATGTAATCTTTTGAAGCCAAGTCATAAGCTCCAATATCAACATTCTTAACTGCTCCTATTCCAGAAAGCTGACCGGATGTAATGTTTCGATCAATACAAAATTGTGTGAGTTTTTCCATCACTTTTTCACCTTTTTCTACGTGAACTATATATGAGTTATCAATTTTTTGAAATTGCATTATAATTTCTCCATTTCAGATGTTATCAGTTTTTGAACTTTATTAATAATTTCATTTAAAGAAAAATCTGTAGATGCTCCTGCTGTAGCAAAGCTATCTTTACCACCACCTCCACCATTCAACTCGCTTCCAATAAGTTTTGCCAGGGAAGATGCAGAAACAGATTGTTCAATTAAGTCTTTTGATACGCTAATAGAAACTACAGGTTTATCATTAATCATTACTGAAAAAACTGCAATACCTGAATGGAACACTGTATTTAATTTTGCATTTAGTTTTTTTAAGTCATTCTTAGATCCTAAAATAATTTCTTCATTAATGAATGGAATACTATGCACGTACTTTTGATTTTCAATCATTTTTTCAATATTAATGGCATCTAGCATATTTGATTGATCTTCTTTCTCAAGTATTCTTTTTTTGGATGCTTCCTCTAGCAACTTATTGGCCTCTATCTTATCTTGAAGAAAATCTTCAACATGTTTTCCAGTAAGAGCATGTATTCTTCTAACGCCTGAAGCAATAGCTTTCTCATTCTTTATAATAAACTTATCAATTTCTACTGTAGACTTAACATGAGTTCCACCACATAATTCTTTTGAAAAAGAATCCATAGTTACAACTCTTACTGTATCGCCATACTTCTCTCCAAATAAAGCAGTTGCGCCTTCTTTTTTTGCATCTTCAAGGCTTTTAATATCTGTTTCAACGGAAATATTTTCGGCAATTTTATTATTTACAAGTAATTCTATTGCAACGATATCTTTTTTATCAATTTTTGAAGGGTGAGTAATGTCAAGTCGTAAATAATCTGGATGTACCAAAGAACCTGCTTGGTTGATATGATTGCCTAAAACATCTTTAAGCGCCTGATGTAGCAAGTGAGTTGCTGAATGATTAATTTTAATATCTTTCCTTCTTATTGAATCTATTTTACAGGATACATTCATATTTTCTAGAATATTTCCCGACACAAGACTGCATATATGAATAATAAAATCTCCATTTTTTTGCGTATCTTCTACTTGAGCAGAAAAATCATTGTTTTCAATCACTCCTGTATCTCCAATCTGACCTCCAGACTCAGCATAAAATGGAGTATTATCTAAAATGATATACACCTTATCATCAATATTAGCCCAATTTATAATCTTGCTAGAACTATTATAATCTGTATAACCAATAAAATTAGAATGCGATAAATCATTAGCAAATTTCCATTTGATATCTTGGCTATCCATAACAAATTTTTGATTTTTCTTTGCAAGCTCCTTCTGTTTTTTCATTTCACTTTCGAAACCTTCTTTATCTACAGTCTTTCCTTTTTCAGAAGCCATTAATTCCGTCAAATCTAGAGGAAATCCATAAGTATCATATAACTTAAATGCATCCGAACCATTGATATTATCAGAGGACGAATTTTTAATTATTTTTTCAAATTGAAGAATTCCTTTTTCTAGGGTAGCTAAAAAAGATTCTTCTTCGCTCAAAATAGTCTGTTCTATATGTTGTTGTTTATCTTTTAATTCAGGATAAGTCTCTGACATTGTGGAAACCACAGACTGAACTAATTTATATAAAATTGGTTCTTTGCTGTCCAAATTCATTGCAAATCGTGAACCTCTTCTAAGAACTCTTCTAATAACATAACCTCTACCTTCATTGGAGGGTAAAACGCCATCAGCTATCGCAAATGATAGCATTCTAATGTGGTCGCATATGACTTGATATGAAACTTCATGATCATCGTATTTGGTATTAGATATTTTCTCTAAATCAAATATAGTTTTTTCAAATAAATCTGTTTTATAATTTGAATTCTTATTTTGTAGCACAGAACAAATTCTTTCAAGTCCAGCTCCAGTATCTACATGCTTCTTTGGCAAATCTTCGAATGTTCCATCTTTTAATCGATTACTTTGTATAAATACTAAGTTCCACAACTCCCAATATTCGTCGGAATTATTTACATATTTAGCCTTTTGAGTGTCTGGATTTTCTCCTACATAGTAGTGAATTTCAGAACATGGACCACATGGACCAGTCTCAGCCATTTCCCAAAAATTATCTTTTGCTCCAGATCGTATAATACGATTCTTATCAATGTCTGTTTCTTTTTCCCATAATTCGTAGGCTTCATCATCATCTTCAAATACTGTAACCCAAAGACGGTCTTTGTCCAACTTCCAAACATCCGTAAATAGCTCCCACGACCATTGAATAGCTTCTTTTTTATAATAATCTCCAAAAGACCAATTACCGAGCATTTCAAAAAAAGTATGGTGAAATCCATCTCTACCAACTTCTTCTAAATCGTTATGTTTACCACTTACTCTAATACATTTTTGACTATTAACTACTCGTAAATGTTTTGGCTTCTCTGTGTCTAAAAAAATTGGTTTGAATTGATTCATTCCAGCATTCGTAAATAAAAGCGATTTGTCTCCATAGGGTAATACAGGGGCGCTCTCAATTTGATGATGGTTCTTTCCCTCAAAAAATTTGATAAATGATTTTCTAATTTCTTTACTTTTCATCGATAAAGTGTTTCATATGAATCTAAACAAATAATATATTCATTAGATGAAAAATAATCTAACAATAAGTATTCTATTATTATTTTTTTTCTCGTTTACTTTTGGACAGGGAGCTACTATCAATAACCTTGAAATTGATTCTAGGCAAAATGGCACTTTAATTAATGTAGGCACTACAAAAAAAATTGATTTAGAGGATGTGACAGCATGGTATTCATCCGAATGGTTCTATCTCACAATCTATAATGCTAAAACCGATAGTACTAAATTATCAAACCAAAAACTTGATAAAGCTATTACTAAGATTGAAATAGCCAACAATGATGAATCTACTCAAATAGCTTTAAAACTAAGGAATGAGATTGAGTCTTTTGAAATAACAAATCCAACAAGAAAAAATATATCATTTTTATTAAGATTATCTCAAGAAGAGGCTAAGAAAAGTATTGCAATGGATGATAATATCGAACAGTTTTCAGAGGAGAGTAGTGAATTTGATGAAACAAAAACTACTAAACGATCCAAGAAAAGCACTTCAGGTGAAAGAACTGATAGAGCTGTAGAGTTGTCCTTGTTAGGAGCTATTGTAGCTATGAGTGACATCGCTAATCCAACTACATTTCTTTTTGGGGCAATTATAGCTTTATCAACTATGTTTTTCTAAGCTATAATTTCAAAAATTTATCTGTATACTCAATTAGCTTATTTTTAATGCCTTCTTCTGACATTGCATGTCCTGAATCTGGAATAATATGCAATTCTGATTCTGGCCAAGCTTTATGAAGCTCCCAAGCATTTTCGACTGGACAAACAACATCATATCTACCATGAACTATTACTGCGGGGATATGTCTAATTTTATCTATATTTTCAATCAAGTAATTATCAGTATTAAACCATCCATTGTTTGTAAAATAATGACATTCTATTCTTGAAAAAGCTTCTGCAAATTTCGCATCAGATGAATGCTCCATTAATGCCTTGTTCTGAATCAACTTAACTGTACTACCTTCCCAAACACTCCATGCTTTTGCTGCTTCAATTCTTTTTGAGGAATCTTCATGCGTTAATAACTCGTAATAAGCTTTGAGAAGATTATCTTGCTTATCTAACGGGATTGGCTTTAAAAAATTTTCCCATGCATCAGGAAATAATTTACTTGCACCTTCTTGATAAAACCAATGGATCTCTTTTTT
>JAQXAG010000006.1 GCA_029253045.1 Fidelibacterota bacterium | reverse complement strand
TGAGGACAATTCATTGGTTTCATATAATAATCAGTACCATCAACGTCCATTGCTGGATACATACTTGTCATATAATGATCTAAATGACCAGATTTTTCATATAGAGTTCCTTTAGTAATATGCGGAGTCCTAACTCTTTTGTAACCACCTAAATCTTCTTTTTCTTTTGCGAGAGCTTCTAATTCATCTATAATTACTGCTCCATTCGGAGTCCACAAAGGCAAACCAGGGCCAACTTCTTCATCATGAAAATACAAGTCTAGCTCTTTACCAATTTTACGATGATCTCTCTTCTTTTGCTCTTCAAGCATAAGTAAGTATTTTTTTAGATCTTTTTCACTTGTAAAAGATGTGCCATATACACGCTGTAATGTTTGATTGTTTTCATCCCCTCTCCAATAAGCCGCGGAAGATGACAATAGTTTAAAATACTTAATCATACCAGTGGATTGAACATGAGGACCTCTGCATAAATCAGTAAAATCTCCCTGTGCGTATACTTTCAAAACTTCAGAATCATCTAAATCATTTATAATTTCTATTTTATAGTCTTCTCCAATATTCTTGAAGAATTTCAATGCTTCTTCTCTGGATTTTATCGCATGAGTAATATCAATATTTTCTTTAGAAATTTTTAACATCTCTCCTTCAATTTTTAATAAATCCTCGTCTGTAAAAGGAGTTTCTACATCAAAGTCATAATAGAATCTGTTTTCTAAAAAAGGTCCAATAGTTACCTTTGTTTTAGGGTAGAGTCTTTTGACGGCTTGAGCCATTAAGTGAGCAGTACTGTGCAACAGCACATTATGTCCATCCTTGCTTTTACCATCAAGAAATTGAACTGTACAGTCACAATCTAATTGAACACTTAAGTCGGTAAGAACTTTATCTACTTTGCAGATAATTGTTTCTTTTGATGCGCCTTTTGTAGAGGAAAGTATTTGTAGTGGGGTTGTTCCACTTGGATAGGTTTCTGTGCCTACACCTACAACGTTAATAGAAATATTTGTCACTGAATATTGCTATCTATCATGAATACTGCCATTGAAAATAAACCAATCATACCGAATACGCCCATACGATGACGCTTCACTAATGATTTTTCATCTTCAGTTAAATCTTCTCCATTCAAATCTGAAGCAAGATTTTGCTCCTGTTTTGAGTCATAAAAATTTGCATAAAATTGATCTAACCAATTCATTCCTTTTTCACAATCAAAATCATCGCTTGAGCAATGAGTTAAAAATACCGACGAGTCAGTCCCTGGTATTGGACGGACCAATTTTGTTGCGAGTTCCATTCTTGATAATTCATCTTGAAGCAACTCAAACTCTTCAACATCCCTATAATCAAAATCAAAATTTTGAAGCTCTATTGTTATTGCTTGATACTCTGCTTGGGAATATAAACTTATTACATAACGTTGATTGTCAGTAGGTAAAGCGATCTGTGCTGGAAAAATTCTTTCTGAAGATGCCCAGGGTAAATTCCATACATATACATCTGCAACTGCAACATTGGAATAAATATTAACTAGGGACTCGGATTTGAGCATGGCCCTATTTCTTTCTGAATAATTGTCGCTACCAGGAGTATGAGAGTCAGGCTCAATTTCAACGTTTTGACCAAAAAGAAGCTGCATGCCAAGAAAAATGGTAAAAAAAGTTTTCAGTGTTTTCATCGAAGAAAATTTAATATAGAATACCTCAAAAAGGTATGATTTATTATAGCGGATTTTATCACCTAAAGGACATTACTTCTTGTTCATAAGCAAAACAGCCTAACCAAATATCAAAATACTCTTCAGCTCTCGATCTTCCATACTCTGCTATAAGGATATCTAAGATGTCATAATTTTTATCCTGAAGATATGGATTAGCAACATAAACGAACGTATATGTTCCATCTTCATTCATTCCTTCTGGTGTTAAAAATTGTAAACTATTATATACATCAATATCGTTTCGTTTGAAGGCAGGAAAAATGATTGTTTTATTCATCATTTCGAATTGACCCATCTTAGCTGGCAAAATATGATTAATAGCCATCATCGTTGAAGCATCGGACACATAAACGCTAGTATCAGCTTTTTTGACATTATCAGGCTTATTATTAATGCGCTTAGATAGCTTCTCTCCTACTGAAAGAGATACGCAACCATTAATGAACAATGCTGCTGCTAATAATATAATTCTATTCATTTTTATCATCTTAAAATAATGAAAGGGATACACACCCATTAATAATTAGTGAAAGTACTATTAAAATAATCTTCTTCATGTTTAATCTCCTATAATAAGTATTGAAACTTAATGAATAATTGTCTTTTACTTTCAGTTAAACTTGAAAACATATTGTCTTCCGTTTCTAACAAATCATTGATTCCAAAGTATAGCGCACTAAAAGCATTTGGTTGATAAGTTATCATTGGTTCAATAAACCAAGAATTAGAAAAGTCACTGTATTGAATTTTTGTTCTCATAGTTAGCTTTGAATTAAATGAATTATTTATACTAGCTCTAAGTAAAATTCCATCATAATTATCCTCTGCCTTTTCATATGAAATACCGATACCGAAATTAGATTTATCTGATATTTTATACTCTACATAATTTTTAACCTGATAATAATTTGAATTTTCAGGTACATCTAAGTTTCTAATAATAATTTCCCTGGATTGCAATTCGCTATAGTGCATAAACTTTGAATTAATTTGGTTTCTATAACCAACCTCAAATTCATAAAGATTATCAAATTGATACCCTCTAAAATTTTCTTTTTCAAACTCTGCGCTAACTTTAAAAAAATCTCCGTTTCTTAAATCTGAACTAGTAGAGAATGATAATTCTTGTTTTTTAACAAGTCCGGAGTAGTTTGTTTTATAAATTGTCGAAATGTTATAATCTGTTTTAAGTAGCTTTGGATTATTCTCATAAAAAACGGTTTTTCCTCTACTAGCTTTAAGCCATTTAGTAGCATTATTTCTTTCAAAACCATTACTTGTTCTAAATCCTGGAGAACGCAACCTGAGAACAACTCCAAAGTTATCAGTTCTTGTTCGCTTATTTAAACTAAAGCCTAGTGCATTACCAGTGATTTTTTCTCCATCAAAAGCTTTTGTATATCTACCATTATCAAAAAATAGTTGTGTAAAATCGTATGCTTCATCAACATATTCATAGTTATCAGATTCATTATGTATAGATGCTGTTGCGTGTAAAGTTATATGGTAATTATTTCCAGGATGATAATGAAAATCTAGACCTCCTGTAGTCATATCTCCTGCATCATCAAATACTCTATTAGTTAATATGGCACCTATAGATCCTCCGTTACCACCAATCATTCTTTTAGCTCGAAAAATATTTGAAGTACTTTTTCCCATTGATACTACTGAGCTAGTTTCTTCAAAAGGTACTAATAATAAAGATGATTCATCGCGAGCGCTAATAACACCATATGATGTTTTACCAATTTTTCCAGTATACTTGGCAGCAATAGATGGATCATTAATCGTTCTTGAATAAAATAAATTTATATATCCACGTTGAGCAGAAAATTGAAACAACTCTGCTCCCTGGCTAAAGAATGGTCTTTTTTCTTCAAAATAGAGAGCATTAACAGTATTTACGTCGTTTTTTATATCATCTGATTCAATCTGACTAAAATCAGGATTTAGTGCAATTTCAAGCAAATCAACAGATGAAATAGGATACTTCATAAACAATGATGCTTCATCAGTTGAAGATGATGTATTTGTTGTAAAATCTTCAGAAACTCCTGCAACAATTGAAGGGATGTATTCTATATCACCTCTAGCTTGCTTTGGTGGTTCTATATTTTCAAGAAAGCCTAATTGACAAGTCTGACATGCTATGCCACCCAACCTAGAAGTCCAATATACATACCTAGTTAATTCATCGGATAACGTAAATCCTCTACCAAAATCTATTCTCCATGTTTGAATTGGAGCTAGGGAATATCTTAGGCTAGAAAATGGAATGATCATCTCTACTTCGTATCTATTATCAAAGATTTGCACTTTGGTATCATATACAAGATCAAGAGATTGGTCAAATCCGTATGTTGCTCTACCATCAATTTGAGCTCCTCCAGCACTGACACCTATTCCATAAGTAAGTGATTCATCATCGAATGCATCAATATTGACCCAAACTCTATCATCTTTATCGTCAAGATTATCTCTTTTAGTAATACTATAGCGCAATTCATCTCTATCAACAAAAGCTTTAAATGAAATATAGAGATTTGTGTCATCGTACATCAACCTAGCTTCGGTTTTTAATAAAGCATCTTCTCCTTGAAAAGTACCTGAACCAATAAAATTAGTTGCTACCTGAGCATTGCTCCACTCCTCCAAATCAACTTTTCCGTCAAAAGTAATAGATGAACTGATTTTAAGGGGCTTATATACTGGTCTTTCGCTGAGATCTTTATAAGATTGACTAAATAATGTTGTCAATAGGAGGTAAATAATAAATTGTTTTTTCATGTTAATGCGCATTAATTATAATCAAAATATTTAATAATAATGATAAAAAATTTATTATTTATCTAAAGATGAAATATCTGATTTCTACTAGCAACATTAAAACCTTTTTGCATTATTGTCCTTGTTGCATTTGAATTTTTATTTAATGCTGGATTAGTATGATTCAGATGAATGAAGTATACCCCTGACTTTCCATGAACATCGTTAAGCGCTTCAAGAGATTCAACAATAAATGGGTGCGGTATCTTTGACATATCCCGTCCTGGCAATTCATTAATATCAAAAAATGTTCCATCTAATAAGCTGAAATCATTTTCTTCTACTACCTCTTGAATATTCTCAGTCCATTTTTCCCATTTATCTATATCAGGTATAAATATTAATGATTTATTTGGACCTTGGATTTTATATCCAACTGTTTCAGAAAATTCGTCACGGTGAGGTACCATAAATGGGGTAATACTCAAATTATTACTTAGTTCCACTGTAGTATTATCATTAAGACCTTTAATGTCTATATTTTTTAAATCTACGAGCTGACTCCAAGGACCGTTGTTGGTTAAAAATTTTGACATCTTCGGCATCGCATATACTGGAATCTCTTTTGCGCCCATAACTTCACGTCCTAGATAAATTAAGCCTGTATAGTGACCAATATGAGCATGAGTTAAAAAAACTCCCTTAAAGGTCCTTTTTTGGTCCATTGTTAATGTATTTAATTGTAAGGAGAAGTCTGGCGTAGCATCAATCATCCAAACTTCATTCGTTGAAGGATCGACAATACCGATACTTGAAACTTGGTTGTGCAGTTTTGGATTATCCCATTTATTAATGCAGCATTCTTTTGTACATGCAGCATGAGGAGCACCACCGTCTTGTGCTATGCCCAATACAACAATATAAGGGTTATCATTTTTAGGTAATACCCAACCGATGAGAAAAATCGATAGAACAATAAAAGATATAAAAAACCGATTCAACAAAAGACGACTATCCGCCTAAATGATCGATGCTGTCAGATGACTTTAGTGCCTTTTTAGCATCATACATATCATCAATCTCTTCTTTATGCTTTGTTGTAACCACTTTACGTTTAATAGACATTTTTGGTGTTAATTCTCCTGCATCGACTGTCCATTCTTCATGTATAAGGACAAACTTGCGAATAGATTCATATCTAGAGAAATTTGTCATTACATCTTTAACGATTACATCAATCATATCATATGCATCAGGATGAGCACATAAACTTTTGTAGTCTAAAGATGCTAAACCTTTACTCTCTGCCCAAGAAATTAAGTTTTCTTTGTTTGGAACAATAAGAGCTGTAATAAAGTTTCTATCATCACCTACAACATTACATTGTTCAATGTATTTACTGGATGTTAGTGACACTTCCATAGGTTGAGGTGCAACATTTTTACCACCAGATGTAACAATTAAGCTTTTCTTTCTATCAGTAATACGTAAAAGACCATCTTCATCAAATTTACCGATATCTCCAGAATGGAACCATCCGTCAACAATTGCTTCATTAGTAGCTTCTTCATTCTTGTAATATCCTTGCATTACACAATGACCCTTACATAAGATCTCTCCATCCTCAGCAATTTTTACTTCAACACCAGGAATCGCTTTACCTACCGTACCAAACTTAAAGAAATCAGGATGTCCGATTGTCATCACTGGACTGGTTTCGGTTAAACCGTAACCCTCAATAATAGAAATTCCAATTCCACAGAAAAAAGATCCAACTTCTTTGGATAATGCAGAACCTCCAGATGAACAAGCTCTGACCTTTCCTCCTAATGCTGCTCTAAATTTGTTTAATACCAACTTATCAGCGATATTGTATTTTAAGCCCAACATGAATGGAAGTTTTTTACTTGCTTGACGATATGGTACTGTCTGCATTCCAACAGCAATAGACCACTCAGCTAATGATTTTTTAACCCCAGTCATCTCTGAAACAGTATCCATTATTTTTGCATGTATTTTTTCAAAAATTCTTGGAACGGCCGTTAAAAAGGTTGGTTGGACTTCTCTTATATTTTCAAATAATATTTCAGGAGTAAAGTTCATTTCAGCATAATATATAGAAGTTCCTTGGCTAAAAATTGAATAATGACCACCCACTCTTTCAAAACTATGACTTATTGGCAAGAATGAAACAAATCTTTCAATACCATCTTCTGGTTTCAATTCTGGATTAAGCTCCATCGCCGCTTTGATAGTACTATCAATTGAAAGAAGATTATTACAAATATTAGCATGACTTAGCATAACACCCTTAGGATTTCCTGTCGTACCACTAGTATAAATAAGGGTTAATAAGTCATTCTCAACAACTGTTTTTGAGAGCTCACGAATATCGTGAACTTCATCTTTCATGTTAAAAACTTCAGAAAACTTAATCACGTTCTCTTTATCACTATCATAACTATCGTCCATAATTATAATAGTTTTTAAATTTGAATTTGCATCATTTATTAGAGGATAAACCTTATCGAGTTGAATACCGTCTTGTACAATAGCAACCGTACTCTCAGAATGATCTACCACATATCGGGACTGAGCAGGAATCAGTGTTGGATAAACTGGTACAGAAACAGCTCTGATATGTGCAATTGCGTAATCTGAAATTGCCCATTGACGAGAATTTGCACCTATAATTGCTACTTTATCATGTTCATTAACACCTAAATTTTTTAATCCATTTGCAAAATCTTCAACTAATTTTTGTAAATCTATTAACTCTACACCATTCCATCCGTTTGAGTCTTTTGTAAAAAAGGTTTTTTGATTTGGTCTTTCTTCAACTAAATGTTGAAACATTTGTGGTACGGTTTTAAATGACACTGTTTTCTCCTTGGTTAAATACTATACTATTGACAAGCTACATAATTTACGTGAAATTTGTCAACATTTTTGCCGGGGTGGCGGAATTGGTAGACGCGCCGGATTCAAAATCCGGTGAGGATTTCCTCATGTCGGTTCGAGCCCGACCCTCGGTACAAAAAAAGGGCTTATAAAAAGCCCTTTTTTTAATACTCGCTAAACTAAACGTTATTTCTTTTCACCTTCTTCTTCTTCTGGAGGAAATACTGAATCGTTTAATTTCTTTAACTGTTTCTTAATATCGGAAAGATCTCTTCTTGTTCTACGTTTTTCAGAATCAAAATTATCTTCTAATCCTTCTAGATCACGCTGAACATTTTTAATCTTTTTACTTAAGTCACGATCAACTCTTTTAATTTCATATGCTAAATCATCAATCAAGCTACCAAGTGAATCAGCTTTAGTATAAATTAATTTTGTGTTAGCAGTAATACGATCTTGGCCTCTTTTGATTTCTTTACCTTGACCAATATTTTCAAGCTCAACAGCCTTGACTCGTTGTTTGAATTCTTGATTAACCATATCTACATGCTCAACTTGCTCTTGTCTCAATTGAGCCATTTCATCCATTGCGGAGTTATATTGTAATAATGAAAAACCTACTGCAAAAGTAAGAGCTAAAGCGACAACGCTAAGAATTTTTTCTGTACTTGTTAACATTTATAATACCTCAGTTGTTTTTTTTAAGTCCACCGAAACTAATCAATGAAAACCCAATATGAAAACTTTTTTTTTCTAATTAGGAATTTTTCCAATACGTGAAATTCTTGGAGCATAATTATCTAAATTGATTGAGAACCATGTAATCACTGGCTGACCCAATATATGACTTTCTGGTACAAAACCCCAATATCTAGAGTCTTCACTGTTATCTCTATTATCTCCCATCATCCAAAAATAATCTTGTTTAACTTCATAGGAATCTATATCCATAATTGATTCACCATTTACATAAAGGTGCTTGATATATTCTTTTCTAAACATTGGAGACCAAGGATTAATAAAAGTTGCTCCCTCTGTAGGGACATAGTCCTTAAATACTGATCTATCACCCGTTCTTCTAAATACATCTCTCGGACTTTGATTTGTAAAAGTAAATTTTGTTTCTTTATAAACTAACTCTACCTTATTTCCTTCATAGAGAAGAATTGGTATTACTAATTGCCAATCCATCGACCCGTCTAAAGGAAAAATATCTCCTTTTTTAGGAACAGTAATTTGCGGATATTGATCTTTATTAGCACTAAAACCTGGATTATCTCCTTTAGCACCAAGAAATATTTCTGTATCTATAAGATCTTTTTTCGAATATTCATCAGATAAAAATTGACCTCCATCTGGAAGTTCACTGACTATTCCATTAACATATACTATCCTATTTTCAATACTTATAGTATCTCCAGGCAGTCCAATACATCTTTTTACATATTTATAAACTATGTCTCTTGGATACTCGAAAACAACTACATCACCTCTTTCAACTTTCTTAAATGCAGGGAATTTATATTCTGGCAGAAAGGTTGGAATACTAATTGCTGAGAATGGTACCCAAATTTTTTGTGGCATTTTCATCCCATAGGAAAAACGACTACCAACTAACATGTCTCCTTTTAATATATTTTTCTCCATACTTGACGTAGTTGTTTTCGAG
>JAQXAG010000085.1 GCA_029253045.1 Fidelibacterota bacterium | reverse complement strand
TGGAATGATAAGTTAAATCAATGGATGGAGATTTTAGGTTGCGGTATGGTAAATCCAAACGTTCTTTCAAACGTAGGTTACGATAATACAAAATATCAAGGATTTGCTTTTGGAATGGGTATTGAACGAATCGCTATGATTAAATATGGCATTAAAGATATTCGTCTTTTCTATCAGAATGATAAACGTTTCTTGGAGCAATTCTAGTGAAAGTTTCTTTATCATGGCTTAAACGCTTTGTCGATTTTGACTTTTCAGCATCTGAGCTTGCAGACAAATTAACTATGAGAGGATTTGAATCCGAAGTAGTAACAGATTTCAGTTCATTAGATCATATTGTTGTAGGAGAGGTAAAATCGGCCGAAAAACACCCTGATGCAGATAAGTTGAAGGTTTGTATGGTTTCAGATGGAAAAGAAACATATAACGTTGTTTGTGGAGCTCCTAATGTAGATAAAGGTCAAAAGATAGTATTCGCAAAGGTAGGCGCTGTATTGCCTGGAGATTTCAAGATTGGAAAAGCTAAGATTAGAGGTGTTGAAAGTTTTGGAATGATTTGCTCAGAAAGAGAGCTAGGTATATCAGAAGAGCATGAAGGTATTATGGTTTTAGATAATTCTTGTAAGATAGGCGCAAAAATTGATACCATCTTAGGAGAAACTTATGATGCAATAGATGTAGAGGTAACTCCAGATAAAGCATTCGCATTGAGTCATCGTGGAATTGCCAGAGAAATAGCTGCCATGTTTGGATTAAAGATTAAAACTCCAATGGAAATAGTTAAAGCTACATCTAAAGGAAAGGATATTGTTAAGGTTGTTTTGGATAAAAAAGGTGGGTGTACTAGATATATAGCAGGAACAATGACAAATCTTACCGTTGGACCATCTCCTAAATGGTTGGCAGAATATTTAAGATCTGTAGGACAAAAAAGTATTAATAATCTAGTTGATATATCAAACTTCATGTTACTAGAGATTGGACATCCAACACACGTTTTTGATTTAAAAAAACTTTCTAAACCTTCAATAGAAGTAAAGTGGGCAAAGAAAAATGAAAAATTTGATGCATTAGACGAAGAAACCTACACACTCAATACTGACCATCTTATTATTACAGATACTGTAAATACGATAGCACTAGCTGGTATTATAGGCGGTAAAGATAGCGCTGTGTCTGACGCAACTACAGATGTATTAATTGAAAGTGCTTATTTTGATCCCGTTGTTATTAGAAAGGGATCTAAAAAACTTAATTTACTTTCTGAGGCGTCCAGACGTTTTGAAAGAGGTGCTGATCCAGAAGCTACTTTAGAAGCGTTTTATATGATAGTAGGGTTAATGACTGAAGTTGCAGGAGGTAGTTTAGAGTCTATTATAACTGACGAATCAACTATTGACTTAACATTACACAAAGTTTCGCTTTCAGAGGCTAAACTATTAAAGTACACAGGTCATGACATTGATTCCAAGTCTGTTAGCTTAATTCTGGATGGACTTCATATAGAAAGTAAGAAGACAAAAACAGGTTGGGATTGTATTATTCCATCATTTAGACATGATGTAAAGCATGAAACAGATTTAATTGAGGAAGTGTTGCGTTGTTATGGTTATGAAAATATTCAATCTTCCTATAGTTTTTCATCTCAAATGCAATATGCAAATGATGCAGAACAGCCAATATTTGAGTTAAAACAATACTTATCCTCCTTGGGATTTAATCAATGTTATAATAACTCATTACAGGATTTAGGAGAGGTGAAAGCATTTGGCATTAATCCTGTATCAGTCATGAATCCATCTTCAGAAAGAATGAACACCTTGCGCACAACATTGCATCGTGGATTATTCGAAAACTTAGATTTTAATTTTAAAAATGGATCATCTAATACTTTAATCTATGAGTATGGAACTGTATTTGAAAAAAAGGGAGATACATTAAAAGATATAGAGCAGGTAAGTAATTTCTCTTGTCTTGTACATGGAAATTTTTATGATAAAAATGTTCATTTTAATTCTATCGAAAATAACTTTTTCTTATTAAAAGGAATTGCAGTAAATGCTTTTGCAACACTCACAAAAGCTAAAGTTAAGTTTATTGAGGATAAACATACATATTGTGATGTATTTTATCGTATAGTAGATGGAAAAAAGAATACAGTAGGATCTATAGGTGTTGTATCTGATTCATTTCTAAATAAGTTAGATATTGCTCATAAAACAAATGTTTGTGTAATGGATATTAATACTTCTCTATTTGTTGAGCATTTTAACCACAACATTAAGGTACAAGATGTTGTATTGTATCCAGTGGTGAATAGAGATCTTAATTTTAAATTTGATAGTAGCACTAATCTAGGAGAAGTTTGTGCCGCAATAAAATCAGTAAATCAATCTATAATGCAAGATGTATTTCCTGTAGATATTTACGAGTCAAAACAAGAAGATAGTAAGAAGAATGTGTTGTTTAAACTCTCATTTCAGAGTGTTAAAAAAACACTTGAAGATAACGATGTAAATGCAGTTATTGCAGAAATTATAAATGTTGTTACAAAGAAATTTAATGCTAAATTAAGAGATAATTAATAGGAAGATATTTATGGATAATTCAGAAAAAAAAGTTGTAAAAGTTAGAATTTTTGGTCAAGAATATTCTATTCGCGCTACTGTAAACGAAGCTCACATTAGAGAATGCGCAGCCTTAGTTGACAAAAGAATGGCTGAAATTCAAAGATCAGCTCCGTCATCCTTAAATGCATCGAAGATAGCAATCTTAGCTGCTATGAACATCTCTGATGAATTAATGAGCGCTCAAAGAGGAGAATACTCTTTTAAGGGTGAAGTAGAATCAAAGATTAAATCTTTGGTTGAACGTATTGAAGAGATAGTTTAAAAAAAATAACAGGTAGGGGTCATATGGTTGATACTAAAATTTTATCAGGTATTGAAGCAAGTCATGCACTGTATGATAGTTTGCACGAGCGAATTTCCTCATTAAAAGAAAAGGGTATAACTCCCGGTTTAGCAGCTATTTTGGTAGGAGAAGATCCTGCATCGCAAATTTATGTTAGAAATAAGACGAAACGCTTTGACGCTTTAGGGCTAAAATCTGAGCTTCACCGTTTAGATAAATCTGTTTCCGAGGAAGAGTTGCTCGATTTAATTGCAAAAATAAATTCAGATGATAGCTTTCATGGAATTTTAGTCCAATTACCCTTACCAAAACACATAGACAGTGATAAAGTTATTCATGCGATTCATCCAACAAAAGATGTAGATGGATTTCATCCAGAAAATGCTGGTTTATTATCAATAGGGCGACCACGATTTATTCCTTGTACTCCCAAGGGAATCATGTTCATGCTGAAACACTTTAATGTAGATTTGAACGGAAAGCATGTAGTTGTAGTGGGTAGAAGCAATATTGTTGGAAGACCTGTTTCAGTCTTATCAAGTTTAAAATCATTGGGGAATGCAACCGTAACAATATGTCATAGCGGTACATCTGATTTAAAATACTTTACGCAGCAAGCAGATGTTGTAGTAGCTGCGATGGGTTCACCCGAATTTTTAGATGCATCTTATATTAAAGAGGGCGCTTGTCTTGTTGATGTCGGTATTAATCGTATTGAACGAGATGGAAAATCCGTTATTGTTGGGGATGTAGATCAGCCAAGTGTAACTGGAAAAGCAAGCTCTCTTTCTCCAGTACCTAAAGGTGTAGGTCCGATGACCATTGCCATGTTAGTAGAAAATACCATACTGTCTGCAGAATTGTTATTAAATTAGGCGAATTATGACAAAATATATTAGACTATTATCCATTATTTTAATAATCCAATTCTTTGGAATTAATGGTTGTGCTGGTTCAAAAGTTGACCAAGATGAAATTAAAAAAGCTAATCAGTTCTTTGAATCTATCTTTCAAGATAGAGTGTTAGATAGTCCTGAATTTCAGTCAAGATTAGGCTATAAGTCTAATTATGATCAATGGGACGATATTACTTATAAAAGAAGTAGAAAAAATGCACGAGAAGCTATGTTTGATTTAGACTATTTAAATAAAAATATCAATATTGACAAGTTAGATAGTAAAACTGCAATAAGTTATCGCTTAATGGCAAAATCACTAGAGCGAAGAATAGATTCTGACGATTTTCTCTTTCGTCAATATATGGTTACTCATAGAGGAGGAAAACATTCTTCCATACCATCATTTTTAATCAATTACCATGCCATTGAAGATGAAAGAGATGTACAAGATTATATTGGAAGGTTACGTAATATTGAACCACTAATTGAAGATTTGATTGAAGAAATGACATTAAGAGAAGAGGTAGGAACAATCGCACCTATGTTTGTTTATCCAAAAGCGATTGCTGTGTCAAAAAATATTATATCTGGCTATCCTTTTGAAGAAGGAAAAAAGCAAAATGTTATCTATGAAGATTTTGTTAAAAAAATAGATGGAACAGACCTAACAGATCCTGTTAAACTTCGCTATAAAAGTGAAGCAGAAGCAATCTTGGTTACTACTGTTAATTATGCTTACAGAAATTTTATTGACTTTTTAAGCGCACAACAGCTAAAAGCTACCAATAATGATGGTGTATGGAAGTATCCAAATGGTGCTGCATACTATCAACATACGCTGGATCAATACACTACACTTGGACTTACCGCTGAAGAGATACATCAAATTGGTTTAGATGAGGTAGACCGTATTCATGAAGAAATATATGCTATTATGGAAACAGTTGCTTTTGAAGGTTCCTTACAAGAGTTTTTTGATTTCATGAGGACTGATCCTCAGTTTTATTATCCACAGAGCGCAGAAGGGCGCCAGATGTATTTAGACCAGGTAAATGTGGTTGTTGACACCTTATCTGCGCGTATTGAAGAATTATTTTATGGACTACCGAGTATTCCTCTAGTTGTTAAGCCCGTGGAAGCTTACAGAGAAGCATCTGCAGGAATAGCGTTTTATAGCAGAGGTCAAGCTGATGGAAGTCGTCCTGGTATCTATTACGCAAATTTATATAATATGCAGGATATGCCAATTTATAAGCTAGAAAACCTAGCATATCATGAAGCAATCCCTGGGCACCATATGCAGATAGCAATTCAATTAGAAGTAGAAGGTATGCCAAGTTTTAGAAAATATGGTGGATATAGTGTGTATTCAGAAGGATGGGCATTATACTCAGAGACTTTACCAAAAGAAATTGGTCTTTATAAAGATCCGTATTCAGATTTTGGTCGTTTATCAGGTGAATTATGGAGAGCATGTCGTCTAGTAGTTGACACTGGGATTCATCATTACCGATGGACTAGAGAAGAGGGAATTGATTACTATATGAATAACACAGCAAACCCAGAAGGTGATTGTGTTGGAATGGTAGAACGTCATATAGTATGGCCAGGTCAAGCTGTATCTTATAAAATAGGAATGTTGAAGATGCAAGAATTGCGTGCTTACGCTGAATCTACACTCGGTGATAACTTCTCTATTCAAGCATTTCACGATATCGTTTTAAAAAATGGGGCAGTTCCTATGGACATTCTTGAAGATATTGTAGTTCAATGGGTTGAAAATCAGTAAATAATATGATTATTATAAAAACAACTTCTGATAGCCATAAGGCTATGAAAGATATCACTAATGCACTCTTAAACAATCGGTATGCTGCATGTGTAAATATAATTCCCCGTATGCGCTCAAAATATGTTCTAGAAGGACGTATTGTCGAGTCTAGGGAGGTTATGTTGCTTATTAAGACATCTCAAGCTTTAGAAGCAAAGGTGTATAAAACAATCAAAGAAATACATAATTATGATATTCCTGAGATTTCTACCATAGAAACAAAGAACGTTGATAAAGATTATGCTAACTGGCTTGAAAGCGCTTTAAAATGAGCTTTAATTCTATTTCCGAAGGAAAGATTTTAAAATATTTAGCCTTATTTTTTACCGTATTAATGCTAGTAACCGCTGCGATTGTATTAACAATCAAGTCACCTGGAAGCATTAAAGAGCAATTATATGATCGCGCTGTGGAACCCTTGCTTGTAATACCACCTAATCAGCCTGATGTATTGC
>JAQXAG010000071.1 GCA_029253045.1 Fidelibacterota bacterium | reverse complement strand
ATGAATTTGTTTATGGAATAATTTTTTGAACAGGTTTTTTACAGCCTTCTAAGCCTGCTAAAGCTACAGATGCCGCCACAAGAGATAAAAAATTTCTTCTTGATAAACCATTATCTTCGTGATGTTCGGATTGTTTTAAATAATTATCATAATCATCTGAAGAAGAAATATCTTTTAAACTTTTCCAATAACCAAATTCATGTGATTGGGCAGTATTCTGATCAATTTGATTAGTGTCTACAAATTCTTTTGATTTACTTTTTATCTGTGACATTTTTGACAATCTCCTACAGGTCTTTCATCTCCGTGCTGCTCCACCCAAGATGATACAAAATTATCATAATCTGCTGGCGGAGTCCAATACATGTTTGTTACTTCGTTTTTAGGGCGAATCTCTGGCGAATCAGATCTATGACAATCTAAACACCAATCCATACTCAATGGCTTAACCTGATATACCACTTCCATCTCTGCTATATTTCCATGACAAGAAATACAGGCAACTCCTGAATTGACATGCACGCTATGATTAAAGTATGCGTATTCTGGTAGCATATGAACTTTAATCCACTCAATTGGCTTTCCAGTTTCCCAACTTTCTCTAACCAACTTTAATTTTTCACTATCTGTCTTTACATATGTATGACAACCCATACAAGTTTCTGTAGGAGGAATAACAGCCGAATAAGATTGCTCGACGCCAACGTGACAATAACGACAATCTATTCCCATATCTCCTGCGTGTAACTTATGACTGTATGGTACCGGCTGAGTTGGCGCATAGCCTACATCAGTATAATAGGGTGAACCATAATACCAGATAAAAGAAGATAAAGAGAATAGTAATAGGAATATACCTATAAGGAATATTCCAGGAAAATTATTTGTCCATCTTGGAAATAATTGCATTGTATTTTTTTATATTAAAACCATTTAAAATAGAGGTAAATCTTGCAATGACATTAGTCAGAATCAGTCAACCAGTCAAGCAATTATAACATAAGTGTTATCTTTTTTTTGATTTATTAAATAAATTAGATTCAATGAACGAGTCTTATAAAATAATCTCATCTTCAATGCTATATTGGTTTTCTCAAAAAAAATGGTTTGTTTTTAGTGTTTTATTAGCAATTTTTTTATTGAATTTAAGTACACCTATCGGTCTAAGTGTTCCCGGATATCATAGTTTAATTATTCTATTGATGGTTTTTACTTTAGTAACATTTGAGCCAATACCATTTCCAGCAATAGCATTATTAACACTAGTACTGCAAGTTTTATTGGGCGTAGCACCGCCAGATGTCGTTGCTGCATCATTTATGAACGATGCTGTATTATTTGTAATGGGCTCTCTTATGTTTGCTATTGCTATCGTACATCAAGGGTTAGATATACGGTTAGCCAAAGTTATAATACGATTATTTGGTAAAAGTAAAAGATTGTTTCTAGCAGGATTAATGACAATTTCTGCAATTCTCTCATCCTTTTTAGGAGAACATACTATCATTGCTATCATGCTACCTATTGGTTTATCGGTTGTAAAAAATATTGATACTAAACAAACAGATGGAAAGAATGCTGTACTGCTCACTCTCTTTTCTGTTGCATATGGAACTATTATTGGGTCTATAGGTACTCCGTCTGGTGGAGCTAGGAATGTGATTATGATCAATTATTTGCAAGAGTTTAGTAGTATTCATATTGATTACTGGGAATGGATGAAACATGCTTATCCAATATTAATAATGCAGTTAGTTGTTGCCTACTTTGTATTACAATTTGCTTTTCCAACCACACTTAAAAATATTCAAATTCAAGGCTATAAAAAGAAAGTAGCTAAATCAAATACTAAAAATAACATCAATCATCTTTTTTCTTTCGTTATCATTTTATTTATTGTTATAAGCTGGTTTTTATTTAATGAACAATTTGGCTTAGGTATCATAGCTCTTTGCGGTGCTTTAATCTTTATGATTTGTGGAATGGTCTCATGGGAAGTAATTAATAAAAATACAAACTGGGGTGTTATACTTTTATTTGCTGCAACTATTTCTTTAGGATTTCAAATCAATGAAACGGGAGCATCTTCTTGGATGGTTGAAAAATTTAATGCAATGCTAGCTCTAATGCCTGAAAGTGATTTAAATCTCAGTTGGCCTTTTATGGCAATTTTAACTGGTCTGACTGCCAATTTTTTTACAAGCTCAGCCACAATCTCGCTATTAGGTCCTATGGCTATTGAATTACAGCCTACTGATATATCTTTTGCATTGTCAGCTGCTATTGCATCGGGATTTTCATTCCTAACGGTTATTTCATCTCCAACAGCAATGATTCTTTATTCTACTGGCTTAGTGAGTACAAAAACTTTTTTTAAAGTTGGGCTATTGATGTTTACTAGTTCAATTGTTATTTTGTATTTAATGTCAAAATTTTACTGGGTAACGCTATGAATATCTTAATTGCAATTGGAGGTAAAGAATATTCTAAACCAACATTAGACCTTGGAATGAAAATTGCTAATTCATTTGAAGCAACTACTACTATTGCCTACGTGGGTAAAAAAATCAGTCAATTCTCTGAAAAAGATGTTAGCGTTGTACATCAAAATTTAGATGATAGAGAGTTATATAGACCTGGAGTAAGAACATTAGAGTGGGCATATGATTTTTTAGAATCAAAAAATTATATTAAAAAGAAAGACAGTGGTGTCAATTTCAACGACAATCTTATTATAGATGAAGAAAATTCTAGAATGCGTTTACTTCTTAAAGGGAGTCATTCTAATAAAATTGATCTAATCTTACGTACTGGTGAAATTATTGATCAACTAAGATCAGAGGTAGAAAGTAATAGTCATGACATAACCATTATTGGTGGCGGTGGAAATAAAGGTATGCATCATAAATTAGTTCAGTTCATTGACAGCTCTGTAATGGTAGTAAAAAACTATTCCGTTAATAAGAAATATAAAATTTTATTACCAGTTAATAATTCTTTAGGCTCAAATAAAGCAATTGAAATTGCTCAGCAGTTTGCAAAGTCTAAAAAAATGGCTGTAGAAATCATTACAGTATTAGAAAACAAATCTTCAGATGAAGAACTAAAAAGTATACTAAAAAAGACTGAAAAGAAATTTACAAATGCAGGTATCAAAAATACTGCATCAATTCTTGAGGGTGATCCTGTACAAAGTGTAGTGAAATATGCCAAAGATGATTGTCTTGTTATGCTTGGAGTATCTCCAAAGAATCCGATTTTAAAATACTTTTTTGGCAGTAAGCCAATTAGTATTGCTCAACAATGTAATTGTCCTGTACTAATTGCTAAGTAAGCGCATTTAGAACATCATCATAGTCTGGCTCATGACCTGTTTGATCAATTAGCTGAGTATAACCAATTGTTCCATCAGTATTAATAATCACAACTGATCGAGCTAACAGACCTTGAAATTTTCCATTTGTATGAAGAATGCCATAATTCTTTGCAAAGTCATGATTACGCATATCAGAAAGAAAAAGCAAATTATCTAAATTATTAGAAGTACAAAATTGTTTTTGACTGAAAGCTAAATCTCTTGAAATACAAATTACTACCGTGTTATCCATATCGCTTGCCAGCTCATTGAACTTATGTGCTGAAGCTGAGCATACAGGTGTAGCTAGACTAGGAAAAATATTTAAAACTAAACGCTTTCCTTCAAAATCCTTTAAAGTCATATTTACTAAATCATTATTTGCTAATAAAAAGTCTGGTGCTTTTGAATTTACAGCTGGAAGTGAACCTGAGAGATCTACTACCTGATCTCCTAATTTTATTTGAGTCATAATTTTCTCTTTTGTTTGTTAAATTGGATTTAAATTTAAAACAGTTATAACAATTAATAGGAGTTTTTTTATGAATGACACCAAAAAATTTGTCTTACCAGCATTACCATATAACCCAAATGATCTTTCACCAACAATATCGTCTCAAACGGTAGATCTACATTATGGAAAACATCATCAGGCATATTTTAATATGTTGAATACATTTGCTGAAGGCACAAAGTTTATGGATATGGATTTAGATGAAGTAGTTGTAAAAAGCTTTGAAGAAGATAATAAAAAGGTATTTAATAATGCTGGGCAAGCTTGGAATCATATACTATACTGGGATCAAATGAAGCCTGGTGGAAGTAATGCACCTTCTGGAAAATTATTAGAAAAAATAAATGAATCTTTTGGCGATTACGAAACCTTTAAAACAAACTTTACACAACAAGCAGTAGGTGTATTTGGGAGTGGATGGGCATGGCTCATTGAAAAAGATGGAAAATTAGATCTAAGAGGATTGCCAAATGCTGAAAATCCTTTAGCGCATGGAGAACATGCTTTAATGGGAATTGATGTATGGGAGCACGCATATTATCTAGACTATAAAAATGTTCGACCTGATTATGTAAAGGCAGTGTTAGATAATCTTATCAACTGGGATTTTGTAGCGGATCGTTTACGATAATTATTTTATCATGTAATAAAAAAAAGGCGAATAAATTATTCGCCTTTTTTATATCATTTCTGTTTGAATTTAACTACCTATATTAACAGTAGCATCTATTACTAATGATTGAGTATCCATATCTGCGCTAAAAGTAAATGGTGTAGCATCCATAAATCCAGTCATAGAGCTTCCGCTATGCGCTCCCCAAATATATTGATTTGTTGTTGGATCTGGATTATTTGGATCTTGCCAAGAAACTGCAAGTAATTTATATGTAGCAAAATCTAAGTCTTCAAATACTGTAGATATCACTCCATTTACTGCGTCACTGCTTGTAAGCACAGCACTTTTGTATGGAGGTCCTTGAGGAGGCCAGTTTGTTTCTAAAGAAAGAAACACTGTTCCTTCTGATGGCCAAGCTTCAGGATTAGAAACATTAACTGTAATATTTAATGTTCCAGTTGTAGCTGGATCGTTATTATCACTGTCTCCGCATGATACAAAAAACATCATTGAAAGAGCAAGAGTAGCTATTGT
>JAQXAG010000070.1 GCA_029253045.1 Fidelibacterota bacterium | reverse complement strand
TCCATCCATGGAACTCTAAACATAATTATCCTATCTGGGGTAACAATTCTATCAAGGATATTAAATTTACCGTATTCTTCGTTAGAATTTACGGTATCCCATATAGAATGAATGACTTCTTCTACGGCTTGGTGAAATTCTTTTTGATCACTATAATTATCTACAACTGAATTTAAAAATTCTTCTTTTGTTTTATACTTCATGAGTTAGTTAGCCTCTATGTTATATTTATCAATGGTGGAAATTACGAAATAAGATAAAAAATGAAACGTTTTTCTTGTAAAAATAATTTAGACTTTTAGATTGAAGTAATATAACTTTAGGCCTTTAATGGCGGAGTAGCTCAGTTGGTTAGAGCAGCGGAATCATAATCCGAAGGTCGGGAGTTCAAATCTCTCCTCCGCTACAAATTAAAGCCTCACATTCTTTTACATATTTAATCTCATCATCGTTCAATATTGAATTAAAATATTCATTAGCATAGTTCTTATCATAGAGTAGATCGTGCTGTACTCCCTCTTCAGGAGACTTATTTTCGTTTGACCCTGAAATAGAAGAAACTATATGACTAATATCACTTTCTGAATAATCTATATTAATCCAATCGAATAATGACATAATTGCATTGCTAGGATTAACAGCAAGCTCATTTTGGTTAAAGAAATAGATATTATCGTTATTGACTATTTTTTTCTTAAATAATCTATAAAGATAGAAAAACTGTACTGCTCCAACTACAAAAGGTGAAATATTGTCATTGTCAAATTGGCTAGAATTCTGAATATTGACACCAGAACGTCTCAAATCTTCTAATAGTCTGTTGTATTCACTAAATGTCCAAGACATTCTTTTAAAACTTCCTGCCAATGGTAGTAATGGTCTTTCACACATTATAACCTTATAATTCTTAGATAGGTATTGGGATGCAAATACTAACAATGGCTCTTTAACAATTAACCCATTTATTCTATTAAAACATTTTGCTTTTTTAAAAGAAATAGATGATTGATTTCCAATAACATATTTTATTGTTTTTTTTAAAAAAGGATCACTCTTCTTTATTCCAAGCTTAAAGCTTGAATTAAATCTTAATAAATTTCCTAATATTCGATCAAAATCATTCTCCATGATGTTGGATCCTGGAATAAGATAGTTTATATTAATCGACTTCAATCCTTGAAAGCTATTAAATGGCTCATAAATGACGCTATATCGAGCTTTATTGGATATTAGCTTACCAACTATAGTTGTTGCTGTTCTAGGCATGCCAGAAACTATTATTGGATTCTTAGAATATTTGTTATTTTTAAACATGAATAAGACTCAATCTAATGCAAAAGAAAAAAAATACCAAAAATCAATTCGATTGATCAACACTTTAGATGCAAAGGATAAAATTGATAATATAATCAAATGTCTTTTCGAGGAATTTGAAGATTGGATTTTTTGCGGATTTTATATTGAAAAAGATAATTATTTAGAAATTTCAAATTACTTATCAGATAAAATACCTTGTAGTCCAATTCAAATGAATGGTGTATGTGGACAATCTTTACTCAAAAATAAGACTTTAATTGTAGCTGATGTAAACAAATTTACAAATCATATTGTATGTGATGAAAATAGTAAGTCTGAAATTGCTATACCGTTTATTAAAAACAATAAAAGATATGTACTTGATATTGACTCCAAAAATCTGGATGATTTTAATCAGGTAGATGAAAAATATCTGAAAGAAATACTAGAAAAAATTTAAGCGTCTTCTTTTGGTACTTCTTCTGGCTCTATTGGAGCTACTTCATCAACTTTAAACTGAGCCTTATCAACAAACTCAATTAAAGAAATTTTAGCTGCATCGTTTGTTCTTGTACCAAGCTTGATAATACGAGTATATCCACCAGGTCTATCTGAATAAACTGGAGCAATAACGTCAAATAAAGTTTTTACAGCATCTGAATTATGAATCTTCTTCATCACTTCTCTTCTGTTGTGAACACTTTTTTCTTTTGCCTTAGTAATCATTGGTTCAATAAACTTTCTTAACTCTAAAGCTTTTTGATGTGTAGTTTTAATACGCTTATGTTCAATTAGTGAACTTGCCATATTAGACATCATTGCTTTTCTATGAGCAGTAGACTTACCAAACTTTCTAGCTGATATTCTTTTTCTCATTTACACTTCATCCTCAACATAAGGACTAGTATCCATTCCGAATTTTAGACCCATTGTTTCAAGCTTCTCAATTAATTCATTGAGTGATTTACGACCAAAGTTTTTATACTCAAGCATTTCTGCTTCATCCTTGTCAACTAATTCACCAATTAAAGTGATTCCAGCTGCTTCTAAACAGTTGTGACTTCTTACAGATAATTCCATTTCATCAATTGAAGATCCAAGAAGTTTGCGAATCTGTAAAATTTCTTCACTAACAGGTTTATCAATTTCTAATACAGAAGGATTGCTAATAGAGTTAATAATATTATAATGCTCAGAAAGAACAGAAGAACAATAACTCACTGCATCGATAGGACTAATAGATCCATCTGTTTTTACATCAAGAGATAGCATTTCTGAATCTTCTTTTGCTCCCGGTAATGGGGAAACATTAAATGCTACTTGAGTAACTGGATTAAAAATACTATCAATTGGTATCATTCCAACTGGGGAATTATTTAACTTATTCTCTTCGCTAGACTTGTAACCTTTACCAATTCCTAATCTAAGCTCTAGTTCAAGAGTGGTTCCTTTAGCAATATCTGTAATGTAATGATCGGGATTCAAAATAGTAAAGTCATCGCTCACAGCTTGAATATCAGCTGCTGTAAATGTTTTTGCGCCTTTAATTTTTACAAAAATAGGTTCAACTGAACTTTCAAATAAATGAAATCTTACACCCTTCAAGTTCATAATTACATCAGCAATATCTTCTTTTATGCCGTCAAGAGTTGAAAATTCATGTAATGCTCCCTCAATCTTAACGTTTGTAATAGCTGCTCCTGGTACTGCAGTTAATAATGCTCTTCTTAGAGAATTACCAACAGTGATACCATACCCTCTTTCAAGCGGTTTAATAAGAAAATTACTAGAATTTTCGTCAATTATTTTGTGTGAAATCTTAAATTGTAAATCATTGCTCATGTTTCTTCCTTTATCTTGAATAGTATTCAACAACTAATTGTTCGTTCATAGTTAAGTCAATTTCATCTCTCTCTGGATAGTTAACAAATGTTCCTTCCATTTTAGCTTTATCAACAGAAAGCCAAGAAACGTTTAAATCACCCTTAACCATTTTAATAGAATTTAATATAATATCTAATTTTTTACTTTTAGGTCTTACCTGCACTACATCTCCAGGTTTTAGCCTGTAAGAGGCTATATTAACTTTAGCACCATTCACCATAAAGTGTGCGTGACTAACAAGTTGTCTGGCTGCTGATCTTGTGGGACCAAATCCAAGCTTATATACCACATTATCTAATCTTGACTCAAGAAGTACAAGAAGATTAAATCCGGTTTCGCCTTTCATTTGTGAAGCCTTCTTAAAATAATTTCTAAACTGTTTTTCTAAAGTACCGTAGGTAAACTTAATTTTTTGCTTTTCTTGTAACTGAAGAGCATAAGTTGAAGGGCGTTTTCCCATCTTCCCATGCTGGCCAGGTCTATGTCCTTTTTTTGATAATAATCTATCAAATTTAGGATTACCAAAAATATTAACTCCAAGCTTTCTAACTAACTTACCTTTAGGTGTATTTAATTTTGCCATACTTTTAAACTCTTCTTTGTTTTTTAGGTCGACAACCATTGTGAGGCAATGGTGTCACATCTGAAATTGACGTTACTTGTAAACCTGCACCTGATAATGCTCTGATAGCTGATTCTCTACCAGCCCCAGGACCTTTAACTCTTACCGCAACACTAGCTAATCCCATACTCACCACTTCACTAGCAACTTTTTCTGAAGCTATTGTTGCAGCATATGCTGTATTCTTTCTAGAACCTTTAAATCCTGCTTTACCTGCGGTAGCCCATGCAATTACATTTCCATTTTCATCAGTTACAGTGATATTCGTATTATTGAATGTCGCTTTGATATGCACAATGCCATTTGGATTTATCTTCTTCTTGTTCTTCTTTGATCTAGTTTGTGTTGCCATATGTTATACTGCCTTCTTACCAAGTGATATTGTTTGTTTTTTTCCACTTCTTTTTGTTCTAGAGTTTGTTTTTGTTCTCTGGCCTCTTACCGGAAGAGACTTTCTATGTCTTACACCTCTATAACTACCAATATCTTGTAGTCTTTTAACGTTTTTTAAATTTTCACTTCTTAATTCACCTTCAATTAATAATTTTAAATCTACAATAACTTTTCTGATTGTATCTTCATCTTTAGAGCTCAAATCCGTAACTCTTACTTCCGGATCGACTTTTGCCAATTCGCACACCTTCAGTGCAGTGTTAAGCCCAATACCATGAACATAACGCAATGAATATGCAACTTTCTTATCTTTTGGTATATCAACACCTGCTATTCTAGCCATTATCCTTGCCTCTGTTTAAATCTAGGGTTTTTCTTATTAATAACGTAAATACGTCCTTTTCTACGTACGATAACGCAATCACGTGTTCTTTTCTTTACTGATGCTCTTACTTTCATAATTATTGCCTAAAGGTAATTCTTCCTCTGTTTAAATCATAGGGAGATAATTGTAAATCAACTTTATCTCCTGGAAGCATTTTAATAAAATGCATACGCATTTTTCCGCTTACATGAGCAAGTACTTCATGTTCTTTACCGCCTAAATTAATCATAACTCTAAATCTGGCTCCTGGTAAAGCTTCTTTGATTACTCCCTCTACTTCTATTGATTCTTGTTTTGCCATTATGTTAAAATTCTGGGTTGCAACTTAGTAATAAGAATTGAATGTTCAAAGTGTGCACTTGGTTGCCCATCTTGCGTTCTAACTGTCCATCCATCTGAGTCTGTTTTTATAAATCTTGACCCTAAATTAACCATCGGTTCAATTGCTAAACACATACCCTCTTTGAGCTCAACATTATGATCTGCGCTCATTGGGGTAGAAAAATTTGGAACTTGTGGTTCAAGGTGTAACTTTGTACCAATTCCATGACCTACTAATTCCCTAACAATAGAATAGCCTTTTGATTCAACATGCTTTTGTATTGCATCGCTAATATCAAAAACTCTATTTCCAACAACAGCTTTACTAATACCTATTTGTAAAGCCTCTTTTGTAATATCTAAAAGTAATTTTTTTTCTTCTGAAATTTTTCCAACTGCTAAGGTTCTTGCTGAATCACCGTAGTACTCATTTTTTAATACACCGCAGTCAACGCCAACAATTTGACCTTCTTCTAGCACTACATCTTTTGGTATACCATGAACTACTTCATCATCAATTGATATTGTTAATGTAGAAGGAAAATTATTATAACCCTTAAATGCAGGTTTAGAAATTACAAAAGAGGCTT
>JAQXAG010000067.1 GCA_029253045.1 Fidelibacterota bacterium | reverse complement strand
GCAATAGGGTGATATGAGCTATTAGCACCGGTTTGTCCATGGAGCTTTCCAATGTAAAGACCTTTTTTATCGTATGTCTTACTATGAGTCTCACCGCATCCTTCAAAGAATAAACCTTTGTCATTGTAAATACTTCCTTGGTTTCCATAGAGCCCTTGAATGAAAATACGTACTTCTTTGTTATAGAGAAGAGGCTCACTCACATTCCACATGCAATTAAAGAGTTGATTAGATTGCTTTAGAGCCAATTCTATTTTTTCAAGATTTTCAGAAATATTATTTCCATTTATAGCATCAAGCGAATTTTGAATCATCATTTTTGATGTTCGCTCCATTGCTAAATGTGTCATTCTAAAGCCTTGTTCATTTCCATCAAAATCATGAAATGAGACTACAGGTTTAATTGATCTTATATAGTCGATAGTATCTTTTGTATTATTAAAGTTATCTAAAGTATCATCTGGTAATATTCCTGATCGTAAAACATAGTCTGCAGCATATTCAAATTCAGCTTGCTGACCTGTAATTTTTGATGAAAGTAGTAGTAGTCCAGATAATGGCCAAGGTATGAATGAGCATGCTTTTTTATCTCCATTAAAAATTGGTTCAATTTTAATGCCGTTTGCTAACCAAGAAGTCCAACACCTTACATCTGCAATAAGTTGCGCAGATTCTCTAGTAGGTTGTTCGATATGATTTTTAACATGTAATATAAAATAATCCATTAGACTATCGTCGAGAAGTAAAACTTCGTTAAATAACTGTTTTTTTCCAATAAAACCAGTTTTTCCATGGTTGTTCACAGCCATCTCGCTAGCAAGATCACTAATACTGGAAAAAGGGTGTGGTAGAGGTTTTAGCGTACTGTAAGGCAATGTTGAATTAGGCTGCCAAATTAATTCTGAAGTTTTTTGTATTACTGATGAATCAAACTTGAGATTAAAGCATGTTTCATTAAAGCTTATCCCTTTCCCTAGGTAGGGAAAATTATGATCTAAATTTATAATAATGTTTTGCTTCATTTTATTTATAATATATTATTAAGATAGTCTATTACAGATTGATCATTCCATATTGCAGATCCAACATCTTTTACTACCACTTCACCTGAAGAGTCTACTATAAATGTAGTTGGAATACCTCGAGTACTAAATAGTTCATCATCGCTAATTATTTTATATAATGGTAGTTGTGATAATGTTTCATCTTTAGGTAAATAGTCAATAATTGTATTTCTATTTTCTTTAGAAAGATATAAAAATACAATATCTTGATTATCTTTATACTGATTGTATAGTTCAACCATGGATGGCATTTCTGCTAAGCAAGGGTTGCACCAAGTTGCCCAATAGTTTATAAATAATGTTTTACCCTTGAAATCTCGTAGAGAAAATTGAGATCCATTTAAATCTTCAAATTGAAGCAAATTGACATCAAAATCAACCAAAGTTACATCCATATCTTTAGGATTTGGTACTTTGAGTTCCGGAGGCTCCATTATTGCTTGTACGTTTGAAATAGCTATTGAATTATAGTAGTTTTTCCATTCGTTAAGTTGTTTACCCAGTTTATATTGTTCGTAAGATAAATAAGAGAGAGCAATAACCATTAACACTATAATTAAGTATAAGTTCTTTTTGCTCATAATGGTTGATAATATTGTAGTTTATTCTAAAAAACTAGTTAAATTTGTTTAAATAGATTCTCAATATGGAAAAAATAGGATATATATTAATTACAACTTTTTATCTTCTCGTTTCATATCTAACCTTACAAAATATAGAACAATTTTATCCTGACGGATTATTAGTTCTACTAATATATAGCGGTGTATTTATATTATTTTTGAAGGTTCTAAATGAAAGATTGAATAACCAGGAAGATGATTATTATTCTAAGGAGATAAATAAATGATTGTTGTTACTCAAGAAAGTATAGCTAATAAATCTATTACCAAAACATTAGGAACTGTTTATGGACAGTCTATAAGAGCAAGACATATTGGAAAAGATATTCTTGCTGGATTAAGGAACGTTGTTGGTGGAGAGATTACAGAATATTCTAAGCTAATGGCAGAGTCCAGACAGCAGGCAATGGATCGCATGATTGCTAATGCTGAAGATCAAGGAGCTGATGCTATTGTAGCGGTACGATTTACAACATCAATGTTGCAGCAAGGTGCTTCTGAAATTTTTATCTATGGGACGGCTGTAAAGTTAAGCTAATGCATACTATCCCTAAAAATGTCAAAAATTGTTTTGCAGTTATTTTTTCTTATGAATTAAGTGATAATTTGGATGGCTATTCTTCTATGGATCAAGATACTATTGATGCAGTAAAATTTATGGATGGTTATTTGGGATATGAAAAATTTGGCGATGGCATCAGCAATGTATTTATTTCATATTGGAAAGATATGAATAGTGTCAATCTTTGGAAAAAAAATTCACTACATATTCAGGCTAAAAAAAATGGCCCGACTTGGTATAAAAATTATAGAGTCCAAATTACAGAAATACATCAAGATATTAATCACTAGACATATGGAACATAAAATATTTCAAATATCCAATATCCATTTTTATTTTAAAATTTTTTTTGAAAATGGGAAGCTATATAAATTGACTTTCTCTGATAATAAAAATGACTTAATTGATCAACAACTATCTTTAAAAATTAATGAAGGCAGACCTTCTCAATTTGCAAAAGAAGTACAAATTCAATTAGATAAATACTTCAAAAGAAAATTAAAATTTTTTGATATCCCATTAAATATTGAGGGTAGCGAGTTCACAAAAAATGTTTTAAAAGAAATTGGTAAGATTCCTTACGGTGAAACGAAGAGTTATAAAGAAGTGGCAGAAAAAATCAAAAAGCCAAAAGCTGCTCGAGCAGTGGGAAGAGCTAGTGGCGCTAATCGTATTCCCATTATTATTCCCTGTCACAGGGTGATTGGTAGTAGTGGGGAGTTGACTGGGTATAGTGGCGGTGGAGGTATTTTGTTTAAATCTTATTTACAGTTATTGGAGAAGAAATGAAATTTTATAAATATATTATTACTATTGTAGGATGCTCTTTTTTGTTTTCACAGGATCTAACATGGAATCAAGAAGTAGTTACTTTTAAGAGCGCAAATCCATTCTCCTTTGAAGAGATTATTACGAACTTAGACAATGAGCCTGTTCAAGATGTGTCTGGTATATTAACGCTACCTGAAGACTTTGATCCGAATATCAAATATCCTTTGATTATTGGAGTAGCAGGGAGTTTGAACTGGGGTCCTCATCATTTAAAATATTTGAAAATGTTTCAAGAAATGGGCTTTGCAACATTCCAATTACAGAGTTTTGATAGTCGTGATGTTCAATCAACAGTTGGTACTCAGACAGAAGTTACAACAGCTATGGTTATTTTAGATAGTTATCGTGCATTAGAAACGCTTAGCGGCCATCCAAATATTGATACTAATCATGCAGGAATTACAGGATGGAGTCTTGGTGGAGGAGTATCGTTATACTCCGCGTGGCTACCATTGATTAATGCAATAAATGGTGGAAAGTTTATGTTTGCTGCTCATCTGCCTATTTACCCACCATGTATGGCATATCCATATCCAAAAGAAAATATGCAATTTAGTGTAGCTCCAATCCATATTCTCATAGGAGAGTTAGATAATTGGGTACCTGCAGCAGCTTGTACTGAACTGATAGATAAAATGTATGTGAGTGAACTTCCTATTAATATTGATATTACGATTTATAAAGACTCTCATCATTCGTTTGATCGAGTTTCAGAAGTTACGGTCAATGAAGAGGGTTATACATTAGGTGACTGTCGTTTTCCAATGAATGAAGAAGGATCACTTTGGTTAAGTGAGTATTGGCATATTCCAATCAATAAGCCTTTAAGACAAAAATTAGCATTATTGACTTGTGCTGGTCGAGGACCTAGTATGGGAGGTAATAAAGAAGCGCGTGAAGCATCATTCAAATTTTCTGCAGAATTTTTTTCTAAGTATCTAAAAAAATAATATCTAAATTCTTGGATGGGGAAACTACCTAGAGCATTCATATTATTATTTCTTATTTCGGGGCTAATTGTTTTTAAAATAAATAATTTTTTAAAGCCTACCGACATTCTCTATGAAGGGAAAATCATTGATTTAGATGTTGATGATACAGTTGAAGTCTATTTCGATGACTATGGTGTACCTAGCGTTTTCGCTTCTAATGATTCTGATATGTTTAAAGTAGCTGGTTATATAGGAGCAAGAGATAGATTATTCCAAATGTCATTTATGAAATATGCATATAAAGGTCATTTAAGTTTAGTGCTTAATGATTCATTAATTGTAGAAGATACATTTTTACGTACACTGGGATTTGAAAAAATCGCAAAAAAAACTTTAGCAAAAGTTCCTCCTTCAACATTGCAACACTTACAAGATACATGCTTTGGTATTAATGCTTATGTACAAAATTTATCTCCGGAAGACTATCCTTTAGAATTCAAACTCATTGGAGTAGAAAAATTACCAATTTTTGAACCATTGGATATAGTTGCTTTATCAACAATGATGGCTTGGGAGTTACAAGGAGGATGGGACTCAGAGTTGTTTTTTGGCGCTATTAATGAGCAGTTAGGTTCAGAGTATCTAAACGAAATACTTCCATCTTATAACGACAGCTTCATTACTATTGCCTCGAATGACGTATTACTTAAGAGTTACAAAGATTTTGCTAGTAATACTAAAAAAATTAGAGAAATACTTAAAACAGATAGAGATGGTTACGGATCAAATGCATGGGTGGTTTCAGGTACCAAAACTGATACAGGATTTCCACTTTTAGCTAATGATCCTCATTTGAGTTATGGTCAGCCTCCTTGGTGGTATGAAATTAGATTGAAGAGTGATAATTATAATTTTGGAGGATATGGTCTCTATGGATTTCCACTACCTGTCATAGGTCATAATGACCATATTGGTTGGGGTTTTACCAACGTTATGACTGATGATATGGATTTCTATATTGAAACATTGAATGAAGATAAAACGAAATACATGTTTGATGGTGAATGGAAAGATTTAAAGATTGAGCAAGAAGTAGTAAGCTTGAAATCTGGTGACAAGAGAACTATAACCATTAGATCGACACACAGAGGTCCTATTGTAAGTGATATTCATCCAGATGCCAAAGGTCAAAGTAAGGCTATATCTTTTAAGTGGACTGAGTTTGATGCATTTGATGAAACAACAGCTTTATTTATGCTAGCTAAGGCAACAAATTGGGATGAATTTTCAGAAGCCTCTAAGTTATTTGGAGCGCCTGGGCAAAATTGGACTTATGCAGATAAGAATGGAAATATTGGATGGAGACCTAACTCCAAAATTCCAATTAGATTGGGAGCAGAGAAATTAATACCTTTTGACGGAAGTACAAGCAAGCATGATTGGACGGGATATGTCCCTTTTGATGAAATGCCCTATGTTTATAATCCTGAAAAAGGGTATATATCTAATGGAAACAATAAAACAATCGATGATGATTATCCTTACTATATTTCTAGATATTGGGCAGATCCTAGTAGAGGAGAGCAGATTGATAGGAGATTAAAAGTCAATTCTAAATTAGGTGTAGAAGATATGAAATCTATCTTAAATGAAATCACTTCTCCATTTGCACAAGAGTACTCAACATTATTTAATAAAAATTATACGCAAGGCTTCACTGATAAGGGAGATATAATGTATAATATCTTGAATGGATGGGATGGAGTTGAATCTATAGATTCAGATGCCACAGTTGTGTTTCATGCAATATATATTCAATTAATACAAAATTTATTTCAAGATGAACTCCAAAGTTTTGGTGACGATTCTTTTGAAACTTTTTATAGCTTAAAATATATCCGTTCATTAGCTATTAGAAGTATCTTTGATGGTGAAGCAACATTATGGGTAGATAATGTTTTAACAAGCAAAAAAGAAACACTTAATGATATTGTTAATCAGTCTTTCGATAATGCCCATGATTTTTTAACAAAAAACTATGGCAATCCTAAAGAATTGACATGGGGAGATGTTCATCAAGTAACTTATCGTCATCGATTAAATGGCGATCCCTTAGTTAAAAGATTTATCAATTTTAGTACAGGTCCTTTTCCAATGGCTGGATCTGGAATGACACCAAGAGCTGCAAGTTATTCAGTTAGTGATCCATTTGATGTTAGAGCAGGATCTTCCATGAGAAGAGTTATTGACTTTTCAGATTTTGATAATGGTTTTAGCATTTTGCCTACTGGTCAATCAGGAGTTTTCAAATCACCGCATTACACAGATCAAACTTTACTTTATAATAAAGGAGAGTTTAAGTCTTTTAAGTTCTCAGAGTCAGTTATCAAAGATGATACTAAAATGCGAAAATTGATTTTTGTAAAATAATTAATTTATCTTGCTAACTGCATTCACCAATGTTTAAACTCTATGAAATGAAGAACTTTTTTAACTATTATTATTTTAGAAGCAGGGGGACTGTAGAGGCCTAATAATAGGACTATATAAAAAAACTACATGAACCCTAGCATTATTCGCTAGGGTTTTTTGTTATATGGAGGTAACGATGAATAAAGACATACAAAAGAATAGAGATAAAATAGATATAATTGATAACCAAATATTTGATTTATTAATCGATAGACTGGATGCAGTAACAACTATTGGATATATTAAAAAAGAAGAAGGTTTTCCAGTATTAGATCAAAATAGAGAAAATGCAATTTATGCAAAAATTGACGCAAAATTTTCAGCTATTGAGGCAGATTTTTTGAAAAATATTTATCAATCAATTATCACAGAATCAAAAAGAGTAGAGGGAAAATAATGAGCAATTGGACAAAAGATTCATGGAAAAAATTTGATATAAAGCATATTCCTGAATATAAAGATCAAGACGAATTAGATCAGGCTTTAGAGAGATTAAATACATTTCCTCCATTAGTTTTTGCCGGAGAGTGTAAAAATCTTAAGTCAGAATTAGCAAAGGCAGTAGAGGGTAAGGCGTTTTTGGTGCAAGGAGGAGATTGTGCTGAAAGTTTTAAGGAATTCAATGCTAATAATATTCGTGATACTTTTCGTGTGCTTTTACAAATGAGTGCAGTCATTACTTCAAAAATGAAAGTACCTGTTATCAAATTAGGAAGAATTGCTGGACAATTCGCAAAGCCAAGATCATCGGATACAGAAACAGTAGATGGTATGACGCTCAATAGTTATTATGGAGATTCTATTAATGGAATAGAATTTACAGAAAAAGATAGAAATCCTAATCCCGCTCGACTGTTGCATGCATATTCTCAATCTGCATCTACTCTAAATTTATTACGATCTTTTGCTCAGGGAGGATTTGCAAATTTACGCAAAGTAAATTCTTGGAATATGGGGTTTGTTAAGGCGAGTAAAGAAGGCAAAAAGTATGAAGAAATTGCAAATAAAATTACGGAATACTTAGACTTTATGGATGCTGTGGGTGTTGATACACAAAAAGTAGTAGATTTAAATACGGTAGATTTTTATACAAGTCATGAAGGATTGCATTTGCCTTATGAGCAAGCATTAACCCGCAAAGATTCTTTGTCAAATGATGTTTACTGTACATCAGCGCATTTTATTTGGATTGGAGATAGAACTCGTTTTGTCAATAGTGCACATGTAGAATACTGTAGAGGTATTAGTAATCCTATTGGTATTAAATGTGGACCATCATTAGATCCAGATGAATTGATTAAAATTATTGACATCATTAATCCGAGCAATGAAGCAGGAAAAATTTCATTAATTTTTCGCTACGGAGAAGAAAATATTGTATCATATTTACCAAAACTAGTAGATGCAATTAATAAGCATAAAAAGTCTGTATTATGGATTTCTGATCCAATGCATGGAAATACTGTAAAGTCTTCTTCTGGTCTTAAAACAAGAGATTTTTCATCATTATTGAATGAAACTTCAAAAGCAATAGAAATCTTAAGATCAAAGGGATGTCACTTAGGTGGAATGCATTTAGAGATGACCGGTCAAAATGTAACAGAATGTACAGGAGGAATATATAAACTAAGCGATGATGATTTAAATTCTAGATATCATACACATTGCGACCCAAGATTAAATGCCAATCAAGCATTAGAACTCTCCTTTAATATTGCCGAGGAAATGACAAAGTAATGATTATTAATTCCACTATTTCATTGCCAGGGGATAAGTCAATTTCTCATCGATCTATTATGCTAGCTTCTATTGCAAGCGGAATAAGTCACATTACAAACTTAAATGATGGAAAAGATTTAC
This sequence comes from Fidelibacterota bacterium, assembly GCA_029253045.1. Taxonomy (GTDB): domain Bacteria; phylum Fidelibacterota; class Marinisomatia; order Marinisomatales; family Marinisomataceae; genus Marinisoma. The sequence continues at coordinate 417 of JAQXAG010000067.1, read as the reverse complement.
ATTCTACTATTAAAGCAATGCAATCATGTGGAGCATTAATAAAACAAGAAAAAGATACAATAATTGTAACGGGTTCAAGCTTAGCAAACCCTAAAAAGCCTATTGATTGTGGAAACTCAGGCACAACTTCTCGTTTACTGACAGGACTACTATCATCACAACATCTTTCATTTTCATTAATAGGTGATGAATCATTGTCAAAGAGACCTATGAATAGAGTTATTAAGCCATTGAAAGAGATGGGCTGTATAATTAAATCAAATGACGGATTATTGCCTTTACATATCGATGCATCGAAACGCTTTAATGGTATTGATTATAAAATGCCTATCGCAAGCGCTCAAGTAAAGTCAGCAATAATCTTAGCTGGATTAGGAGCTAATAATGCATCTCATGTAAAAGAATTAAAACATTCTA
>JAQXAG010000066.1 GCA_029253045.1 Fidelibacterota bacterium | reverse complement strand
GCAATAGGTCCATGCTTCATTTCGGCGGCTGGATACCCCTCTGCATGAATGTATGAAATTTCTTTAAGCTTTAAAGCGCCTTCAAGAGCCACAGGAAAATTTAAGCCTCTACCTAGATATAAAAAGTCTGAAGCTTTAGAATATTTTTTTGCAATCTTATTAATAGACTTTTCTGTTTTAAGGACTTTTGCTAGCGATCTTAATCCGGCATTAATTGCAGATTTATCTAAATATAATTTTAATTTAGTCTTTGTGATTGTTTTTCTTGATTCTGCCAACTTCAAAGCTAGTAAATATAATATGGTGATTTGAGCAGTAAATGCTTTAGTTGAAGCTACCCCTACTTCATGGCCACACCTAGTATGTATACCACAACTAGTTTCTCTAGAAACTGAACTGCCTGGAACATTACAAATACCAACTGTGATTGCACCAAAATCATTTGCTTTTTTAATTGCTGCCAAAGTATCGGCAGTTTCTCCCGATTGTGAAATTGCAATAATAACTGTCTTATTATCGATAATACTATGATTATAACGAAATTCAGATGCATATTCGACGTGTACAGGAATTTCTGCAAAACGCTCAATGAGATTTTTACCAATTAGTCCTGCATGCCACGATGTACCACATGCGGTAATATAAATTCTTTCTGCTTTTTTTATTTCTTCCCAATAATCTGAAAGGCCGTGCAGTAAAACACTATTTAGAGTTCTTCTGCCTTTCAAAGTATTATTTATAGTGGTTACTTGTTCATGGATTTCCTTGTGCATAAAGTAATCAAATTTTCCCTTATCAAAATCGTCAATTTTATAATCAATAGTTTCGACTTTCTTTGGAAGAGATACATCTTTTTCAACAGATGTTATCTTATAATTATCTCCGTCAATTATTACCATTTCACTTTCATTAAGATAGATAATCTGCTGCGTATGTTTTATAATAGGGGAGATATCGCTACCAATAAAAAATTCATTATCTTTTAAACCCATTACTAGAGGACTGCCCTTGCGTGCAGCTATCATCATTTCTGGATAATCAGTATTTAAAACAACAATTCCATATGCTCCATCAACTCTCTGCAATGCTGCACGAACAGATTGTTCAAAAGTTAAATTTCCTTTGTTGTAAAAGTAGCCAATTAACTGAACTAATACTTCCGTATCTGTATCGGATTTAAATGTAATTTTTTTTGACTTAAGGAATTTTTTAATTGGCTCATGATTTTCAATAATACCATTATGAACTAATGAAATTTTCTTACTTTGATCTAGGTGAGGATGAGCATTCTTTTGTAAGGGCTCTCCATGAGTAGCCCACCTAGTATGAGCAATGCCTGTACCACCACAACACTTTGAAGAATGTTTTGATTTAATAGCATTTTCAAGCTCTTTTACTTTTCCAACTCTTCTAGTAATTTGAAATTTATCACCTTGAAGGCAAGCAAGTCCCGCAGAATCATATCCTCGATATTCTAACCTTTTTAAGCCATCTAATAAAATAGGATAGCAATCTTTTGAACCTTTATATGCTACTATACCACACATGATTGAAATTTACATTATTTAAAATGATTTAAAAGTGCTTAATTTTAAAATCATCTTAACATCACCTCTGTCTCCATATTTATTTGAATCTAAGAGCACTTCTTTAAATCCATATTTATCATATAAGTTTCTTGCTATTACTAAGGCACTATTAGTAATTAAGGCTATTTCTTTAGCATTATGTTGTTTAGCAAAATCAATACATTTATCCATCAATTTATTTGCAATTCCTAATCCACGACATTCTTCAAGTACTGTCATCTTAGCTAATTCAAACATATCTTTTGAGAAAACCATTGCAGCAGTCCCAATCACTTTATTATTTTTTATAGCAAAAAAAACTTCTCCGCCTTTATCAATTATATATTTTTTAGGGTTTGATAAATCATGAATATCTGATGTTTCAAGCTTCCAAGATTCCTCAATCCACTTTTTATTTAATTCATAGAAATCTTTAACATAATTGGGATGAAATGATTCAATTTGAACTAAACTTTTTTTCTTATTCACTATTAATTTGGCCAATAAATATATTCGTCATTTTTTTCATACTTTTGCCCTGTATGCTTATCAATAAGTACTGGTGCATTAACAGTGCTTGGCCATAAAGGCTCAGCCTGTTCTAAGTTATGTGCATTAAGAAGCTTATCTAAAAAAGCTACTTTATCTGGATAATCAGTAATGAGATTATTTTGTTCGGTTGGATCTATGTCTAGATGAAAAAGCCATTTCTGATCGGCTCTGCTTGTCCTTATTAATTTCCAACCTTTATGAAGTACTGTTTGTTGATGTCCCTGTCTCCAGAATAATGTTTCATGCAAAATTCCATCTTTTGATCCATTTACAAAAGGTAGGAAGTCTACACCGTCTAAGATTCTATCCATAGGAACTTTTGCATTTCCTGCAGCTGCAATAGTTTGAAAAATATCGTTATGATGAACTGCAGGAATAAATTCAATTCCAGCTTGAATCTGATCAGGCCATTTAGCCATAAATGGAATATGTGTTCCTCCTTCAAAGTGAGTAAGCTTCCATCCACGATAAGGATCATTTATATCAGCGAGTTCAATATAGCTTGCTCCTCCGTTATCGCTAGTAATAATAATTAATGTATTTTCAGTAAGTCCATTCTTATCTAATGCATCAACAATGCGACCCACGCTTCTATCTAATGCCGTAATCATACCTGAATAGACTTGTAAATTATGTCCTGTTGTATGATGACTAATAGCTGCTACATCGCTCTTTAAGGCCTGTAAAGGATTATGCACTGCCCAATGTGCTAAGTATAAGAAGAATGGTCTATGCTTATTTTTTTCTATTACCTTAATTGCTTCATCTGTGTAGTAATCGGTAATATACCCTCCTGGAGCAAATGTAGGACTCTTATTAAATGATGCACTAAATTGACCTTTAGCCCATACCATATTATCTACAGGATGACTAGTCTTTGCATTGACAACACGTTTATCATTTTCAGGTAAATAAAGTCCCCCCTCCATAAATAAACTGTCATCAAAGCCTTGATCATTTGGATGACTTCCACCTACTCTTCCTAAATGCCATTTTCCAATATGAGCTGTATAATAACCTGCGTCTTTCAATACTTCAGCAATAGTAATTTCTTCGGTAGGAATACCAGCAGAAAATATATCCTTTGCATCTTCATATAACTTTTCTTCTATTTCAATCTTTAGCTCATCATCTTGAATATCAGATATCCATTTCATCAATTGTACGGCACCTGGAAAAAGCGGAGTGAATTCAAATCCAAATCGTGTTGAATAGCGACCTGTCATAATCGAAGCTCTTGATGGAGCGCACATTGCATTAGCTGCATATCCATTTTTAAACATTACTCCATCTCTAGCAATTTGATCAATATTGGGAGTTATTAAAGAACCGCTTCCTGCTCCTCCGTTATAAAGTGAGACATCATTGAAACCTAAATCGTCAGCAAGTATTAAAATGATATTAGGTCTAGTATCTAGTATTTTATTTTCAAAAGATGGACCTTGTTGCCAATTAGAAGATCCTTCCGACAAAACGGGGCTTACGATGTTTAAAATCTTTGGAAGAGCCCATACAGTAATATTAATTCTATTTTGCCAACCAAAAAGGCCTATTAATGACAGAATGAATATAGTAGTTATGGCTTTTTTCATCCTATTCCCACTCAATAGTGGCAGGTGGCTTTCCTGTACAATCATATACTACTCTACTGACTGTTGAGATTTCATTGACAATACGATTAGACACTTTTCCAATGAAGTCATAAGGAAGATGAGCCCATGTGGCTGTCATAAAGTCAACTGTCTCTACTGCTCTTAAAGCTAAGACATCTGCATACCGTCTTTCATCACCAACAACACCGACTGATTTCACAGGAAGATAAACAACAAATGCCTGGCTAAGCGAATCATATAGATTAGCTTCCTTTAATTCATCAATAAAAATCTTATCTGCTTTTTGCAGTACATTAATTCTATCTTTTGTTACTTCTCCCATAATTCTAATCCCTAATCCAGGACCAGGAAATGGATGTCTTTTTAAAATATGCTCTGGGGTATCTAATTCTTTTCCAATCTTTTTCACTTCATCTTTGAATAAATCTCTAATAGGCTCTACTAGCTTTAAATCCATCCTTTCTGGTAATCCACCTACATTATGATGCGATTTAATGACACTAGATTTATCTCCATCAGATGATGATTCAATTACATCTGGATAAATAGTACCTTGTGCAAGCCATTTGACGTCTTTGATCTTATTTGCTTCTTTTTCAAATACGTCGATAAAAGTATTTCCAATAATTACTCTTTTCTTTTCTGGATCTGTTACGCCTTTTAATCGACTAAGAAAAATATCGCTAGCTTCTGATAGTTCAATATTAATTCCTAAATCTTGGAACGTAGTCATGACTTCTTTTACTTCGTTCAATCTTAATAGCCCATGATCTACAAAAATACAAATTAGATTTTCTTTAATGCATTTATCTAATAGCATTGCAACTACCGAAGAATCTACTCCTCCAGACAAGCCGAGTAGCACTTTATCATTACCTACTTGATCTTTTACCGAAGAAACCATTGACTGTATAATGTCTGATGTCTCCCAATTCTTTTTACACTTACAAACTGAATAAACAAAGTTACTTAGAATTTTTGATCCTTGATTAGTGTGTGTTACTTCTGGATGAAACTGTAATCCAAACCATGACTTTTCTTCATTTTGAAAACCTGCAATTGGACAATTATTAGATTGTGCAATGGTGCTAAAATTCCTAGGTAATTGATCTACCTTGTCTCCATGACTCATCCATACATCTAAAGAATCTTCAGTTAAATTCACTCCCTCAAATAAAATTGATACTTCTGCCATCTTTATATTGGCGTGACCAAATTCTCTTTTATCAGAACTAACAACGACTCCATCCAATTCTTGAGCCATTGTTTGCATACCATAACAAATCCCTAAAAGTGGGATATTAGAATCAAATAAGGATTTATCAATTTTAGGTGTATTCGCTTTTGTAACTGTTTCTGGGCCTCCAGATAAAATAATACCACTAGGATTAATTGAATGAATCTTTTCTATATCAACATCACAAGGAAGCACCATAGAAAACACTCCAATTTCTCTTATTCGTCTTGCAATAAGCTGAGTATATTGGGATCCAAAGTCTAGAATGATGATTGTATTATTGTTCATTTTAAGATAGATAATATATTATCTAATTTATCTTTTAAATTATTTCTATC
>JAQXAG010000062.1 GCA_029253045.1 Fidelibacterota bacterium | reverse complement strand
TACATAATGTCGAATTCAGTCATTTTGAATGGTGGAGCAACCTTATTTTTTACAACCTTGACTCTAGTTCTATTTCCAGTCATGTCTGTACCCTCTTTAATCGCAGCAATTCTACGGATATCTAATCTAACCGAGGAATAAAACTTTAATGCTCTTCCACCTGGTGTAGTTTCAGGACTTCCGAACATTACTCCAATTTTTTCTCTAATCTGGTTAATAAATACAACGCAAGTTCTAGATTTATTAATTGGACCTGAAAGTTTACGAAGTGCTTGAGACATCAGACGTGCTTGTAATCCAACTGTAACATCTCCAATTTGACCTTCTAGCTCTTTTCTTGGTACAAGAGCAGCAACAGAATCAATCACAATGACATCCAGTGCTGCTGTTTCTAATAATTTCTGTAAAATATCTAATGCTTGCTCTCCAGAATCTGGTTGAGATACCAGTAAATCATCTGGTTTACATCCAAGATTTTCTGCATATACAGGATCTAAGGCATTTTCTGCGTCAATGAATGCAGCTGAACCTCCATTTTTTTGACACTCAGCAACAATATGTAGAGCTAAAGTTGTTTTTCCTGAGGATTCAGGGCCAAAAACCTCTATAATTCTTCCTTTAGGAACACCGCCAACACCTAAAGCCATGTCTAACGACAAACATCCTGTAGAAATAGCTTCAACATCTAGAGTATCTGTTCCACCCAAACTCATGATAGAGCCCTCGCCATATTCTTTATTAATATCTAGTTTGACCGTTTCTAATATTTTACTTTTATCTGCTTTTTTTGCTGCCATGTTTTTTCCCTTTTTAAATTTATATTTCTTTAGAATTTTCTAAAATTTTTCTTATTTCGTTTAAGCATAAAATAACTGTTAATTCGCGATTGATATTACGGTTTGGTGTTAAATTATACTTCTTAATATATACATTATTTCTATAAGATATTCCAACAAATACCAATCCTACAGGTTTTTTTTCGGTTCCACCATCTGGACCTGCTATTCCTGTTATACTTATGCCTATTTCACTCTTTAATTTTTTAGCAATGTTAACAGCTAATTCACGAGCAGTTTCTTCACTAACAGCCCCATAACGATCTAATGTTTTCTGGTTGACGTCTACCAAGTCATGCTTTAATTCGTTACTGTAACATACAACACCTCCGTTAAAGTATTGAGAACTACCAGGAACGTCTGTAAGTCTAGCGCTTAACAAACCTGCTGTGCAAGATTCAGCAGTAGCAATTGTTAATTTATTATTAATCATAAGATTTGCTACAACCTCTTCCAATTTATCTGAATCATAACCATAGACATATTTTTGAACTCTCCCTACTATTGAATCAACTAGAGTTTTAATAAGCTTCTCATCACTAGTTGTCAGTCTGATATCAACACCAAGCATTCTATGTGGTAAAAATGCAATATCGCAACTATCTTTATTTTCTTCTATAATATCAGATATTTTTTCTTGAAGAATAGATTCTGGTACCCCAGTAGTTCTAATTGACTTGCAAACAACTTTACTTTCTAAATCTTTTTCAAGTATAGGTAAGACGTAATTTGTCATCATAGATTTCATTTCTTGAGGAACTCCTGGTAATGCAAAAAAATGACTTTTTTTAGGTCCACCCTTTAAAGCAACTTTGACTGTTTTAAAAAGTGAAGAATGATCTTTGGTATAATGCAATCCTCTTGCTGTTCCAACCAAGTTATTAATCATTTGTCCTTTTTTTGATTTGTAAGCTTGATTTTTATTTAAGTTCGGCATCTTAAAGTTGAGTCTTTGAAAGCGTTCTTTAAGAATACTCCAATATTCTTTATCAAATTCATGCTTATCGTCAAAGTATTCCATAAACACAGAAACCGTGATATCGTCAACAGTTGGACCTAAACCTCCGGTAACTATAACATAATCACACTCCCAGTGATCCCACATCGATTCAAGGGTATCATATATATCGGAAAAATCATCTTGAATTGTCTGTCTGACATGAACTTTCATACCTGATTCTAAAAGTTTTTGTCCTATCCAAGCAGAATTACGATCAATTGTAAATCCGCTTAATAATTCGTTGCCAATAGTAATAACACCAATTTTCATTACAGTACCCACAAATAAATACTTAACATTATTATAATAATAACTGCGCTTAAGAAAGCAGCAACTATATCATCCCCTATAACTGCCATATATTCGTTATCCTCTGAACTATTCCATGCTTTCCACCATGATGGTGCTATACTAGGATTTTCAGTCCATCCAACAGGGCCAATTTTACTAATATCGAATATTCTAAACAGAGTAAATGTCATAAAAAACAATATTTCTTGATTACTTACATAGCTAGGGAGATTAAAAGCAAAACTTCCAAATATATCAGAAAATAGATGTACAATCATAAGAGCTAAAGCCATACCAATAACCTCATCTAGTACGAACTCTTTTGGATCTTTAGAGTTAAATAGTGGTAGTGATTTTTTATAGATAGAAGGACCAAAAATAAGGGTGGTAATAGTAAAAAATATAAGAATATTGGATGGGTCATTTGATAGAATAGCTAATATTAAAACAAATAAAGAAGCCCACGTTCCTCCTCCCGGAAGCCTACCTAAACCAAAAAGAGTTGCTAGTTGATAATACATATGTTTTTAAAATCCATTTTTGAAAACGTATTCAAATCCTGTAGCTGCTGCATAAATTGCATTTAACGAAACGATTAAGTTAATAATATCTTGCGTCGGATTATTTAATAAAATTACAATAACCATAACATGTTGAAACACAGTTTTCCATTTTCCGTATTTAGATGTTACGAGCGGTTTATTCTTTTCGATAAGATAGTTTCTGTACATTGTAATTAAAATATCACGACCAATAATAATACAGTATGCCCAAAGTAATATTATTCCCTGGTATGCTAATATAGTTAGGGTACCAATCATCAATATTTTATCTGCTAAAGGATCGAGATAATTACCTTTTTCAGTAACAAGATTATGCTTTCTGGCTAATCTTCCATCTGCAACATCGCTAAAACTACAATAAGCAAAAACTATTGCAGCTACTGTATAGTTATTAGTATAAATAAGATATATAATAATTGGTGTGAGAATAATACGAGAATATGTTAAAAAATTGATAAAGTTTTTCAATTGGTCTTTACCCTTCCAGAAATTGCTGTAGATATAGTTTTGTCATCAATATATTCTAAATTACTTCCAACAGGCAATCCTACTGCTAACCTAGAAATAGTAATTTTTTTATCTTTCAAAATCTTTTCCACATACATTGCTGTAGCATTACCTGATGTGCTTGGATTAGTGGCAATAATGACTTCTTTGGTATTACTGTCTATTCTTTCTAACAATTTATCAAAAGATAAATCAGAAGGCCCAATACCATCCAGTGGTGATATGGCACCTCCAAGTACATGGTATGATCCATCAAAACTATTAGTATTTTCAATTTTTATTGCGTCTTCCATATTTTCAACAACACATAAAAATTTAGAATTTCTATTTTTATCGCTAAATGCAGACTCCTCTCCTTCGAGAATAATCATTCCACTAGTAGGGCAAATATCGAGCTTATCATTAACATCCTTCAAAGACTCAATTAAATTATTACTAAAAGATTTATTTGATTTGACTATAAAGTATGCAATTCGTTCTGCTCCCTTTCTACCAATACCAGGAAATTTTGACAATGAATCAGCAAGTTGATCAATATATGTTATAGCCTTACTCATTAAAATCCTGGAAGATTATCCATTAAACCACCTGTAACAGATTTTAATCTTTTTGCAGAGGTATCTTTTGCTTCTTCTAGCGCTTTATTTACGGCAACTTTAATTGCATTTTCAATAATATATGCATCACTACTCAACAATGTTTCATCAATCGTAACTTTTGTAGTTTTCATATCAGCGGTCATAGTAACAACACATGATCCATTTGAGGAAGATCCTTCGACTTCAACCTTTTCTAATTCTTTTTTAATCTTTGTCATTTCAGACTTCATGTTCTTTGCCTGCTTCATCATTTCTTTCATATTACCAAACATTATGCAAAATCCTTTCCGTCAAAAAGTTTGACGATGTCATCTTGGTTAATTTCTTCTTTTACTTTTTCAATTTTTTCTACATTTGTATCAACAACAATCTTTACTTCAAAAGTAGACCCTAGAATTGAATTTATTGTAGATGCAACAAACGGATCTTGAAGTAACTTTTGACTGAAATCATTACTATCATAAGATATTACTTCCAAGGTGCCATCTTTTAAATCTCCAACAATACATGCTTCTAATAATACACCAATTGATCCTCTTTCTTTAGATATTTTCTTTATAATTTTCTCCCATGAATCTTTAATATCCTCCAACGATACAGCAGAAGATTTGTTATCTGCTTTTTTTTCTTCTTTCTCTAAAGGTTTAACAGTTTCTATTTTAGGTACTGACTTTATTTTTGGAGTTGATATTACTTTTGGAGTAGATTGCTTAACTGGCTTTTCAGTGCTAGTATTATCTATAACGTCTAATTGCAAAAAGCTTTCAATATCTATACTTTTATCAAATTGTAATAATTTGATTAATGTCATTTCAAAAATTAAATATTGGTCTGAAAATTGCTTAATTGACGAATATAACTCTGACAGGTTTGTTGACAATCTAACAAGATCTTTTAATGTCCATTTATAACTTGTGCTCTTATACACTTTAGCTAATTCAGGTGATATACCAGCTAATCCTAAGCCCTTAGTATAGTGCAGCAATGATAGATTACGAAAATGACCTATTAATCCCTTAAGGAGATCTTCAATAATATATCCTTTATCTCTTATTTTTTGTATTACAGATACTAAACTATCTCCATCTTTATCATGAAGCGCATTTGTAATATCAAAATAAATTTCTGAAGGAACTATACCAAGCAAGTCGGTAACTATCTGGCTGGTGATTTCTTTATCGCTAAATACTAATACTTGATCTAAAAAACCTAAAGCATCTCTCATACTTCCATCAGATTTGGTAGCAATCAATTCTAGTGATGTATCATCAATTTTTACAGATTCAATTTTCAGTATATGATTTAATCTATCTTTAATGACAGCATTAGTCATTGGTAAAAAATCAAAACGTTGGCATCGAGAAATAATTGTTTGGGGAACCTTATGTATATCTGTGGTAGCCATAATAAACTTTACATGAGCAGGTGGCTCTTCTAAGGTTTTCAATAACGCGTTAAATGCTTGAACAGTCAACATATGTACTTCATCAATAATAACTACTTTAAATTTTCCGGACAAAGGCATGAATTTAATATTTTCTCTAAGTTCTCGTATTTCATCAATTCCTCTATTTGATGCACCATCAATTTCAATAACATCCATAGATCTACCCTCAATAATTTCTTTAACTGCATCTGAATCTGCATCATAATCTATAGAAGGAGTATCTGATCCGTTTAAAGACATTGCTAGTAATCTAGCTGTTGTGGTTTTTCCAACACCTCTAGGACCCGCAAATAAAAAAGCTTGGGCTATACGGTTTTTTTCAAATGCTTTTTGTAAGGTTTCGGTGATATGGTCCTGACCAACAACATCCTTAAAATGCTTTGGTCTCCATTTTAATGCTAAAATTTGGTAATTTTTACTCAATTGAATCCTTTGCTTTCGACAATTTAAGGAAAGTTTTAAATTTTATAATGATAAATAATGAAAGGTTGTAAATAATGTTTATAGTACCAACAGAAGAAACAATTAAATATGCTAAAAAAAATCACGATGATGGCAAACCTCTGGTCCAAATAAACTTATTTTCATACAATAAGAATGCTAAGTATGAAAATGTAGCACTAAACAATATATCTGGAAGAGATGCTTATAAAAAATATGCTGAAGTAGCTACCAAAGCTGTAGCTAAGGTTGGTGGAAAAGTATTATGGTGGTCAAAAATAAGATTAACAATGATTGGTCCAGATAAAAATAAGTGGGATGAAGTTGGCGTAGTATGGTATCCTAATATGAAGAAATTTCTTGAAATGACAGAAATTGATTGGTATAAGTCATCGTTTATTCATAGGGAGGCTGCTTTAAATGATACAAGACTGATTACATGTTATGATATGTCGCTATCTATGAAAGTAAAACTAAGAATAGCTTCGTGGTTTGGAAAAATATTATTCAAATAAAAAGAGTGCAGAGATACTCCCTGCACTCTTTGTTAGTCTTAACTCTTAATTATCTTCTTTATTCAATTCACTTCTTAGACTATCAGCTTTAGAAACACTTGCTTTTAGTCCCATTTTGGCTGACTGCTCAAAATATTTTAATGCATCAACTTTATTATCCATTTCTAAATAATAATCTCCCATTGAATCGTAAGGATTTGCAGATCCAGCAGCTCTTCTAATCTGCTCTTGAAATTTCTTACCTGCATTATCTAAATCGCCTTTATCCATATATGCATATCCCATCATATTTAGTACTGGAGTAAAGTTAGGATTCATTGCATATAGTGCTTTTGCTCTTTCAAGAACCACATCTGCTCCTCGATCGGAGATTGTAGCAAACACTGTTTCGAATGCTAAGAAGGAATCATCTGAATATTTATCAGATAATGACTCACTTAAGACATTGAAAGTACTTGTGCCATTTTTCATGTCATTAGCTACTGCATTAATCATTGCAGCTTCATCTTCTGACGCATTTAAAGACATGCTAACAGCAATATCTAGGTCATCTGCAATATCACCTTGATTTCCTAAAAAACCACTTGTTCTGGCTCTCATTGCATAAGCGAGTGCAAAACTTCCATCTAGTTCAATTGCATTTGAAAATGATTTATGCGCATTTTCCCATTCTAAGTTATAAAGCTGCCATCTTCCCATATCGAAAGCATTTTTTGCTTCGTCATTATCGGAGGTAACTTTAAGGATATTTCCTTTATCCATAGATAATTTTGCTTGATACTGAGCTAAAGCAGTATTTCTTGGACCCCATGAAAAATTTGGATCTAATTGTGTTGCTTCCATATAGTATCTTACTGCTAAATCATAATCTCCCTTGTTAAGGTAGAACTCAGCTAATGAATCTAATGCATTTGCTTGCTTTGGATCTAACTCAATATACTTTTCAATATATGGTAAGGCCATATCATATTCTTCTGATTCAGGGTCTATATTCCACATATAAGAATAAGCTAGCAGGTTATATAGATGTCCTGCATTTAGTCTTTCAGCTGCCTCCAACAACATCACCCTAGCTTCTGCCACCTTATCTTCGCTTTGAAGACTTCTATAGGCACCTGCAGCTAAAAATCTATCATTAGGATATTTTTTATATAAATCAGAGTATCCTGCAAATCGATTACCTTCACCGTTTATCCAGTCTACCGCTGCTTGTGCTAGCACAGTTTCAGGGTGTCCAGGTTTTGATAGCTCAAGAGCAGTCTCAAATAATTCTCTTTTTAATACTCTATCTTGCTCTGCATGCGCTTTATTTAAGTAGCATGTCACACAATTTGGATCTTTATCAATCCCTTTATCAAATTCAGCTCTTGCTACATCAAACATAACATGATGCGCTGCATCTAATCCAGCAGCAGCCTCTCTTGAAGCCTCTCCTGTTTGTCTTGCCATTTCACCATCTGAATTGTTACATCCAATAAAAAGTGAAGCTGTTATTAATAAAGAAAATATTAGTGTTCTATTTTTCATTTTATTTCCTTTTTTTATTTTATCTAGTAAATACAAAAGTTGATTCGTCAGAAAGCTTTGAATCAAAATTATAATTATCATAATCAAAATCTTTTATATCTTTATTAGAATCAATTTTATTTTTCATAATGAACTGGGTCATCAAACCTCTAGCTTTCTTCGCATTAAATGATATGAACTTTAATTCATCGTTTCTGTATTCTTTAAAAACTACTGAAAGTATCTTTCCATTAAATTTCTTTAAATCAATAGCTGAAAAATATTCTACAGATGCACAATTCACTATTGTAGGATTATTATGATCTTTTAAAGTTTCATTTAAGTTTGACGTTAAATCCTCTTTCCAAAACTCATACAAGTTTTTTCCTCGATTATTTTTAAAGGAGATACCCATTTCCAACCTGTAAGGCTGAATAAGATCTAGAGGTTTCAAAATTCCATATAGACCAGATAATATTCTTAAATGATTTTGAGCAAAATTAAAGTCTTTTTCTTTAAAATCTTCCGCTTTTAATCCTGAATATACCCCGCCGTCAAAAGCTAATATAGCTTGCTTTGCGTTTGAAGTATTAAAAGGTAAGGACCATCTATCAAATCTCTCACGATTTAACTTTGCTAGATTGTCGCTAATACTCATTAACTCTTTTAAATCATTTTCAGTAAGATTTTTAGCTTCATTTGCTAGTATTTCTGCGCTTTGAATAAAATCACATTCTGTATGACTATGAACGATGCTCTGTTCATTAAAGTTTAGTTTTTTTGATGGGGACAATAATGTAATCATTTAACCTCTCTTAAGTTTTTTTTAATAAGCTCTCCAACAGGAATAGATTTTTGTTCTACAAAATTAAACATTACAAAAGTATGGATACTTTGAAATGAAGGTGCATCATCTCCTTTTACAAAAATACCTTGATGCACATCATAACTCTTAGAACCAATCCTAGTAATACGATAACCTATCTCAAGTTCGGCAGGATGATGGACCTGATTTATGTACATAACTTTCATAGAAGCCAACAAACCTGCTGCTGTACTATTCAAACCAAACACATGTTCATCGCCTCCGTGAAGATGGTCTATAAATTCTTTATGCTTAGTTTCTAATAAGCCTAAATATACAGTGTGATTTATATGGCCCAATGTATCCATATCTCTCCATCTTGTTGATGCAGTATTAAAATAATCGTAGTCCGAGCGCATAAGAATTTTTTGTTTCATTAGGATAATTGCTCCTTATATGATTCACACAAACTCCATACTTTATTCCATTGATTTTTATCATAAGACGCTTTTGATGATTTGATTGGCTTACATTTAAAGAAGTACTTTCCAGAAATATTTTCTACTTCATCTGAAGTGCTGAGATAAATACTTGAATCTGCACCATTCTCAACAGTTCTAGCAAACAGCTTTGATCCAAATTTAACTATTCTTTTAATTACAGAGCCTTCGTTTCCACCTATATTTGTATCGACAAATCCTGGATGTAGTGCATTTATTGTGACTTTATCCTGCATTTCTGCTAACCTGTATGTAAACATAATATTCATCAACTTTGAAATACAGTATGCTTTCCAAAATGAATATCCTTTTTCAGCATTAATATTGTCAAAATTAATTGAAGCGCCTATGTGAGCGTTAGATGCAACGTTAACCACTCTAGAACCTTTTGAAGCTGATAAGATGTCCATGAGATTTGTTGTGAGAGTAAAATAGTTCATTTGATTTGTTGCAAATGTTTGTTCTAGACCTTCGGAGGTAATAATTTTGTTTTTATTTGCTCCTCCAGCATTATTGAGCAATACATCTACTTTAGAATATTTATTTTCAATTTCTACAGAAAGCTTATTGATCTCAGATATTAAACTTAAATCTGCTTGAAAAAAGTTAAGCTTATCATTTCCTGTTAAGCTAGAAATGGACTCCATTGCTTTTATGCCCTTTTCAGGATTTCTACCAACCAAACCTACTTGATTTCCAAGTGCAGCTATCTTAGTTGCTGCTTCTAAGCCTATTCCATCTGTAGCGCCAGTTATTATAATTGTTTTATTACCCATAAACCCTCTTTGAACGAATCAAAATTACCTATAAATTATTATCGATGTTACAAATTTATCAAACAGGATTAGAATTTTGGTTTTTATTGGGTTTTATAACTTTCCTTGTTTTACTAAAAGTACCTGCACCTTACGGAAAATTTTCTAAGACAAATTGGGGATCTTGGTTTTTTATAATGATTCCTAGTCAATTGGGTTGGGTGGTTATGGAAATTATCTCACCAATTATGTTAGGATATTTTTTCTTAACAGGACCTTTAGAAAAAAGTATAGCATCATATGTTTTCTTTATACTATGGATTAGCCATTATTTTAATCGTAGCATTATCTACCCCATTAGGCAGAACAGTCCATCTAAAATGCCTCTTCTAATTCCATTACTTGCTTTTATGTTTAATATTGTAAATGGATTTGTGAATGGATATCATTTAGGGTTTATTCAAGCATACCCATTAGAATACATATATGAATGGAACTTTATTTTAGGTATCATACTTTTTGTAGTCGGAGCTATTATAAATATTATGTCTGATAATATCTTATTACGCTTAAGATCTAACAATAAAGGTTATCACATACCTAATGGATTCATGTTTAGATATGTATCTTATCCAAATTATCTAGGAGAAATAATGGAATGGGTTGCATTTGCTTTAATGACATGGTCCCTTGCAGGATTGTCATTTGCAGTATGGACAATAGCAAATCTTGTTCCAAGAGCTATTGCTGGACATAAGTGGTATAAAGAAACATTTGATAATTACCCAAAGAATAGAAAAGCTATACTACCGCATATACTTTAATTAAAATTCTAAATCTTTTTTCTTTTTTCTTTTCTTAAAAAAATATTCTTGGATTAATACTAAAGAATCGCCACCCAAAACATTACCTCTAACTACACTAGGTGTCTTAAAAGTGGGATTTCCACAGATATCCAACTTTGATCCACATGCACCAAAATCTTCATCATAACAACCAAAGTATAAGGCATCAATTCGACTATTGATTATAGCTCCTGCGCACATAGAGCAAGGTTCCTTTGTCACATAAAGACTGCAATCTTTTAATCGCCAATCTCCTAATGTATTTGAGGCTGCTGTAATTGCTAACATTTCTGCATGTGCAGTAGAATCATTTAGAGATTCACATTGATTATAACCTTGACCTATAATTTTTCCTTTATAAACAACAATAGCACCGATTGGTACCTCGTCTTCTCGCATCCCTTTTGATGCAATGCTTAGAGCACGACGCATCCAATCTTCATGAGAGACTGCCCCTAATTGATTTTCAATTGACATGTGTACGCCCGGAAGGATTTGAACCTACAGCCTCCTGGTTCGTAGCCAGACGCTCTATCCAGTTGAGCTACGGGCGCATATGTAAATAAGAAAGAAAGTTATTAATCAAAACTAAGAGCTTCAACCTGGAATATTTTTTTCTCATTAGGTCCGCTATTATCAAATTGAACGAAAGCAACAATAGTTAAATCTTCAGCACTCCAAGATACGCCGGAGTTAGCTGGCCAATTACTATCTAATGTCCAATTATAACTTTTTGTGAAAGTTTCATTTACACCAAGATTTAATGGCTCTCCATAAGATACTGCTCCTGAAGAACTATCAATGGTTAAAAAATCGATAAATGTTTGATCAAATACTGTTTGTCCATTCGGTGCTTGATACTGAGAATTATCATGTGTAACAGCTACAAATAGTCTAAATCCAAGATTATTTACATCACCCGCTGAGGATACATTAACATTACCACTAAGATTATAACCATCTCTCGTTCCAGTTATTTGTATGTTGAAAGGCGATACGCCATCTACAGCTAATCTGGCTTGAGTTCTCCAACCAGCTGCAGTACACCAGCATCTACTTGACCTTGTACAAACATATGAGGG
>JAQXAG010000107.1 GCA_029253045.1 Fidelibacterota bacterium | reverse complement strand
GTCCTCAATTATCCAGCAGTTCCGCTGAATACTACAGGAGCAGTAATTGGGAATTAAGTGCCAATGCTTACTCTGAAATGATGAATTTAAGATGCGATCAATGGGACTCAGATTGGGTAAATCCAAATGATGTATATTTATATTGGGCGATTGCACTAGAATATCTAGGAAAATTTGATGAATCTGAAAAAGTTTTAGTTGAAGGCTTAGAAGAATTACCAGATAATACAGACCTAATGAAAAGATTGGCGTATTCATTTAAAAAGCAGGGTAAGACCGAAGAAATGATTATCGAATATGAAAGAATATTAGATTCTGGTGATAGAGATACTGATACATTACGAGACTTAGCATCAGCATATGGAGATCAAGGAAGAACAGATGAACAGGTATCAGTTCTAAAAAAAATCTTATCTTTTGAACCAAACAATTCAGCTATTCAATCTGAATTAGCTAGAGTCTATGAAAGTTCCGGAGAGGACCCACTAGAAATTTTTAAAGCAAGATTTGAAGACAACCCAGAAAACGCTTCCTATGCATTAGAGTACGCACAAAAATTAATGGACAATGGAGATATTGATGAAGCCATAGGTGCACTAGAAAATACTTTAAGTTATAATGACACCAATAATATGGTATATCTTACGTTAGGAAATGCCTACAATGAAAACTCAGATTTTTATGATGCAATTAAAACTCTTGAAGATCTATTTGACCTAGACCGTAATAATTATAGAGTCGCAATAAAGATTTCTGAAAATCATATTGAATTGGATGAATTTGATAGCGCCTATGAATGGGGATCAAAAGCATTAAAAATATCAAAAAAGAATGCAGAATCCTTATCTCATATGGGTAATCTGTACTATAAAGCTATGAATGCATGTAGGGGAGATAATTTTTCACGTTCTGATAAAACTGTGGCTTCTTTAGCATATACTTACTTTACTCAAGCGGAGAAAAAAGGTAATTCTAAATATTTTAAGCAAAAAAGATGGCTTGAAGAAAACGACGTTTTATTTGGGCGAGCAGACTGGTTTATGCTTGATAAAGATATTCAAGTTTCTGGAGAAGTATCTCCAGCTGGTAGATGTTACGATTGGGTAAGTGAATCACTTACAAAGCAAAGCGATTGGTAAGATCATGTCTCAATTGAAGAAAGAAGATAATGAAATTTTTGAAATCATAAATTCTGAATTTAATCGTCAAGAAAATTTCCTTGAATTAATTGCCTCAGAAAACTTTACAAGTAAGGCGGTCTTAGAAGCGGCAGGCTCTGTTTTAACAAATAAGTATGCAGAAGGCTATCCTGGAAAAAGATATTATGGTGGATGTATTCATGTTGATGAAGCAGAAAATTTAGCTATTGATCGCGCTAAAGAGCTATTTAAAGCTGAATATGCCAACGTACAACCTCATTCAGGCTCTTCGGCGAATATGGGTGTATTTTTGGCCATGCTGAACCCTGGAGACTGTATTATGGGGCTTGACCTAAGCCACGGCGGACATTTAACTCATGGCTCTAAAGTAAGCTTCTCTGGAAAGCTTTATAGTGCAGTAACATTTCATGTTAAAAAAGAAGACGGTTTGATTGACTTTGACGATCTATTGAAGAAAGCAAGAGAGCATAAGCCTAAAATAATAATTTGTGGAGCAAGCGCTTATCCAAGACAGGTAGAATTTGAAAGATTTAGAGAAATTGCCGATGAAGTTGGAGCATTCTTGCATGGAGATATTTGCCATAATTCAGGCTTAATTGCAGCCGAAATGCATCCTTCGCCATTTCCACATTGTCATGTTGTTTCTACGAGTACTCACAAAACTTTAAGAGGACCTAGAGGGGGAATTTTATTAATGGGTAAAGATTTTGAAAATCCATATGGTATAGTAGCTCCAAAATCAGGCAGAGTAAAAATGATGTCTGAATTATTAGACGGTGCGATAATGCCAGGAATACAAGGCGGCCCTTTGATGCATATTATTGCTGGAAAAGCTGTAGCATTTAAAGAAGCTTTATCCCCAGAATTTAAATTATATATAAAACGAGTTCTAAAAAATGCTCAATGTTTTGCAGAAGAATTTACAAAAAGAGGATACAAGCTGGTTTCAGGAGGAACAGATACTCATTTGGTATTATTGGACTTGCAGAATAAGTCTATATCTGGAAAACGAGCTGAAAATGCCTTAGATGAGGCTGGTATTACAGTAAATAAGAATATGGTCCCTTTTGACCCAAAGAGTCCATTTGTTACTAGTGGAATAAGAGTTGGTTCACCGGCACTAACTACTAGAGGGATGAACACTGATGAAGTCAGAATTGTAGTAGATTTAATTGATAGAGTTATCATGAATAACGAGGATGAATCTATTGTTAATTCTGTCAAACAAGAAGTGCAAGACTTATGCAAATCATTTCCAATTTATGGCTAATACTAAAATAGGAAAAGCTTCTCTAGTAATCTTTACCAGCTTATTTCTTAGCGCATGTTCCTCAAACAAAGATCTAATGTTTGGAGCTGGTATAGCGGAATATGCTATCCCAATTTCATTTAAATCTCATGAAAAAAAAATCAAAAATGATTCGTTTAATTCAATAGTATATTTAAATGCATCTAAAAGCTTAACACAATATTCATATGGCATTCTAATGGAAAAGGCGGATAGGTTGATGTATGTAGATTATTATACCGCAAGAGACTATTATAGCGAGTCATTAGACTTGTTTTTAAAATCAAGAAGTTATATGGTGCAAGCACTTTCTTTAAGACATTCTGATTTTGAATCAAAAATGATGAAAAAAGAAAGTATAAACTTTAAAATAGACGATGTGCCTTACCTTTATTGGCTTAGCGGTTCAATGGCGGGATCAATACAAGCGAGTCAAGGGGATCCAGAGCACTTAATCGACTTGACGAACATTAGATGGTTGCTTGAAAATGCTATTGTACTTGATCCAAACTGGGAAAAGGGCTCTTTATATGCTGCAATGATGAGTGTATATCTCAATGATTTGAGTGGAGATCAGGATTCTGAAAGAAAGGCTTTAGAGTATTTTGAATTAGCTGATCGCGCGGCAAATGGATATAATATTAGTATTTATGTTACATTAGCTGAAAGTTTTGCTGTTTCAAAGCAAGACAAATCATACTTTTTAGAATTAATTGATAAAGCTTTGACGATTGATATTAGTAAAGACAAAGATATGAAGCAGGCAAATACGTTATCTAAATTAAGAGCAAAATGGTTGTTAACTAGGGTAGATGAACTTTTTTATATGTAACTTTATATCATGAATCTTATAAAAAATATTTTCTTAATCATTCTTTTGTCAGGATCTTTGCTTTCAAAGCCAATTATTATCAAACTTGCTACCGTAGCACCTGAGGGAACAGAGTATTATAATCTTCTGTTGGAAATGGGTCAAAGATGGCAAGAAGAGACAAATGGTCAGGTGCAGTTACGTATATACCCAAACGGTGTAGTTGGAGGAGAGATAGATACAATTCGTAAAATGCGTATTGGTCAAATTCAAGGATCTGCTATGTCTTCCATTGGATTAGCGCGTTTGACTGACAGTATTCAAGCATTTACTTTGCCCATGGGCTTTAAGGATTATAATGAAGTTGATCGAGTTAAAAATGCTATGTTTGATGATATCGACAGTGAATTGTCCGACAGTGGATTTAAGTTGTTATTTTTAGTAGATATTGGATGGGTTTATTGGTTTTCAGCTGATGAGATCGCAGTGCCTCAAGATTTAAAAGATGCAAAAATTTTTACATCAGCAGGTGATTATGTAACTGTAGAATTGTTTAAAAAATTTGGTTTTAATGCTATTCCGATAGCAGAAACTGATATTCTTACAGGATTGCAAACAGGAATGATCAATGCAATGCAAACTGTACCTATTTTATCTGCGAGTTCTGGTTGGTCTGCATTAATGCCAAACATGTTAGATTTAAAATGGGGCGCTTTTATTGGTGCGGTAATAATAGATGATAAAGTTTGGTCAAAAATTAAACCTAAACATCAAAAGGCAATGATTGTAATAGCGGAAGATATTGGAAGGAAATATCAGAAAAATGGGAGAGAAATGGAAATAAAGGCTATTCGTGCAATGGAAGAGTATGGTATGAAGGTCAAGACCCCAAGTTTAGAGGAGTTAGAAGTCTGGGAATCATTCAAAAATGAAATAACTCCAGATGTAATCGATACATTTTTATCTGAAGAAATTTATAATAAAGTTACTACAGCTATTGATGAACAATAGCTTGCTTAGCAAAGCAGAGAATTTTCTTTGTTACACATGTTTTGCTATCATCGTTTCTTTCCCTGTTTTTCAAATTCTATCTAGATTTATAGATATATTCTCAATTCCTGCATCTCAAGAAATTGTTCAGCATATGACATTATGGATTGCTTTTATAGGTGCAGTATTAGCTGCTAGATATAATAGATTATTAGCAATTGTTAGAGAGCCAATATTCAATCAATCTTCTGAATTTAGAATTAGTCATTTTTTAGTTCATATGTGCTCAGTAGGAGTAGTTTTCGTACTTGCCATTTCTTATTTAAAAATGATACAGATTGGTATTGAATATCCAGAATTTATTGCTCCATATATAACAGTATGGTTTGCCCAAAGTATTATCCCTGTGGGGTTATTATTAATATGGTATCATATGATAATGACGAGCAGTAATAAATTAAATTATCGCCTCTTATTAATATTAGGCTCTTTATTAATGACTGCAATCCTTTATTATTGGCAATTTCCATTCTCTAATGAAAGTCTTTTATTTGTCAAGGTTGTAAGTGTTATTGCTTTGGTAGCATTTGGACTACCTATTTTTATTGTTTTAGCTACTCTTTCAATACTTTTCTTTTTATCAGAACCTACCGATTGGGCTACAAATTTTGATCTAATGTCGACTATTAGTGATAGCGCGTATCGTATCGTAGTTTCTCCTACACTTGCAGCTATTCCTATTTTTACATTAGCTGGATATATACTTGCTGAAAGCAATATTTCTAAACGATTACTAAATTTTTTTAAGGCATCATTAGGGTGGCTTCCAGGTTCAACTGTGTTAATTGTAGTTTTATTATGTGCTTTTTTCACTGCACTTACGGGGGGATCTGGAGTAACAATTTTAGCCTTAGGAGCTATTTTATATCCTATTTTAATCGAAGACGGTTATTCAGAAATTTTTTCTTTAGGTTTAATAACAACTGCAGGATCTCTCGGATTGTTGTTCCCACCAAGCTTACCTGCAATAATCTATTCTGTTACAGCAGGAATTAATCCGATTGAGTTATTTAAGAGCGGACTTATTCCAGGTCTTTTTTTATTGTTCATTATTGTTTGTTATGGTATATATCATAAACCAAAGAATCAGAGAAGGATTAAATTTAATATCCAAGACCTAAAACAGTCTTTTTTTGATGCAAAATGGGAGATAGCTATACCAATATTAATCATTTATGGCTTATTTAGTGGCCTAGCTACTCTAGTAGAATGTGCAGCTTTATTAGTTTGGTATGTTGTATTTGTAGAGGTTTATATTTATAAAGATATAAAATTTAAGGAAATCCCTAAAATTGTCATTGATTGTGCAACTTTAGTTGGAGGGGTTTTAATTATACTCGGTTTTGCAATGGGATTTACTGGATATCTAGTCGATGCTCAAGTTCCTTTAAAAATTTTACAATTTGTAAAAGTATCAATTGATTCTCCTATAGTATTTTTATTAGCACTAAATATTTTATTGCTGATTGCTGGGTGTATTATGGATGTATTTTCAGCTATTATTGTTATAGTACCTCTAATTGCTCCTCTAGCTATGCATTTTGGTATTGATCCAATACATCTAGGAATCATTTTTATTGCTAATTTAGAGTTAGGTTATATTACACCTCCCGTTGGTATGAACTTATTTTTAGCCTCTTATCGTTTTAAGAAAGATATGCCAACAATTTATGCAGCTACCATGCCTTACTTTTTTATAAGGTTAATTGGTGTTTTGATTATAACATATATTCCTTTGTTCTTTTACTGATTATTATTTATCTTTATCTATTATGAAATATAAAAATCTAATTGCAACCGTTGTTTTACTATCACAAATTGTTATGGCCCAAGGCCAAGCAGGATCATTATTTTTATCCATTAATCCAGGCGCGAGAGCTAATGGTATGGGAGAGGCGCAAATTGGAATTGCAAACGATGCTTATGCAACGTATTATAATCCAGCTGGCTTATCTAATCTGTCTAGCACTCAAGCTTCTTTTATGCACACGAGCTATCTTCCAAATTTAGTGGATGATATGGCATATGATTTTATTACATTTGCTACACCTTTTAGAGAAGATGAAGCAATTGGTGGACATTTTACTTACTTAAATCTTGGAGACCAGATAAGTACAGATGCAAATGGAGCTGAACTAGGTTCATTTTCCAGTTATATGTATGCACTAAATTTATCTTATTCTAAAAAAATTGATGAAGACTCATCTTGGGGAGTAAATGGAAAATATTTTTATCAAGAACTCGCTGTTATTAGTAGTCTTGATGCCTCTAGTAGTAGTGTAGCATTCGATGTGGGTTATTTTAAGCACAATGCAATGGATAATCCTAACCTGACAATGGGCGCTGTTTTAACAAATGTAGGTCCAGGCGTTAGTTTCGGAGATGGTGAAGAAGATCCATTACCTACCAAGCTTGGTTTAGGTCTAGGTTATTTAACTCTTGAAGGTAAGGCGAACTTAGCCTTTGATTTAAATTATGAAATAAACGATCAGTCAATGGTTACTAACCTTGGAGTAGAATACTACCTTGTAGATGATTTCGCATTAAGAGCAGGAATCATGAACGATCCATCTGGTGATTTAAGCTATACAACTCTTGGTTTAGGTGCTCGCATAGATGCGCTTGGATTTGATTTAAGCTATATCATGGGAGGAGAGCTTGATCCACATTCAAATATGGTGAGATTCTCTTTAAGTGGTTCATTCTAACCCTGAACTAAGATATCAAATAGCATCTAATATGAAATTCATATTTATCTCAATTATTTTTTTTATGACCGGTTGTGGTTGGGCCAATCCTTTTGATGACAATATTCCCTATAAAACTAGATTTGAAGACGGTTTAGTATTCTTTGAGGATGAAAAGTATCCAAAGGCAGCACAGCAATTCGACATTATTGTTGATAGGGGGTCACATACTGACTTAGGTGATGATGCATTATTCTTTTTAGCAGAATCTTATTTCTTAGACGAAGATTATGAATTAGCTCTAATTGAATATGAAAAATTAGTTTCAAGAATGGGGTTTAGTCCTTATATAGAGAAAACTCGATGGAGAATATGTGAAACTTTGATGGCTCTATCTCCAAATTATTATCACGATCAAGAATCCAGTAGAAAAGCTATCATAGAAATACAGCAATTTTTAGATGACTATCCTTCATCTACTTATTCTGTTGATGCAGATAAACTTATTAAAGATCTTAGATTGAGGTTAGCTCAAAAGAATATGGAGACAGGAGAGCTTTACTTTAAGTTGAAAGCTTATGACTCAGCAATAGTTGCTTACAAGATTGTGATAAGCGATTATTATGACACATCATATTATAGGGACGCTAATTTAGAAGTAATACGCTGCTTAGTGCTCTTAAACCAAAATCAAGAAGCTCAAGAATTTTTTGATAGCCTAAATGCAAGTAGCGATTCACTAGTTAATGAAAGTTTTAAAGAATTAGCTTCAGACATCTTAAATAACAACTCCTAAGGTAGTTAAATTATGAAAACCTGTATATTTGGCGGTACATTTGACCCTCCTCATATTGGACATCTCTTAATTGCTCAGACGATTATCGAGTCTGAAAACTTTGAAAGATTAATATTCGTTCCTGCAAATATTTCTCCTGCAAAACAAGGTAAAATTATATCATCTTCAAAGAAAAGATTAGATATGTTAAACATGGCTCTTACAAGTAATGATAATTTTGAGATATCTGATTTTGAAATTAATAAAGGAGATGTTAGTTATACCGTTGACACTGTTAAAGAGTTTGCTAATAATCTGAATTTAGATAAGAAGGATTTATATTTTTTAATGGGTAGTGATACTTTACGAGAGTTTCATAAGTGGAAAGATCCTGAAAAAATTATGAGTTTATGCAATATTATCGTTGCTATTAGACCAGGGTTTACGCCAAGCGATATACCACAGTGGATACTAGATGAAGTACATTTTGCTAATATACCTCAATTTGAAATTTCATCTACGACCATAAGGGCGCGTTGGAGAGATGGTAAAACAATTAGATATATGGTACCAAAAGAAGTTTGGGAATATATTAATAAAAATGGACTATACTAGTGTTATCTAGCATCTTCTTTTTAATAATAGGTTCTATTGGTTTATTTTATGGTTCAGAGTGGTTAATTGATGGAGCAAAAGATATAGCAAAGAAGTTTAAAATTTCTGATCTAGTTATTGGATTGACAATTGTTTCTATAGGAACCTCATTTCCTGAGCTAATAGTTGGAATTATTTCTTCCTTTGAAGGGCATAATGATTTTGTTATTGGTAACGTACTAGGATCAAACGTCGCAAATATCGGATTAGCTTTGGGATTACCTGCAATATTCTATAAAATGAATTTTGAATATAAGAATGTAATATCTGCATTTTCTTACAATCTATTAGCTTGTGGCGCCCTCTATTATATCATCTTGGATAATCGTATTGATTATTCAGACTCTCAGATACTTCTATTTTTATTTGTTGTTTATATTATTGCTAGTTTCCTGAGACCAAATATCACTTCATGTAATGGT
>JAQXAG010000009.1 GCA_029253045.1 Fidelibacterota bacterium | reverse complement strand
TTTACAACTGCGAACAATATTTCCGACTTCATACTTATCAAATTCATCTATCAATAATGAGGAATTTTCTCTTGCTGGATTACTGCTAGAGGAGAGAAATCAAAGATTGGCTATTTATGGTATTATTGCCATGACGCTTTTTTCTTTATTAATTGGAATAAACTTTATAAGGAAATACTTAAATGATCATAAAGTAGAAATTAGTGATGATATAAACTTTACAGAATTTCCATCCAATCATCATCCAGTATTAATAGGGTGGCTTATTTGGCGATATCCTAGCGTTAGCGCTACTGGTATCCTTGGAACTCTATTTGAGTTAGCAAGTAAGAAGAAAGTTCATCTTGAAACGGTCGAGTCGGGTAAGTGGATTTTTAAATCAAAGAAATTAAAAGTAGATGTTATCAATCCGGATACATCTGATTTATCTAATAGTTTTTCAAAATTACTGCTTGATAGAATTTTAACTATTGGAACTAACACTTATTTCTCAAAAATATGGTACAAATATTCATTCTCATCTTCTAAGTGGAAACAAAATCGTACAAAAAAAATTAAGGAATTAGGATGGTTAGATAGTTCTGGAGATCAAGAAAGAGCTAATCTCTTATTACTTCAGGTAATTATATCTATTTCAATAATTGGATTAAGTTTTATTTACGCAATATTTTGGGGTGCTTTTTTTACCATTATACCATCAATAATGCTACTGATAATCTCCTTTGGATCAAGACTTACTAAAGAGGGTCAAGAACTGTTTTTAAGGTGGTGCGCATTTGGAGATGCCCTCAAAAAAAATAAGTTAAATATACAAGATTTTGAACCAGACCTTTTATTACAATACTGTATTATCATGGGCATGCATGGTGAAGAGCTTAAAAACGTTATTGATAAAGCAAACCAAGATGGAACATGTTTTATATGGTATGGAGGAGGCACTCCTTCTGATGTTTCTACTATCACTGCTGGTATTGCCGATATTGCAACTACTGGAACAGCTATTTCTGCGTCATATGGAGGCGATGGAGGCGGAGGTGCTGGAGGTGGTGGCGCTGGCGGTGGCGGTGGCGGTGGAGCTGGTTAGGGTATTATTTATATGAAAATTTCTTATACTTTAGTTGTATATTGCTCTGTTTGGAGGTTTTAAAATGAAAATTAGACAAGAAAAAGTAAGAAAGTTTCTCTCAACAAAAATTCATGAATTAAATGATGTTGTTGCTGACCTAGATACATTAGTAACAGAAATGGGTTCAGAATATTTTCGAGTTAGCATTTTTGGTTCTGCAAGAATTGAGTCAGATTCTAAGGAGTACAAA
Organism: Fidelibacterota bacterium; assembly: GCA_029253045.1. GTDB lineage: Bacteria > Fidelibacterota > Marinisomatia > Marinisomatales > Marinisomataceae > Marinisoma. Next base: position 607 of record JAQXAG010000009.1, on the reverse strand, counting down.
AAAGTGTACAATTTAGCAAAAGAATTAGCATCAAATGGTGCAGATATTGTGACTGGTGGCGGTCCCGGTCTTATGGAGGCAGCAAATGCCGGTGCAAAAGAAGGTGGTTCAGATGCAAAATCTTTTGGAATTAGAATAGAATTGCCATTTGAGTCAGGATTTAACGACCATATAGACAATAAGTTTAATCACAAAAAATTCTCTTCACGATTAGATGAATTTATGAGATTGAGTCATGCTGTAGTAGTAACTCCAGGAGGTATTGGTACCTTGCTTGAATTTTTCTTTGCTTGGCAGTTGATGCAAGTGAATCATATATCAGCAAGACCAATTATTCTTGTAGGTTCAATGTGGCGTGGACTAATTGATTGGATAAAACAGAACTCTTTAAAAAAAGATCTAATTAGTAAGGAAGATTTTGACAATATTTACGTTGTCGATAATATTCAAGAAGTCACTAAAATGTTAAAGCCTCATATTGAAGCATTTTATAAAAATAAAATTGATAAATAAATCTTACTAGTTTTCAAAAGTAAATCTTAATATTACTTAATTAGTTTTAAACTTTAATACTAATTTGATTATTTAAAATTCTTTATTAAAATTT
>JAQXAG010000106.1 GCA_029253045.1 Fidelibacterota bacterium | reverse complement strand
ACTCTTAGAGGAAATGAATAGCATGGAAAGAAAAATTGTACATGTCGTTGGTACTGGAACAATTGGTGAGCCACTTATTGGAATACTGTGTGAACAAAAAAGTAACTTAGGGATTGATGAAGTTACATTTCATAAACACTCCGCACTTTCAATAGATAAGCCAAAAATTGATAATTTAATTAAAAAAGGTGCAAGACTATCTGTTTTGGAAGATAGGGTAGATGCCTTTAAGGCGATTGGTTTAGAACCAGAGTTTACGATTGAAGAGGCTATCTCTAGAGCATCTGTTGTTATTGACTGTACACCAGGTGGATCAGGCCTAAAAAACAAAGAAGATTTTTACAATAAATATACTGACAAGGTAAAAGGATTTTTAGCTCAAGGTAGCGAAAATGGATTTGGTAAAAAATATGCAAGAGGCATTAATGATCATGTTATAAATTCTGAAGATCAATTTTTACAAGTTGTGTCGTGCAATACCCACAATATTGCCTGCTTGGTCAATACTATCGCTCTAAGTATTTCACCAGACAATCTTATCGATGGCAAGTTTGTATGTATTCGTAGAAGTAATGATATTAGCCAAACGGGTAGTTTCGTTCCAGCTCCAACAGTCAACAGTCATGCTCATGAGGTCTATGGAACACATCACGCTGAAGATGCCGCGGGACTATTTAAAACAATGAATCTTGATTTGAACCTTTTCTCTTCTGCTTTAAAGATAAATACACAGTATATGCATACGGTATGGTTTAATTTGAAGCTTAAAGAGCCAACTTCTAAAGAAAAAGTAATCGATTTATTAGAACGTAATGACAAAATTGCATTAACTGAGCACAAATCATCGAATGCAGTATTTTCTTTTGGAAGAGACCAAGGTACATATGGAAGAATTTTAAATCAAACAGTGATAGTTGAAGATTCTATAAATGTTAAAAATGAACATGAAGTATCAGGGTTTTGTTTTACTCCCCAGGATGGAAATTCAATTTTATCAAGTATTGCAGCAACAGTTAAGTTTTTAAATCCACATTCATACCAAGATAAAATTAATTCTCTAAGCCCATTCTTTTTTCAAAGAGTTTAATGGTACAATATCAGAGAATTGTTACTAATCTTCTTGAAGAGAATACATATATTGTATACAATGAAAACGATGATTGTATAGTCATAGATCCAGGGTTTGGTTTTGATCTAATTGATACATTCATTCAATCAAAAAATTTGTCTCCCCTAGCTATTTTAGCAACTCATGCACATTTCGATCATCTTGCTAGTGCTGCAGATTTAGTAGATAAATATAGTATTCCACTCTATGTTTGTGATAAGGATGAGCTTGTAGTAGAAAATTTTCATAGAGCAGCGGGGTATTGGGGTGTAGAAGCAAGAAAACCTATTATTTCTAATTGGATCGATTGCGAAGATAAACAATTGGTAATAGGAGATTTTTCTTTTTCAATTATTTTTAATCCAGGGCATTCACCAGGATGTATTAGTTTCATTATAGATAACTTAGTATTTTGTGGAGATCTAATATTTAAAGGATCTATTGGAAGAACAGATCTACCATTAAGCAGTCCAAGAGATATGGCAACATCACTGAAATTCTTTGTAAATTCTTTTACAAGTGATCAAACCTTATTAACAGGACATGGAGAAGAAACAACTCTTTATCAAGAGCTGAAGACTAATCCATACTTAATGAAATATGAAAAATAGAATTATTGAAAATTTAAAAAGTTTAGAAAGTCAAAAAAAACAACATCTTCTTTTAGCAGTTTCTGGCGGTATAGATTCTATGGTGATGTTAGATTTTTTCTATAAGAATCCTAGCTTAGCTAGTATTACAGCTTGCTATATCAATCATAATAGTCATTCTAATAGTGAAAAAATGGGTAAGCTTGTAGCTAATTACTGTTCTAACAACAATATATCTTTTGTAGAGTCTTCTATTGATTCATCTAAAATAAAAAGTAACATAGAAGCACAATTTCGACAAAAACGATATTTTGAACTTCAAAAAATTTGTAAGGAAGTTAATGCTAATTATGTTGTGACAGCTCATCATAGCGATGATCAAATTGAAACAATTTTAATGAAAATTTTAAATGCTTCCAGTTTTAATTCTATGAGAGGTATTCGCTCATTAAATAATAATATTTTTAGACCAATGCTTAGTATTAAAAAAAGCGAAATTTTAGAATATGCTAAAAAAAATAAAGTAGCTTTCGTTAGTGATCCAACGAATGAAGATACCACATTAACTCGTAATTTTCTTAGAAAAAAGGTCATTCCATTATTAGAAAATATTAAACCAAATCTTTATAAGCCATTCGATGACTTTCAAGAAAAAACTCAAGATATGAAAGAATTATTGAGTTTCACTACTGATGAGTTTATCAAATCTGATGATATGCGATTTTCTCAAAATATTTATTATATTAATAAAGAAAGATTCCTGACTTTACCATTCTTATTGAAAATAAATATCATAAAAAGAATTTTGTCAAAAGATGCTCAATTTTATTTTTCTAAAAATTTATTAGCAGAGTTGAGCGTATTTCTAAAAAAGGAAGTTGTTGGGAGTGAAAAAATAATTAATAAAACTAAGATCTTAATTGATAGAGATTGTATTTTATTAACAGAAAACTTAGATATCATTCCAGTATATCGTGAAGTAAAACCGGGCGAAATAATTGAAAATAATGATTTTTTATTCCACTGGAACTATGAAAAAAGACCAAAAAGCTTTTTAAAAGATCCTAGTTTTGAGTATGTTGATGCGGAACATTTCAATAACAGGTTAATTATTCGGAATGTAGATAACGATGATACTTTTAGTCCTTTAGGCTTATCAGGTACAAAGAGGGTTAATCAATATTTGACTGATCAAAAAGTATCTTCCATTGATAAGAAAAAGACTATTGCAGTTTGCAATGAAAAAGATATTGTATGGGTGGCCGGCAAACAAATTAGTAATAATTATAAGCTGACTAAGAAAAGTAAATTGATTGCAAAACTAAATTTCTTAAGGAAATAGTTTTTTTAATAACCATTTTTATTAAATTCACATCCAAATGAAAAAACCAACAAAAAAGCCAAAAAAACAATTAAAGCGAAAATCAAAAGCTAAAAACTCAAGTTCTTTTGTATGGCTTGCAGTTTTATTCTTTGTGATGCTATCTCTATCATTGCTACCAAATGAATCAGCAAATGAAGTAGAGATATCCTACAATACTTATAAAAGGCTACTCTCAGATGGGCAAATAAAAGAAGCTTCTATTGAGAATGATAATTCTTTTCATGGAGAGCTGTCTGCACCTGCAACATTAATAAATAAAAATGGAGCAGAGTTCACAGATAGAACACTTTTTGTTGTTTATCTTCCAGCAGATTATGCTGAACAAATCAAAGTCTGGGATGAAAAGAATATTGAATACAATTTTGAAGGAGAGAAAATTGACTGGACCAGCTGGTTGCTTGGTTTTGCTCCTTGGTTATTATTAATTGGTTTTTGGATTTTTATGATAAGAAGAATGCAGGGATCAAATAATGGTATGAATAATGTTTTTAGTTTTGGAAAAAGTAAAGCAAAAATGTTTTCTTCAAAGCAAAAGAAAGTAAAATTTGGCGATGTTGCTGGATGTATAGAAGCAAAAGAAGAGTTAGAGGAAGTTATTGCTTACTTAAAAAGTCCAAAGAAATTTGAAAAATTAGGGGGAAAAATACCTCGAGGCGTACTTTTAGTTGGTCCTCCTGGTACTGGAAAAACTTTACTAGCTAGAGCTGTGGCAGGTGAATCTAATGTTCCATTTTTTAGTATAAGTGGAGCTGATTTTGTTGAAATGTTTGTAGGTGTTGGCGCTTCAAGAGTTCGTGATTTATTTGAGCAAGCTAATAAAAATTCTCCTGCTATTATCTTTATAGATGAATTAGATGCTGTAGGTAGACAAAGAGGAGCTGGACTTGGTGGAGGTCATGATGAAAGAGAGCAAACCTTAAACCAATTACTTGTTGAGCTAGATGGTTTTGAAAATAGTAGCAGTGTTATTGTTATGGCTGCAACTAACAGACCTGATGTATTGGACTCTGCATTATTAAGGCCAGGACGATTTGATCGTCAAGTAGTTGTTGATGTACCTGATTTGCAAGGCAGGCATGATATTCTAAAAATACATACGAAAAAAATTAAGATTAATAAAAAGTCGGTTAAGCTTCATGATATTGCAAAAGGTACCCCGGGTATGGTTGGTGCAGATTTAGCAAACCTCGTTAATGAAGCGGCACTTTTAGCCTCTAGAAAAAGAAAAACAACTGTAGATAATAATGATTTTGAAGAAGCAAAAGATAAAGTTTTGATGGGTGTTCAAAGAAAAAGTATGGTTTTGTCTGATGCAGAAAAGAAAGTAACAGCTTATCACGAAGCTGGACATGCTGTTGTAGCTATTTTTTCTCCAGAAGCAGACCCTGTACATAAAGTTACTATTATTCCTAGAGGAAGAGCTCTTGGAGTCACGATGCAATTACCTTTAGATGAAAAGCATGGATACTCTAAGACATATATTTTGAGCAGATTGGCTGTAATGATGGGTGGAAGATCTGCTGAGGAAATTATATTTAATGAAATTACCACTGGCGCTTCAAACGATATCGAAAGAGCAACTAGTATTGCAAGAAAAATGGTTTGTGAGTGGGGTATGAGTGATGCTATGGGTCCAATGTCGTTTGGTAAAAAGAATGAAGAAATTTTTTTAGGAAGAGAGATTCAATCTCATAGAGACTACAGTGAACAGACTGCTCAGCAAATTGACCATGAGGTAGTTACTATTATTAAAGATGCACAAAAAACTTCACATAAGATTTTAACAGATCATATAGACTTATTGCACCTAATGGCAGAACAGTTATTAGAACATGAAACAATCGATGAAGCAGATATTAAATTATTAGTCGCTGGCAAGAAACTCTCAAAAAAAAATAATAAATAAACAGTGAATATTTCTGAATTAAATGATTGGTTGCATTCAGAAAATCAACCACCTCTCATTATGGGGGTATTAAATGTTACTCCAGACTCTTTTACGGACGGTGGAAAATTTCTAGATTCTACTAAAGCAGTAAATCACGCCATGGATATGATTACTGATGGTGCAGATATTATTGATATAGGCGGAGAATCTACAAGACCGTTTTCAGAATCAGTATCTGAGGAGGAAGAGTTATCAAGAGTGATTTCAGTCATTAAGAAGTTGAGAGAACAAACAGACACTGTTATTTCTATAGATACTACAAAATCATCAGTCGCTGATAGCGCATGTAATGCCGGTGCAGACCTTGTAAATGATATCAGTGGATTACTATTTGATGATAAAATGATCGATACGATTAAAAAGCATGACTGTCCTGTTATTTTGATGCATATAGTTGGTAATCCTAAGACAATGCAAGAAAATCCTTCCTATAATAATGTCATATCAGACATTAGTATTCATTTGCTAGATAGGGCAAAATTTGCTATAAAAAACGGAGTAAAGGAGTATAATATTATTTTGGATCCAGGAATTGGGTTTGGTAAAACAGTAAGTAATAATTTTTCCATTATTAATAATATTGATCAGTTTACTCAGCTTGGTTATCCAATATTAGTCGGAGCATCAAGAAAATCTTTTATTGGCAAAACCTTAGATGTTGATGAAAATAATAGAATTGAAGGAACAATAGTATCAAATGTTATAGCTTTAGAAAGAGGATGTAAGATTTTTCGAGTGCATGATATAGTAGAAACAAAAAGAGCATTAATTATTGCAAATAAAATTTTTAATTCAAACGCTTTAAATACCTAAATTATAATTATATGAATTTATTTGAAATCAGCTTTATAAAATTTACACTTACTGATTTATTTGATCTGGTACTCATTTCATTCATCTTTTCTTACGCATATTCCTATTTCAGAGGAACTAGAGGGGGACAGATGTTAATTGGTCTGTTAATTCTCTTTTTTGCAGGGTTTGTTGTAAATATTCTTGGTTTCAGAGCTACTTCATGGCTGTTGAATTTATTTCAAACAGTTTGGGTAGTTGTATTTGTCATTTTATTTCAACCAGAAATTAGAAGACTCTTGACATCTGTCGGTCAGAATAGAATACTAAGAAAGTTATTTCAGATTGAAAAACTTTCTATTCAGGAAGAAATTATTGCATGTATAAGTGAGATTAAAAGAAATAAATGGGGTGCCATTATTATTTTTGAAAGAGAAAATTCATTAAAGACTATTAGTGCTGATGGAGTAAGGATGGGGGCGGTATTCAGCCCTGAATTATTAGTATCAATTTTTAATCCTACCTCTCCATTGCATGATGGAGCTGTCATTATTCATAGTAATATTATAGAAGCAGCTGCATGCATATTGCCATTAACAGAAAGTAAAACTTTAAATCCTGAAATGGGAACTCGCCATAGAGCTGCATTAGGAATTTCAGAAGAGAGTGATGCTCTCGCGTTGGTATTATCTGAAGAAACGGGAAAAATATCTATTGCAGAGAATGGATATTTTATAAGTTCTGCGCTGACTTTAGAAGAATTAGGTAATGTTTTAAAAGAAAAAATGAGTGATATAGGGGATGAATAATATGTTAAAAGAAAAAATTATGGATTTAATGGAAAGATCAGATTTTATGACTCTCTCTACTAGTGTTGCAGGAAATTCTTCCGCAGCAAATGTATATTTTTCAAATGATGGCTTAGATATATATTTTTTCACATTTAATCCAAGCAGAAAGGCTGTTCAGATTGCTTTTAATCCAAAAGTCCAATGTGTTATTAGGCCTGACGGTGAAGATGGAATCAAGGAATTACAAATTGATGGATTTGCTAAAAAGATAACTGATAGTGAAGAAAAAGATAAGGCTAGAGAAGCAATATTGAAAGTTACTAAAGCTTTTACTGAATATATGCATGATGACTTCTTAATTGCTAATGATGTAGTTGGATACTATAAAATAGAACCAACAGTAATAAAATATGTTGATTTCTTTGCTGAAACTCAGTTTGAATGGATAGAAATTCCAGAGAATAAACCGAGTGTAATATCGGAGTTATTGGGTAATGTCGGCAGAACCATTAAATACTGGATGACTGTTGTTAGAGGACCATTCTTAACAGCAACAATTGCTCCCATTTTATTAGGATCGGCTATTGCTTACAAGCAATTTGGTACATTTGATTGGTCAATTTTTTGGCTTGTATTATTAGGAGCAATATTTGCCCAATGCGGTACAAATACTATCAATGACTATTTTGATCATAAATCTAGAAACGATGAACTTAACAAATTAGCTAGTCCTTTTAATGGAGGTTCAAGAACAATTCAATCTGGGTTAATGACTCCAGCAAATATGTTATTTGTATCTGTACTATTTTTTAGCTCTACAATTGGAATTGGTTTAGAACTTAATAATCTTCTTTTTGGAGACTATTTAGCTATGTCCATATTGATGTATTTAGGATTAATAGGAGTATTTCTAGGTGTCATGTATACAGGTTTTTTAAAACTTGCATACAATGGTCTTGGCGATTTAGCAGTGTTTATCGGATTTGGTCCCCTAATGGTTTATGGCGCAGCATACATGCAGAATCAGTCTGTAGACCCTGTAACTACTCTACTTTTTTCAGTCCCTGTTGGTATTTTTATAGCATTAGTTTTATTCATTAATTGTTTTCAAGACTACAATGCTGATAAAGCAGCTAATAAGAATAGTTGGGTTGTTAGGCTGGCTGGCCCTGAAAACAAAGCAAATTATAGAGCTCCATTCAAAGTATGGAAAAATTTGATGATGTTGTCATTTACAATTATTCTTGGTGCATCTTTATATACTGGTAATTTATTTACTCTCATAGCTTTACTTCCTTTATTAATTTTTAATTTTGCTTCAAAAAAAGGAAGCAGCTGGTTAGATCGGTGGGAAAAAGATGATGCAAACCTTCAACAGCTTCCATATGAATTATTAATTGTTAATGTTTCTACAATTGGAATTCACTTTTTAACTGGTATGTTGCTTACATTAGGATTTTTACTTAGTACATGGATTTAAAAGACCAGTATAATTCTCTTCTAGAAAAGTTTGATCAAATTAGGAGGCATCTTTGACCTTGAAGCTAAAGATGCTCATTTAAATAATTTAAAAGATCAAATTTCAGACCCATCTTTGTGGGATAATAACAAAAAAACCACTTCTATCATGAAAGAAATTTCGATGTGTGAAAAAGATATTAATTTAAGAAAAAGCTTATCTGAAAAAGCTAGTGATATCAAGGTAATGTTTGAATTTTTAAATGATGGACAGATTGAAGAGAAAGAGTTTTCAGAAGAAATTGAACATCTTGCGAAGCTTATTAAAGAATTTGAATTAAAATTAATACTTAATTCAAAGAATGACTCTAAAAATGCTATTATTTCAATCCATCCAGGTGCTGGTGGTACAGAAAGTCAAGATTGGGCTCAAATGTTATATAGAATGTATTCTATGTGGACAGAGTCTAAGGGATTCAAGTTTAATGTTATTGATTTTCAAGCAGGAGACGAAGCAGGTATTAAAGATTCTACTATTGAGATTGCAGGAGATTATGCTTACGGATTACTTCAGTCAGAAATAGGAGTACATAGATTGGTAAGAATATCACCGTTTGACTCTAATAGTCGTAGACATACCTCTTTTGCTTCCGTATCTATTTATCCATCAATTGATGAAGATGTTGAAATAGAAATCAGTCCAAAAGAACTTAGGATAGATACATTTCGAGCTAGTGGTGCTGGAGGGCAGCATGTTAATAAAACTGATTCTGCTATTAGAATCACCCATTTACCCACTGGAACAGTTACTCAATGTCAGACTCAAAGATCTCAACATAAAAATAAAGAGCAAGCTCTAAAGGTGTTAAAGTCAAAGCTCTATCAATTAGAGATTGAAAAGCAAGAAGAGTCAAAAAAAATACTTGAGGGTGAAAAAAAGGATATTGCCTGGGGGAATCAAATAAGATCTTATGTATTTCATCCATATAACATGATTAAAGATCACAGAACTAAATTTGAAGTAGGTAATGTAAAGGCAGTTATGGATGGAAATATAGATGACTTTATGTATAGTTATTTATTAGATAAAATGGAAAAAAATAAATAAGTTTCTTTCGATATGGAAAATAAAAGCTTAAAACAAATAATTGCAAACCGTCACGAAAAATTAGATAAAATTCGCCAGTTAGGTGTAAATCCATATCCCTATGAATTTAATATTACTCATTCAACTCTAGAAATTACTAAGGACTGTATTGACCAAAATGTATCCGTGGCTGGTAGAGTGATGTCTTTGAGAAGAATGGGAAAAGCTGCTTTTGCTAATATTCAAGATGAGAAAGGTAGAGTTCAGCTATATATTGCTAGAGATGATGTTGGAGAAGATAATTATAATTTATTCAAGCTAGTCGATATCGGAGATTTTATTGGAATTGATGGTATAGTTTTTATTACAAAAACAGAAGCAATTACTGTAAAAGCTGAAAAGGTAACTATATTAAGTAAAAACTTAAGACCTATTCCCGATGTTAAAGAGAAGGATGGAGAAAAATACAATTCGGTATCTGATAAAGAATTAAGATATAGAAAACGTTATCTTGATATGATTATTAATCCTGAAACAAAGGATAATTATATCACAAGATTTAAAATGATTAACTCCATAAGAGAGTTTTTAAATAAGAATGGCTATATAGAGGTAGAAACACCTGTTTTACAGCCAGTATATGGTGGAGCAAATGCAAAGCCATTTAAAACATTTCATAATGCATTAGATCAAGAATTTTTTCTACGAATTGCTACAGAATTATATTTAAAGCAATTGATTGTAGGTGGATTTGAAAAAGTTTATGAGATGTCTAAAGATTTTAGGAATGAAGGTATCGACCGAAGTCATAATCCAGAATTTACTATGCTTGAATTTTATCAAGCATATTCAGATTATAATTTTATGATGGATTTTGTTGAAGAAATGCTCAAGAAAATAGCAGAAGATTTAGATGTTAAAAAAATATCATGGGATGGAAATGATATTGATTTAACTAAAAAGTTTGCTAGAAAAACAATGGATGAACTAATTAAGGAACATACTGGACATTCTATAGATTTAACAGATATTAAAGCAGTATTTGATGTATGTAAGAAGTTAGATTTAAAAGTTAAAAAAACTGATAGCCTTGCAAAAATGATTGATGAAATAATGAGAAGAAAAGTTGAACCAAATTTAATCAACCCCACCTATGTTATGAATCATCCTGTAGAAATTTCACCTTTAGCTAAAGTCAATAGAGATGGTGATACAGATTTTACTGAAAGATTTGAATTGTTTATCGCTGGTATGGAATTTGCAAATGGATTTTCTGAATTAAATGATCCAATTGACCAAAGAAAACGATTTGAAGATCAGTCAGCTAAAAAAAATAGTGGGGATGAAGAAGCTTTCCCTGTAGATGAGAATTTTTTAGAGGCGATAGAAATTGGAATGCCTCCAACTGCAGGTGTTGGTATTGGTATTGACCGATTAGTCATGCTATTTATTGATACTAGGTGGATTAGAGACGCAATTATCTTTCCCACACTCAAATCTTTAAAATGAAGCTAGTTTTTCTTGTTTTAAGAAGACTATTTTTTTCATCACAAAGTAATTTTCTATTCAAAACTACCAATATAGTTTCAATTATTAGCTTAGCTCTTGGAATAGCCTCATTAAATATTGTTTTAGGTGCAGTTAGTGGATTTGAGAGTAAGGTATCTGAAAAATTATCTTCTATTAGCGGCTACACAACAATTAATCATTTATTTGAAGACGAATTTTCAACTGATCAATCACTAATGCCTGATTTCTATAGCGGATTTTCATCCAGCCTAGTTCCTTATGTTGAAAAGCCAGCTATTCTAAAATCAAAAGATAGTAGCAGCAATATTTTAATATACGGTTTAGATAAGAAAGATTTTAAGGACTTTAATCTTTTCAGCAACCTGAATACTAATCTAGATACCATAAATGAAAATCATGTTGTAGTCGGTAGTTTACTTGCAAAGAACCTCAATCTATCATTAGGAGATGAAATTGTTATTTTTAATCCTTTAATATCTAAAAAGGGAAAAGAAAGAAGCAGATTTTTATTATTAGAGATAAAAGAAATCTATCATTCTGGTATAGAGGACTATGATTCAAGATTAGTATTTATTCCTATAAATACAGTTCAATCTTATTTTAATATTGACAATAGTATAACTGGTTGGATGAATTTTGATTCATCTCTAAATATAGATAATGTAGACTATCCATTTTATCAATTAAGTTTAAATGATAGGCATAGCGATCTTTTTGAATGGATTGAAACACAACAATGGCCAATTATTTTTATTTTTAGTTTAATAGCGCTAGTCTCATACTTTAATTTGATGGGATCTATTAATATTCTTTTTTATGAAAAAAGATATAATCTCGCAATCATGAAGACTTATGGTACATCGGATATAAAAATATCATTAATATTTATTATTCAAGGAGTGGTATTGGCGTTCATTGGAGCAATATTTGGAATTTTATTATCTTTATTTATTATTTTCATGCAAGAAGAGTTTCAATTTATATCTCTTGCTGAGAATATCTATTTTGTCAGTTATTTACCTATAATATTTAGTATAAATAACGCTATCTATACTTTATTTTTTAGTCTTATCTGTAGCATATTATTTTCAAGCATTTCATTGGCATATTTTTTATCTATAAATCCAGCTAAAATTTTAAAAAACTAATGAATGTAATTTTATTAATAGCAAAACGTTTTCTAATGCCAAGAAATATGTTAGAAGGAGGTATGATCAATATTATATCTTTTGTAGGACTTTTTATAGGTGCTGCATCAATTATTCTTTCAGTAGCTGTTCTTAACGGTTTTCAAGGTATACTAGAAAGTGAAACAAAGAAGATATATGGAGATTATACTATCAATACTTTTGATTATGCTGGAGACAAAGAATTAATAGATATTTTTGAAAAAAACGGTATCCAATATGCTCCATATTTTGAAGAAGAATTTTTTATAACAAAAAATAAAAAGCAATCGTTAGTCAATTTGAAGAGTGTTGATAGCTCAAAATTTAAAAATTTTTATAACTTAGAGCTAGTTTCTGAAAGCCAAGACTTAAATCACGGAGAAATTATAATTGGTAAATCTTTAGCTGATAGAATGGATTTTAGTATAGGCGATTCTATATCAATTTATAGTACTAAACTAAATATGAGCTATTTAGCAATGCCATCTATTAAACAATTTGTTATAAAAGATATATTCAAAAATAGAATATTAAGATCCGACGAATTTTTAATTTTTACGGTATCAAAAGATTATAGTTTTCCAGATAAGGAATTTACTGATATTGAAATCATTGGCAATATAGATAATATCATACCTCTGCCTAATGAAAAAATTGTTTCATGGAAACAGAGGAATAAGCAATTATTTGACGCTACTGAAGTTGAGAAAAAAATTACTTTTTTTACATTGTTTCTTATTATAGTAGTTGCTTCATTCAATCTATCTTCTTCTGTTATGCAAATTGCCACTAAGAAAACAAGAGAGATGGCAATTTTGAGTACTTTTGGAATGAGTAAAAATAACATATCAGGTATATTTTTAGTATATGGTTATCTTTTAGCAGTGAGCGCTATAATCAGCGGAATTTTATTTGCTTTATTGGTCATATGTCTTCAGAATATATTTGGTATATTTATGTTAAATCCAGACTTCTATTTAGTTAGTAAGCTTCCTATGGTAATTAGTTTCAAAGATATTGCTTTGTTATTATTTTATTCTATAATAATTATTGGGTTATTTGCTACATTACCTTTAATGCTTATTAAAAAAATAAGCCCAATTGAATTGATAAATAAAAACATATGATATTATCAGCTAGACATCTTAAAAAAACTTTTCAAGACGGAGATAAAACCCTTGAAGTGTTGAAGGATGTAAACTTAGATCTTGATAAAGGAAGCATATTAACTATTAAAGGTGCATCCGGATCTGGTAAGTCCACCTTATTAAGTTTATTAGGGACCCTCGATCAACCTGATAGCGGTGAAATAGTAATAGACAATAATAATCTTAAAACAATTAACAATTATGATTCAATTAGAAATAAGCATATTGGATTTGTATTTCAGTTTCACAATCTAATTGCAGAGCTTAATATTGTTGAAAATGTTACTATACCCAGTCTGATTGCAGGAAAAAATAATGACTCAGATTATTTAAATAAGCTATTTGAATATTTTGATTTATCAGATCGTAAGAAATCTTTTCCTCTTGATTTGTCAGGGGGAGAGAAGCAAAGAGTATCTGTAATGAGAGCTATCATTAACAAGCCCTCAATTATTATAGCAGATGAGCCTACAGGAAATTTAGATGAGCAAAATGCCATTAAGATGATTGATTTATTTCAGAAGTTAAATAATGATTTCAATCTAACTTTCGTTATTGCTACTCATGATGAAAAAGTATTTAGTATAGGAGATAAGAAAATGAACCTATATGATGGAACGCTCTTAGAATTATAAAATAAAATCATTTATATGTCATTAAGGCATATAATTTGTCAGAAATGACATACATATTATCTTGGCATACTCTTTGCATCTATTAAAATAGTTAAAACTAAAATATTAGGAGATTTTTATGGGAAAAATAATTGGAATTGATTTAGGTACTACAAACTCTTGTGTTGCAGTAATGGAGGGTGGAGAGCCAACTGTTATTACTAGTCCTGAAGGAGGAAGAACTACGCCATCAGTTGTAGGTTTTACAAAAGAAGGAGATCGTTTAGTGGGAGATCCTGCAAAACGTCAAGCTGTAACTAATCCAAAAAATACTATTTATTCAATTAAGAGATTTATGGGCAGAACTCCTGCTGAAATCAAAAAAGATATGAAAGAGGTGGCTTATACAGTTACTACAGATGGAGCCAAAGTTAATGTCGAAGCAAACAGTAAAAAATATCAGCCACAAGAAGTTAGTGCTATGGTATTGCAGAAAATGAAAAAAATGGCTGAACAATATCTTGGAACAGATGTTTCGGACGCTGTTATTACTGTACCTGCATATTTTAACGACTCACAGAGAAAAGCAACCAAAGATGCTGGAAAGATTGCAGGATTAAATGTTAAAAGAATTATTAATGAGCCAACTGCTGCATCATTAGCTTATGGATTCGATAAAAAGAAAGATGAAAAAGTAGCTGTATTTGATTTAGGTGGAGGTACTTTCGATATCTCTATTCTGGATATCCTAAATGATGAAGGTCAAACAATTGAGGTGAATGCAAGTAATGGTGATGGAAGACTAGGTGGAGATGATTTTGATCAAAAAGTTGTAGACTGGCTAGCTGATGAATTCAATAAGAATGAAGGTATTGATTTAAGAAAAGATCCAATGGCATTACAAAGGTTGAAAGAAGCAGCAGAAAGTGCTAAAAAAGAACTTTCATCTTCTAAGCAAACAGAAATTAATTTACCATTTATTACAGCTGATTCATCAGGACCAAAACATCTTAATATTACCTTAACAAGAGCTACCTTTGAAAAACTAGTTTCAGATCTTGTAGAAAAAGTGGTTGGTCCATGTAAGCAAGCATTAAAAGATGCTAAATTATCAGCTAAGGATATCAATGAAGTAATCTTAGTGGGTGGTTCAACTAGAATTCCTGCAGTTCAAGATAAAGTAAAGGAAATATTTGGTAAAGAACCAAATCAGAGTGTTAATCCTGATGAAGTTGTTGCTCTTGGCGCAGCTATTCAAGCAGGTGTATTAGCAGGTGATGTAGATGATGTATTGTTACTTGATGTAACTCCATTAACACTAGGAATTGAAACTATGGGCGGTGTTGCAACAGGGTTAATAGAGAAGAATACTACAATTCCAACTCAAAAATCTCAAATCTTTAGTACTGCAGCAGACAATCAACCAATGGTAGAGATTCATGTAGTTCAAGGAGAAAGGCAATTAGCTAACGATAATAAAAGTCTCGGCAGATTTCACTTAGATGGTATTCCTCCTGCACCGCGAGGGACACCGCAAATTGAAGTAACATTTGATATGGATGCTGATGGTATTTTAAATGTAAAAGCTACAGATAAAGCTACCTCTAAAGAGCAAAGTATTAGAATAGAAGCTCAAAGCGGTTTATCTGATCAAGAGATTGAAAAAATGGTTAGTGATGCTAAAAAGCATGAAGCCGAAGATAAGATTAAGAAAGAAGAGATTGAAACTAAAAATCAAGGAGAGCAATTAGTTTATCAAACAGAAAAACAAATGAAAGATTTGGATGATAAATTAAGCGAAGATGATAAAAAAGATCTCAACGAGGCCTTAGATAAGCTCAAAGCAGCCAATACTTCTGGTAATGTAGATGATATTAAGACAGAAATAGAAAACTTAAATTCTGTATGGAGTTCTAAGTCTTCTAGTATGTATGCAAATTCTACTGATGGAACAGAACCTCCTATGCAAGAAGGTCCATCTTCAGATGATTCATCCAAAAAAGATGAAAAGAAGATCGAAGATGCTGATTTTGAAGTTGTTGAAGATTAGATTTTAGATTTTTTATTAGGCTATTAATAGTTAGTTTTTGAACAAATGAATAGCCTAATAAACAAAATACTGAAAACATTTCTAAGCATAGCACTAACTTTTTTTCTGTTCATTTTGATTATTAGCATTTCTTTATATGTTTATATAGGGAAAGGGCTTGAGTTTGAAATTAATAAATCAAACCCTACCATAGCATCTCTGTCGAAACAGTATAATATTGATTTTGATTCATCATCTACTATTAATCTCATCGCAAATACCGATAAGATAGATGTATATCTTTTATTTAAAGATATTACAATCAATAAAAGTAATGATAGCTTTATCAGTGCAAACAATGCATCTCTACGAACCAGTCTATCCTATACAAATATTATGCTATTGGGTAATAATTTTTTTAATACGGATAGGATACTGTATTCTTTGATTGGCAGTGTTAACGTTCATTTAAAAGAGCCGGTTCTAAATATCAAATATCTTGATAGTATAGCAAGTGGAGATACACTAAAAGACAATAATTTTTTTCCTTTGAGCATAAGTGCAGACAATGGAATACTATTTGATGGCGATTCTGAGATAGGAAAATTTTCTATATCTTTGAACATTCATCAATCTAATAATAGATCAGACATTCAAAGTTATTCTTTAAATCTTCAGTCACATGAAGACTTTCCAGCTTATTATATAGGAAGATTGTTCGAAGACGTATCTTTACTTGAGGACAAAAATGAATCAGTTTATTTTGATATAAATATAAAAGATTCAGAGGTTTCAACAGGTAAAAATACACAAATATTAAATGGCATTTTAAAAGTAAGAGATACAAAAATGGATTTAATAAAATTTCCGGTAAATCTGAAGCCTGAATCTATCAGAAATCTCAGCTTAGATTTAAATATTATTGACAATATAGGGCAAGTTAATTTGTTAGGTTCTGTAACTAATCCAAAAGTTAGATTAAAGCTGCAAAAAAAACCAAATTTACAAGTTTCAGGCACTATTAATTTTGAAGAAATACTGGAACCATATTTAGATTTAACAGTAAACGGAACAGATATATACTTTGCAATGCTTGATAATAATAACCTTAATGGAATAACAGATTTAAGAGTCTCTATCTCTGGAAAAAATGTATTAGATTTAGCTGGAGAGCTGAATATAAAGAAAAGTAATGGGTTTTTAGTGCCGTTAACAAATAGCACTTTTGAAACTCAGCATATTATAAAAAAGGAAAATGATGAATAAGGATGCACTAAATCGACTTAATTCAAAAATTGCAACAAAGTCAGTATTTGTTAAAGACTTGAAAGAGGGTATTGCGAAGGTAATTGTTGGGCAAGATGAACTTATAGATAAAATTCTAATATCTGTAATATCTAATGGTCATATTTTATTAGAAGGCGTTCCTGGTTTAGCAAAAACTCTAACTATCAATACTGTAGCTAACTTAATTAATTCAGAATTTAAAAGAATTCAATTTACTCCTGACATGTTACCAGCTGATTTGCTTGGAACTTTGATATACAATCAAAAGACCGGTGATTTTATGACAAAGAAGGGACCAATTTTTTCTAATATTATTTTAGCAGATGAAATTAATAGAGCACCCTCTAAAGTTCAAAGTGCTTTGCTTGAAGCAATGCAAGAAAGACAAATTACAATTGGAGAAGAAACTTTCAAATTAGATCTACCTTTTCTTGTATTGGCAACACAAAATCCTATAGAGCAAGAAGGGACATATCCACTACCCGAAGCACAAGTAGACCGCTTTATGTTAAAGGTTATTGTTGATTATCCTTCGATGGATGAAGAGAAAGAAATTTTGTCTAGGGTAGCTAGAACTAATATAGATACAACGCAGAAATCTGTAGTTAATTCTAAAACAATTTTAGAAGCTCAATCTCTTATTAATGATATTTATATTGCACCTAAAATTTTAGATTATATACTAAACATAGTGTTTGCTACAAGGAACCCCGAAAAATTTAAATTAGGCCAGTTGAAAGACTTGATTAGTTTTGGAGCCTCTCCGCGAGCATCTATCAATTTAGTATTAGCAGCTAAAGCAAAAGCATTTATAGATGGAAGAGGGTATGTTATTCCTGAAGATGTTAGGTATATAGGAAAAGATGTTTTGAGACATAGAATGTTATTGTCTTATGAAGCTGAGGCAGAAGAATTGACATCAGAGGAATTGATTGATCAGCTATTTAAAGAAATTCCTGTTCCATAATTTTAATTTATGTCCAAAGAAATACTAAAAAAAGTTCGTCAAATAGAAATCAGAACCAAAAATATTGTAAATGATTTTTTTGGTGGAGATTATCATTCAAATTTTAAGGGTCGTGGTATGACTTTCTCAGAAGTAAGAGAGTATGAGCATGGAGATGATGTCAGATTTATTGATTGGAACGTTACAGCAAGAACTGGAAAGCCTCATATAAAGGTTTTTGAAGAAGAAAGAGAGCTAACAGTTTTACTTCTCATTGATGTTAGTAGTTCAGGGGTCTTTGGATCTAAAAGCAAATTAAAAATTGATTTAGGAATTGAGATTGCAGCAATGTTAGGATTTTCTGCTATTAAAAATAACGATAAAGTCGGTTTGATTCTTTTTAGCGATGACATAGTTAAGTATATACCTCCAAAAAAAGGTAGATCACATGTGCTTCGCTTAATTACAGATCTTGTCAATCATGATTATGATAAAAAGCAAAGTCAAACATCTATTAAAAACGCTCTTGAATTTGCAAGTAAGATTTCTAGAAGAAAAAATGTTATGATTGTAATATCAGATTTTATGGATGATAATTTTTGGACTGAAATGAAATATTTAAACTTTAATCACGATGTAATAGGCATACAGATATATGACCTTTTTGAAAAAGAATTTCCAAATTTAGGTTTAATAAAAGTGCATAATTCTGAATCAAATGAACGAGTATGGATTGATACATCTAATGAGAAAGTACGATCAGATTTTTCAAAAGACTTTTCTAAAAGATTAAACACTTTTGCGCAAAGATGTAAAAATATTGGTTTTGATTTACTGCAAATTGGTACTGATGAAGATTACATTAAGGCGCTTACTCGCTTTTTTAAGATAAGAGCTAAACGTACTTAAGTAAATGATCAGAATTTTTATACTTTGTTTATTTATGTTATTTGGCTGTTCAAACAACTTAAAAGATACCGAGTTAAGTTATGAAATAGATCTTGAAAAAACAGAAATTGGGTA
Organism: Fidelibacterota bacterium; assembly: GCA_029253045.1. Taxonomy (GTDB): domain Bacteria; phylum Fidelibacterota; class Marinisomatia; order Marinisomatales; family Marinisomataceae; genus Marinisoma. Next base: position 108 of record JAQXAG010000106.1, on the reverse strand, counting down.
TCCTGTAAATCTTAATATTAATGTAGATAATCTTGATGAGTATTATTCTATCGAAGAAATGCAATGGTCTGATTCTTCGCAATGGATATCTGATTCCTCTAAAGTCAT
>JAQXAG010000104.1 GCA_029253045.1 Fidelibacterota bacterium | reverse complement strand
CATATAAGAGAATCCATGATGGAATTGATGCAATGATTAATCCATTCCAAACCATCCATTCAGCAAAATAGTTAGGATGTCTGGTATATTTCCATAAACCAACATTACAGACTTTATTTTTTTCACCCGATGCCTTCATTTTTTTTAAAAAGGAGATTTTTTGCATATCTGCAACTGATTCCATGACAAATGCACCCAACCAAATAAGAATACCTACTATTTCAAGTATTGAAATCGTTGTACTAGAATTGGTCGCAATAATAAACGCGGGCATCGCTAAGAACGAAGCATTGGCTAAGCCTTGTAGAATCCCTTCAATTTGCATGGCAAGCATGGTATTATTTTTACCTGCTTTCTTCCAACGTTTTTTCTGATATTCATAACGAGGAAATTCTGTATTGAGCATACCCAGCCTCCACATTTTGAGTGCACCCATTCCCATACGACTTCCAATTAAAATATAAAGAATACTAATTGTAGCTATGCGAGCACTATCACCTTCGCTATATAGCCAAGTGATGATCCCAATAAGAGCAACACCCCATGGCCAGCCAATATCAACATAGGACATACGTCCAGTGCGCCATGTAGGTAAACACACTACAAAAACAAATAATAGTAGTTGAAGTGCTCCATTAGTAAAGCTAATTGAGGTTAGATTTTCTGAAGAGAGTAACAGCCCCCAGCCTAAAATAAATGGGATTAAAGGAGAAAAATATTTCATTCAGATGGGCTGTATTTATTAGAGTCCAAATCCACCACCATGGCACATTAAAATCTGTCCTGTGACATAGTTAGATTCAGGAATACAGAACATATAAATAGCACCAGCAGCTTCTTCAGGAGTTCCAGGTCGTCCAAGTGGAATCATAGTCTTTGCTGATTGAAATATAGCCGAATTGACTCCCACTTTGATTTTGTTTCCTTCAATATCAATCAATGACTCTTCTTTTTCGGCATCGGCATCAGTTAAACGTGTTTTGATAAGACCAAATCCTACTGCGTTTACATTTACATTGTAACGACCCCATTCTTTTGACATGGTTTTTGCCATTCCTACTACACCAGCTTTTGCTGTTGCGTAGTTGACTTGCCCAGCATTCCCATTCATGCCTGATGTGGATGAGATATTGACCACTTTTCTAAAATTTATAATCCCTTTTTCTTTTTCTTCTAGAAATAATCGTTTGATATGAGGTTGAGCGGCTCTTAAGATTCGGAAAGGAGCAGTTAAATGACAATCTAAAATAGCTTGCCATTGTTTATCATCCATTTTTTGAATGACATTATCCCAAGTATATCCTGCATTATTTACAATAATGTCCAGTCCATTAAACGTATCTAAAGCAGTATTGATAAAGTTATCTGCAAAATCGTCTTCAGTAACACTTCCAACGCACGCTACAGCTTTTCCACCCATTGCAATGATATCTTCTACCGTTTGATGAGCTGGATCAGCATCGAGATCATTAACAACGATATGTGCACCATCTTTTGCTAGCATTAATGCTAGTTCACGACCGATACCTCGACCTGAACCTGTAATTAATGCAACTTTTCCTTCTAATTTCTTTCCCATATTAAAATCCTAACGACTTCCCAATGATCTCTTTCATGATCTCAGTGGTACCGCCATAAATTGTTTGTACTCGTGAATTTACATAAGCCTTGGCAATTGGATATTCTAAGATATATCCATACCCACCATGCAACTGCAAGCATTGGTCTACAACTTTGAGTTCTAATTCTGTTATCCACCATTTAGCCATTGCCGCTTTTTCCGGAGTAAGCTTTTTATCGTTTAGTTCAAAAACGCATTGATCATAAAATGTACGTGCAATCTCTGCCTCTGTTGTCATTTCAGCTAACTTAAATTTTGAATTTTGAAAGCTTCCAATTTTTTGCCCAAATGCTTTTCGTTCATGACAGTATTTGATTGTTAATTCAAGGACAAATTCAATGACTGCAATTGATCCAGCTGCAATAGATAGCCTTTCTTTTGGAAGACTCTCCATCATATAGTAAAATCCTTTACCTTCTTCACCAAGTAAGTTGTCTTTAGGAACTTTGACATCCTTAAAAAACATTTCCGCTGTATCTTGTGCTATTTGACCCATTTTATGTAGTTTATTCCCACGTTCAAATCCTTCCATACCACGCTCTAAAACAATTAAACTAATACCATGTGCACCATTTTTTGAATCTGTTTTACATGCTACAATTACTAAGTCGCTTAATAAGCCATTTGTGATGAATGTCTTACTACCATTAACTAAATAATAATCACCCATATCTTTTGCAGTTGTTTTAATAGCCGCTAAATCACTACCTCCACCTGGCTCTGTCATAGCTAATGCACCAATAGTTTCTCCGCTACAGATTTTTGGAAGCCAACGTTTTTTCTGTTCTTCATTACAATGTCTTATAAGATAAGGAACAACCAAATCATTTTGTACAGAATGTCCGAAACCTGGATTTTCTGCTCTCACACTTTCTTCAATTAAAATGGTGTTGTATCTAAAATCATCGATACCCATTCCACCATATTCTTCAGGAACATCTATTCCAAAAAAATTATTTTCTCCAGCTTTTAGCCAGACTTCACGGGATACCATTCCATCTTTTTCCCATTGCTCATTATTCGGTCTGCATTCGCGATCCATAAATGTGCGAACTGCATCCTGAAATATCATTTGTTCTTCTGTCAAATTTTCTTTTTTCATAAGTAATTCCCTCTATTATTTAGTATTGTATTTTACATATTTTTTTATAATTATACCTTCAGAACTTTTTAGAGTTATAAATCAAAAGAGCGGAGTATAATTGACTTTAAAATATGTAAAGTTTACTTTACCTATTTACAAAATGAAAAAAAGAGGGAATAATGACTACAAATAAAATTTTATCTATTACATGCGTTGTTGCAATTGCAAGCACGTTAGGACTCGCTTACTTCTGGGATGATTTTCTTGGAGGATTAAGTGTTAATGTATCCATGGACAGGGAGCTCGCTTTAGAAGAAGCTAAAGCTGCCTCTGAAGATTTTGAAATACTAGGTGACAACCTTGATCAGGCTGCAGCATACGCATTTAGCTCAAGCTTACGTGATTATGTAGAACTCAAGCAAGGTGGACGTGAAAAGTTTCAATCGATTATTGATAGCGATGTTTTTTCCCCATACAATTGGGTTGTAAGAACATTTAAAGAGGGACAAGTAGCTGAAGCAACTTTTGCATTTAAACCTGACGGTTCCTCAAATGGTTATCGTGTTAAAATTCCAGAAGATCATGATTCAGATAGCTTGTCAGAAGAGGACGCACTCGGCCTAATAGCTCTTAAAATTAACGATCATTGGTCTGGAAATTTTGCAGACTATTCATTAATAGAATCATCTTTTGAAGAAATGCCAAATAGCAGAGTTGATCACTCTTTTGTATTTGAGCATAAGCTCCAAGATATTGGAGATGCAAAGTATAGATTAAATGTAGATGTATCTGGATCGATGGTAAGCTCTGTATCCCCAAGTGCTTTTATTCCAGAATCATTCAATCGTGAATTTGCTAATATAAGATCAGACAATGATACCATTGCGATGTTTGCAAATTTTGCTTTCCTCGGGATTTATATGCTAGTGATTGGCGTAGGATCTATAATTATTTTTTATCGTACTGGTTGGTTGAGATGGAAATCATCATTATTAGCAGCAGCGTTTATTGCTACAACTAGCACGCTAGTGCAATTAAATTTTTATCCAACTATGTGGATGGCTTATGATACCGCTACTAGTAAGTCACAGTTCATGATAGAAGGGCTATTAGCTATGTTAGCAAATGGCGTAGTAAACTTCTTACTTTTTGGTGCAACTTTTGTTATTGCAGAGTCGCTAACTAGAAGAGCATTCCCCGAACATATTCAATTATGGAAAACATGGACAATGAATGTTGCTAATTCAAAGCGCGTATTAAATGATACAGTTTTTGCCTATCTAATTGTTCCAATTAAGCTGGCTATTGTTGGTGCATTTTATATTCTTATGGAAAAATATTTTGGATTCTGGTCTCCAGCAAGTAGTATGGCTGATCCAAATTATTTAGCATCTATTTTCCCTTGGTATACAGGAATTGCTATTTCACTTCAGGCAGGATTTTGGGAGGAAATGCTCTTTCGTGCTGTTCCAATTGGGGCAGGAGTCTTGATTGGACAAAGATATAATATGCGTTTTACTGGCCTTGCTATTGCAATGGTACTTCAGGCATTGATTTTTGGAGCAGGACATGCTAATTACCCTGCGCAACCTTCTTATGCTCGAGTGGTAGAATTATTTTTACCGTCTATTATTGTTTATGGGATGTTGTATTTGAAATTGGGAGTAATCTTTGGTGCAATTACACACTATTTATATGATGTTTTACTGTTTTCATTACCGATATGGTACTCTAGTGGCTATGTTGTTGATAAATTTATGACAGTGCTTTGCGGAGCTATTCCTTTGCTTGTGATCCTATATTTTAGAATGAAAGCAAACGGGTGGGCTGAATTAGATAATAAGGCATTGAATAAAGGATTTAAACCAACTCCACCTGAGATATCAAAGCATAAAGAAGAGTCAAAAACTATGATACAAGATGGAGCTCCATTAAATAAGAAGATCTTATTAGGGTCCATAATATTCATTGTGATAGGAATGACATCATTAAAATTTAGCGATTCTGATGTTTCTATAGATTCGCCAAGCATAGATCGTGAGCAGGCTATTAGTATCGCAGAAGAATTTCTTTCTGCAAATGATATAGAGTTAGCTGCAGGATATGAGGGCTATGCAATGATTACCACAACCTACCCCGGATCACGTTTCATTTGGGAAGAGTTAGGGTCTGATACTTTCAATGAGCTTTTAGGATCTTATGTGTTGGGGCCAAGATGGAAAGTTCGTTTTGCTAAATTTGATGGCGAAGTAGAAACAAGAGCAAGAGAAATAGTTGTTTCAGTAGATTTTGAAGGAAAACCTATTCGCTTTTATAATAAATTTCCTGAAAATGAAGCAGGAATGATCTTAAGTCAAGCTGAAGCTAAAGTAATAGCAGATCAGGCTCTAAGTGACCACTTTAATTTAAACCAAAGTATGGTAAGCTTAGTCAGTGCAATTGAATCTCAAAAGCCAGAACGATTAGACTGGATATTTACTTATAAGGAAGATAAGAATGTAAGCTATGAAGGTTCGCAACTAGAAAGTGTCATCACTGTTTCAGGTGACCAGCTTGCAGGATTTTCACAATCTATTTATGTTCCCGAAGAATGGTCTAGAATGATACGAGACAGAGAAGGATTCTCTGGAATGCTTGCAATGTTATTCTCAATTCCAGGTGGATTATTTATTGGTGGATTATTATTAATACGTTCTTTTAAGATGTTGATGGATAGTAAGCTTAATTTGAGAAAAGGAGCATTTTTTGGAGCAATAATTTTTGTCAGTGCTATTATTGCCTTTTTCAATGATTCTTCATTCTTTATGACATTACCTACAGACCAACCAATAGGAAATTTAATGACAACCATGTACATATCTGCTATGATAGGATTCTTAGTGGTAGCACTGGCTCAAGTCTTATTCTTTGGTGGTCTAGGTACCATGTTAAAACCAACTTTTAATCGTAGTTCAATCTCAGATTCTATAGTTGGAGGATTTATTGCCGCATTATTAGGAACAACAGTTGCTATGATTGCTGGATCATTCCAATTAGATCTCAATCCAAATTTTCCTAGAATAACTCTCTCAGGATTATATTATCCTATAGTAGATACTTTTAATATTTATGGCGGATTCGTTGCTGTAGCATTTAGTTTATTCTTTGCTAAAACTCTCTTCGAAATCACAGATGGATATGCTAACACAGTAAAGTCTAATATCTACGGAGTCTTGCTAGTGATGTTTGTCTATGGCGGTACTATTGAAATGCAATATACTATTATACCGTCACTGATAGCATATCCATCTGT
>JAQXAG010000086.1 GCA_029253045.1 Fidelibacterota bacterium | reverse complement strand
AAACCAATGAATTGTCCTCATCACCATAAAATATATGCTAATACTCCTAAAAGCTATCGCGATTTACCATATCGTTTATCTGAATATGGAACTTGTTATCGATATGAAAAATCAGGTGAGTTATTTGGTTTAATGCGCGTAAGAAGTATGCAAATGAATGATGCTCACATTTATTGCACCGAAGGTCAATTCAAAGATGAATTTATTGCTGTATGTAATTTGTATATGGATTATTTCAAAATATTTGGTATAGAAAAGTATGAAATGAGATTAAGTCTTCACGACCCTAAGGATTTAGGCAAAAAGTATATTAATAACCCAAAGCTTTGGAAGAAAACAGAAGATGACGTAAGAGATGCTTTAAAGGATGCTGGATTAAAGTTTACTGAATCTGTAGGCGATGCTGCATTTTATGGCCCAAAGATTGATGTTCAGGTTTGGAGTGCAATAGGCAAGGAGTTTAGTCTTGCTACAAATCAAGTAGATTTTGCAGTTCCAGAGCGTTTTAATCTTTCATATAAAGATTTGGATGGTAAGTCAAAAACTCCATTATGTATACATAGAGCTCCATTAGGAACTCACGAACGTTTTATTGGATTCCTTATAGAGCATTTTGGTGGAAATTTTCCATTATGGATTGCACCTAGACAAGTAACAATTCTTCCTGTTTCAGACAAGTATAATGATTATGCGTTATCAGTATGTCAGTCATTAAAAGCAAGTGGATTTAGAGTTGACGTAGATAGCCGATCAGAAAAAATTGGTTCAAAGATTAGAGATGCAGAAATGCAAAAAGTAAATATTATGGTAATTGTAGGAGAAAAAGAAGTTGAGGATAATACTCTTACTATAAGAAGAAGATTTATTAAACAACAACAAACCGTTTCGTTAGAAAGTTTCACTGCAGAAATATTAGACGAAATAAAAGATAGGAGAGTACCGAATTAAAAAACAAAGAATAAGAGTAAACAACCGAATTTATGCAGATAAAGTAAGACTTATAGGGCATGATAAAGAACAAATAGGTGTTGTAACAGTTCCAGAAGCCTTAAATAGGGCGGAAGATGTAGGCCTTGACTTAGTTGAGATATCACCAAATGCAAAGCCCCCAGTATGTAAAATTATGGATTTCGGCAAATTTAAATACGAAGAAAAGAAAAAAGCTCAACAGAGTCGAAAAAACCATCAAGTTATAAAAGTTAAAGAATTAAGAATGAGGCCAAACATTGGAGATCATGATTTAGAAAATAAATTAAAAATGGGTAAAAAGTTTTTAGATGCTGGCTATAAATTAAAAATTACTTTAATGTATAGAGGAAGAGAAATGTCGCGTCAAGATTTAGGTCAAGATTTATTAACGCGCGTTTTGTCGTCATTAAGTGAGCATGCACAAATGGAAAAAGATTCTCCTTTGATGGGTCGAAAGAAATCTATAATATTAGCCCCGAAATAGGAAATATTATGCCAAAGATGAAAACAAGAAAAAGTGTGTCAAAAAGATTTAAGGTTACTGCCTCAGGTAAACTGAAACGTAACAAGGCTGGTCATTCACATATGTTAATACGTAGAGATAGAGATCAGAAACGTTCAGCAAAAAAAGCGACAGTAGTAGCACCTTCTTTTGAGAAGCGCATGAAAAAAATGATGGGGAAAGTATAAGTTATGCCAAGGTCCAATAGTTCAGTACCAAGACATAGAAGACATCGCAAGACAGTTAAGTTAGCGAAGGGTTATTTCGGAGCAAGAAGCCGCAATTATAAAGCTGCAAAAGATGCAGTGGTAAAAGCTGGTTTATATGCTTATAGAGATAGAAGGCAGAAGAAACGTCAATTTAGACGTCTATGGATAGTACGTATTAATGCCGCATCAAGATTAAATGGTTTATCGTATTCAAATTTTGTACATTTATTGAAGGAGAAGGGTGTCGATTTAGACAGAAAGGTTTTAGCTCATTTAGCAGTTAATAATCCATCTGTATTTGAAGACCTTGTAAAATATTTAAAGAAAAAATAAAAATTAAAGATGTCATTAGATAACACTATCAAAGAAATTAAGGCATCTTTCCAATCAGATTTATCTAACTGCATCACAACTACTGACCTCGAAAATATCCGTATTACGTACCTTGGAAGAAAAGGTAAGCTTACTGCCTTGTTTGAAGAGTTCACAAAACTTCCTGGTTCTGAAAAACCTAAATACGGAAAAACGCTTAATATATTAAAGACAGACCTTTCCAGTGCTTTTAATAAAAAATTAAATGAATTAAATCCAAATAGTGATAAATCAAATGATAGCTCAGAAGATTTCTCATTGCCTGGATACAATCTACCAGCAGGAAGCTTGCATCCATTGGAGCAAGTTACCAGCGAAATAAAGTCTATCTTTCAATCCATTGGTTTTTCGGTAGCCTATGGACCTGAAATTGATGACGATTATCATAATTTTGAAGCATTAAACGTACCAAAGCATCATCCTGCTAGAGATATGCAAGATACATTCTTTGTTGATCCTAATACAGTCTTAAGAACGCATACTTCAAATGTTCAAATTCACTTAATGGAAAATCAAGATCCCCCATTACGTCATATTTGCTGTGGAAGAGTATTTAGAAACGAAGCGGTAAGTTATAAGAGTTTTTGTTTATTTAATCAAGTAGAAGGGTTAGTAGTTAATGAAACTTCTTCATTTGCTGAAATGAAAGGAACACTAGAGTATTTTGTAAAAGAAATGTTTGGAAAAGGTACTAAAATGCGTTTTAGACCAAGTTACTTTCCATTTACTGAACCTAGTGCTGAAGTAGACATATGGAATGATAAGTTAAATCAATGGATGGAGATTTTAGGTTGCGGTATGGTAAATCCAAACGTTCTTTCAAACGTAGGTTACGATAATACAAAATATCAAGGATTTGCTTTTGGAATGGG
>JAQXAG010000082.1 GCA_029253045.1 Fidelibacterota bacterium | reverse complement strand
ATAAATGGCCTTAATCTCTTTCCCTCAGATTTTATGATATATTTAATAGGATCATAAAGATATGATGGCCCTTTAATATCTTGCAGTTTTGCTAGTTCTTTTAGAAAAAGATTTTTGTAATCTTGGTTACTTTTAATTATCACTTAATTTTTCTAATATTTTTTGTGTGTCCTTGTAGCCATCTTCAGCTGAAGGCTCTCCGGCTTGATATACAGAACAATTTGGCATTTCATTCATAATTTTTGCTAATGGATAGTCGTTACCGCCCTCCATTGTTCTATCACCTATAAAAATATACTCTTCATCTGAGTAGAATTTTTTAACCTCATTTAGAACTTGAGACTTGTTCATACCTCTGGGTGTAATATCAATAGATATTTGCCCACCTATTACAGCATCAAGGTTATCCCATTTAGTTATAATTTGATTAGCAATATCTGCTCTTTCTTGGCTTTTTACATCATATTCAAAATAATCTAATCTTTCGTCCAAAGAACAGTCTCTTCCAACAATACTAAAGTTTAACATTGAACCTCTATCTTCAATGTGATTTCCAGAGCGTACTGGATACTTACTTTTTTTTATTTCTTCATTTAAAAAAGACAATAGCTCTTCTGATGGTTTAAACTCATGATTATAGGATAATTGATTGTTTAACCACAATTGATTACCACCACATGTAAATACTCCCTCAGAAAGGTCAAGAATATATTGTGGTACTTGTTCTTGAATTTTCTCTAGATTACTTCCACTAACAAGAAAAAAAGTGTGTTTATTTGCCCATTTAGAGAAAAACTTTTCAAAGTCAGGTGTCATTTCTCTTCTCGACGGAGTAAGCGTTCCATCCATATCAAAAATATAAATTTTCTTCATTTTTTATGTCCTAGTTTAAATAGTTTCAAAATATCTTTTAGCCTCTTTTTTAATATGAGGCGATAAGTAAATTGCTGATATCATAGTAGGAAAAGCCATTAAAGCAAACATTGCATCTACAATATTAACAGCTAAATCTAATGATAGCACAGAACCAAGAACAAGCGTTATAACATAAAAAATTCTGTAGTACACTTTTGAACCTGTACCAAATAAATAAGATGCACACTTACATCCATAGTAAGAATATCCAAACATAGTATACAGTGCGAAAGTTGCTACTGAAAAGATAAGAATAAAGTCGCCAACTACCCCAAGATGGTTAGCAAAAGATTTCTGTGTTAAACTAACACCAGAAAACTCTCCTGTCATCCAATCTCCTGAAAGCAAAATAACAATTCCTGTTATAGTACATACGATAATTGTATCAATCACTGGTCCTATCATTGCTACAAGACCAGATCTAATTGGCTCATTATTTTTCGATGCTCCAATAGCCATCACTTCTGTACCCATACCAGCTTCATTTGAAAATGCAGCTCTTCTAAATCCCTGGCTAATTACTACAGCTGTTCCTACGAAACCTCCGGCTACTGAACTTCCGTTAAAAGCACTACTTATAATTAAATTAAAAATTGATGGTACCAATTCGATATTTGTAAAAACTATAAATAATCCAGCAGATAGATAAATCAGTACCATAAATGGAACAATTCTAGAGGCAACGTCAGCAATACGTTGAAGACCTCCAAATATTACAACAGATACTATTAATGCAATTATAATTCCTATAGTTAAGTCTAATGGAATGGTTGAAGCAATGTTTGGATTTGTTTTAATCAATTGATCTGATAGTATTTGAGTTAGCTGATTTACCTGTAACAGAGATAAACATCCAACAAGCCCAGCAATACTAAACCAATATGAGAGAAATTTAAATTTCTTGCCCATACCTTGCTCAATAACATACATAGGACCACCCTGTAATTCACCATCAGAATCACGTCCTCTGAACATGATACCTAGAGAACAGGTAAAAAATTTAGTTGCCATCCCAACTATAGCACTAATCCACATCCAAAATAATGCTCCAGGACCTCCTAGAGATATGGCAACAGCTACACCAGCAATATTTCCTATTCCAACGGTACTTGAAAGAGCTGTAGATAGTGCTTGAAAGTGCGAAATTTGACCATCGTCGTTTGGATCGTCATACTTACCTAAAAGTATGTCAAAGGCATGCTTAAAGTATCTAAATGGAGTTAATTTTGAATAAAATAGAAAAAATATACCTCCGCCAATAACTAGATTGGCTACTCCAAAGTTCCCCCAAAGGAAATTTGATAAATTTGCAAAAAAATTATTAATTAAATCCATGATTAAGTAAGTTAACAATATAATGAAAAAAATTGACTATTATATTCTTAGAGAATTTTCGATCACATTTTTATTTGTATCTCTCTTCTTTACACTCATATCGCTTATTGTTGATATTTTTGAAAATCTAAATAAATTTATAGACAATGAAGTGACTGGTTCTGTCTTAATGGAATACTACATAGCTGCTATTCCTTCGATGATTAGTGTAACTATTCCTGTAACATGTCTTGTAGCATCTGTTTTTACATATGGAATGATGGTACAAAAAAAAGAATGGTTAGTTTTTAAATCCTCAGGTCTAAGTCTTTATCGATTATCATTACCTGTATTATTATTAGGGCTATTGTTGAGTATCGGATCATTCTTTTTTGACAATACTCTAGTTATAAAAAATAATAAAATACAAAATGAAATAAAGAAAAATTATTTACAGAAAAATAAAAGTGGTCGTAAAGATAAGTCAATTTTTGAAAATGTTTATTTTCAAAAAAATCAAAACGAACTCATTGCAATTGATAAATACAATAGTATGAATCAAGTAATTATGAATTTAAATCTAATGGAACTCAATGACGGAAAGATGCAAAAACGAATAGATGCAAGAAAAGGTGTTTGGAGTCCAGAAAAATCTCAATGGAATCTCAGAAATTTTTCTATAAGAGAATTTGATGATTCAGGATATGAAACTATTTTAGCAAGATCTAATCAAGACTCTTTGATAAGTTTAAATTTTTCTCCTGAAGATATCACGCAAACGAGCGGATCGTCGGAAGAACGGTCTTATAATGATTTAAGAGATCAAATTGCTACATTGAAAAGTAACGGAGTAAATACCTTAAAATGGGAAGTTGATTTAAACTATAAACTAGCATACTCATTCATTAGTCTGATTGTAATTTTTTGTGGGATACCCCTATCTGTTTTTAGGTCTAATACAACACTAGCATTTGGTGGTGGATTAAGCTTAGCAACAATATTTGCTTATGTAATTATATTAAAATTTGGACAATCTCTTGGCTATGCCGGCGTGCTTTCACCTTTCTTAGGTGCATGGCTATCAAATATAATCTTTATAGGAATTGGGTTCTACTTGATGATTAACGCAAGGAAATAGATAAATGAATAAGCTTCAAAATCCTTATGCTAAAGCGCTTGATGGACTAGTTATAAAAGACCCTGTATCTGCTTTTTTTGATTTTTGTCGTGAAAGAGAAAAAATTCGCTTAGTAAGAGAAAGTGGCGCTCCATATCCATGGACAGATGATCCTATTTTTCAACAAGGTCGCTTCCTAAATATTTTTCGAGAAGATGACCGTGGTAGCAAGGCAATTCTATCTTTTGCTAAAGATCTAGAAAAAGATTTACCTATGTTAATTAATACTTTATTTTTTGCTCGATGGTGTAATAAATCAGAAACTTTAAATCTAATATCCTCAGATATGTTACTACAGCCAGAAAAATTGATTCAAACACTACAAACCTTTGACTCTTGGTGCAATATAAATGCTTATCCAGTTGAATCAATATATTGGGACGGAATACAGTATTCACGGTTGGATGCAGCAACAATGTTATTTGGAAATATCAAAGAGTCATTAGCTAAAATTATTATAGAATCTGAAGGAGATGTAATTAAGGCTACCAATTCAATTAACACTCTTTTTAAAATGCAAAATGATTTTCCTATTTTTATGGCTATTATTGATTTGGCTTGGTTTCGCCCCGATATTATTAAACCATCAAGTGATGTTCCAACAGGGATTGGTGCGGTTGCTTATCTAGACCGACTACAAAAACATCTTGGATTAGAAAATCATCAAGCAACGTGCAAGAAAATGATTGAATTACAAAAAGAATATTGGCCAGATGCTAAGCGAATATTTGAACCTATTGATATAGAATATCTATCTTGTGAATGTAGGAAATATTATAGCTATGTTAATGGAACAAAATTATTTGAAGGAAAAAATCTTTTTCAATTATCTAAAATATCTTAATAATTATCATTTCTGCTTTGATGCCCAAATAGCATGTTTTTTTATAAGAGGATTTGATATTAGAGAATCTAAATTATTATAATCCCTTCCTAATTCTTTTTCTGAAAATTTCTTATGAATAAATTTGTGGCATAAATGACAAAGATTTAAACCTTTTTCTCTCATTTCTTCCTTTGAAAATCTTTTTATGAACCATTTATTTCTATGGTTCTTTCTAGGAATTAAATGGTGGAAGGTTAAAGGTCTTTCTCGATTACAAATTTGGCACTTCAAATTTATTCTGCAGGGATTTTATCAATTGCAGTAATAGTAAACTTTATATCGTTGCCTTGAATTTCTAACGTAAAATCTTCATTAACCTTTTTTCCAATTATAGCTCTAGCAAAGGGTGATTTATAGGTTACAGCTAAAGGGTAAAGATCTAATTCAGATTCGATAGGTCCTAAGATGTAATAGTCTTCAGCCTTATCTTTACCTTCCTCAAGAATAGTAACCTTATTACCAAATCCTACATTCTCATTATCGATATCATTATCACCAATCATCTTGAATGGAGCGTGCGACTGCATTAATTGTATTTTGTATACTAGTAAGCTCTGATGCTCTCTAGCTGCATGGTACTCTGCATTCTCTTTAAGATCTCCTTGATCGGCAGCTTCTCTAATTCTTAGTGAGGTTTCTCTCTTCTCTTTATTAAGAGCCTCAATTTTTTCTATCAATATTCGATGAGTATCTTTTAAAATTAAAGTTGCCATATCTATAATCCTCCTGATTGAGTTTTTGGACCTGCATTTAAAATGTCCTGATCTGAAATATCAAATTTTTGAAAATTCTTATTAAATAGTTCAGTGAGCATGTTACCTGTTTTATAATATTCATCTAAATTTTTCCATCCTTGGTCTGGAACCAAGAAATCATTATCTAGTCCTTCTAGATTTATAGGAATATCAAGATTAAAGAACTTATCTTTTACTGAGTCATTAAAATCCAATTTATCATTTGTGATTAAATCAATAATATGTTTTGTAAGTTTTAAATCAATTCTTTTAGAACCTGAGCTAGCATTAGATCCAGACCAACCCGTGTTAACTAAGTATATTGGTGTTCTATGCTTAGATAATTTTTCTTGTAATAGCTTTGCATAAACTAAGGGATGTAAAGTTAAAAAAGGTCCACCATAGCACGGTGAAAACGCTGCTATAGGATCAACTATTCCTGTTTCAGTTCCTGCCATTTTAGCTGTATAACCACTAATAAAATGATACATTGCTTGATTTGAATCCAGCCTAGCAACTGGTGGCATAATACCGTAAGCATCACAAGTCAAAAAGATGACTGCATTTGGATGTGTTGCTGCACTAGGCAAACCCTTAGAGCCTAAAGAGTTTTCAATAAAATGAATTGGATAACATATCCTTGAATTTTCACTTTTGGTATTATCATCAAAATCTACTTCTTTTGTTTCTAGGTCATAGACAACATTTTCTAAAAGTGTTCCATGTTGAATAGCATTATAAATTTCTGGTTCTTTGTTTCTATCTAAATGAATTGCTTTTGCATAACAACCACCCTCAAAATTGAAAATTCCATTATCCGACCAACCATGCTCATCGTCTCCAATTAATGGTCTATTAGCATTGGTGCTTAAAGTGGTCTTTCCAGTGCCAGATAATCCAAAGAATAGCGTTGACTCACTTAGGTCTTTTGAAACATTTGCTGAACAATGCATTGATAATACATTTTTAAGAGGTAGATAATAATGCATTATAGAAAAAATCCCTTTTTTCATTTCTCCGGCATATTCTGTTCCACCAATAATTGCAATTTTCTTTTTCAGATTAAATACAATAAAGTTTTCTGAATTTAATCCATACTCTTTCCAATCTTTTTCTTTTACATCGTAGGCATTAATTATAGTAAAGTCTGGAGTGAAGTTTTCTAAGTCTTCTTTTTTAGGCCTGATAAACATATTATTTACAAATAAAGACTGCCATGCTTTCTTAGTTACCATTCTTACATTAAGATTATTGTCTTTATCATCGCCCGCAAATCCGTCGAAAACATAAAAGTCATTTTCTAAATCGTTGTATGTTTCAGTTACCTTATTTAATAAATAATCAAAATTTTCTTCAGAGATTTTTTGATTTACATTTCCCCACCAAATATTTTTGGATGAGCTCTCTTCATCCACTATAAATTTGTCGTTTGGAATCCTTCCAGAGAATTCACCTGTATCTACCATTAATGCACCGTTTAGGCCAATGACACCTTCTTTAAGATTAATAGAATCTTCAATAAGTTTATCAGCGCTAGAGTTACGTTTATAACTACTATTTATAATATTTAAATAATCTAGATTCATTTTTCACCTCTTGGATGAGATTTTTTTATTGTCTCTTGCAGCTTGCCAAGACTTACATGGGTATAAATTTGAGTAGATGCTAAATTTTCATGCCCTAATAAAGATTTGATAGCACTAAGACCTACTCCACTATTTAAAAGATGTG
>JAQXAG010000102.1 GCA_029253045.1 Fidelibacterota bacterium | reverse complement strand
GAGTAGATTGTAAGGGAGTAATAAAAAACTTATTAAACAAAAAATTAATAAAGATAGGCGGTAGAGACGATTCGTTAGGTAAAGCGTTGCTTTATCATACTACCGACGAATATTTAAAACATTTTGGGTTAACAAATCTATCCGAGATGCCAACGATTAGTGAGATTTCTGAGATTATAGATTCTGAAGATAATGGAATCATAAATGAAGCTCTTTAAATTTATTTCATCATCGGGAATTATTTCTCGAAGAAAAGCACAGGAATCAATCCAGCTAGCGATGGTTACGGTTAATAATGTGCTTGTTATGGATCCTTTTAAAGAAATTGATCCTGTGAAAGATGATATTAGATTAGATGATCAAAAAATAATATTAAGTTCAAATAACACCACAATCATTTTATATAAACCTAAAGGATTTATATCGTCACGAAGTGATGAGATGGGTAGAAAGACAATTTTTGATTTGTTGCCTAGAAAGCCTTTTCTAAATCATGTAGGTAGGCTTGATAAAGATACAACTGGAATAATTTTACTCACTAATGATGGAGATTTATCTCAATTTTTAACTCATCCTAAAAATAAAATACCAAAAGAGTATATTGCTAAAACTGATCAATTAATTAGTGAAAAAATTATTAAAAAGATTGAAAAGGGTATTTTTATAGGCTCAGGAGAAAGAGGTAAAGCAAAAATTATTTCACAAGAAAAGATTAAAAATACCATTCATGTAAACATGATCTTGAAGCAGGGTAAGAAGAATGAGATAAGAAGAATATTTAAGTTTTCAGGTCTTAATCTCATAGCATTAAAAAGAGTAAAGTTTGGTAATATTACGCTGGATCAATTAAAAGAAGGTCAATGGAGAGAATTAACAAAGAAAGAAAAGCAGTATTTAGATAAAATAACAAGAAAAGGATAAGATTTTAAACATCTTGGCATTTGTTGCAAGAAAAACTAACTTTCTGAGCATTTTTATGGTAATAACAATTGATGGACCGGCTGGCGTTGGTAAAACTACTACCGCAAAAAAACTAGCTAGTAAGCTAGGGTATCAGTATTTAGATACCGGAGCTATGTATAGAGCTGTTACTTACTTTTTAAGAGAAAGTTCTGTAGATATTAGTTCTGAGGCCCATGTTAGAAAAATGTTAGATATTTTAAATTTGGAATTAGACTTCACATCTGAAGATGAGATTAAAATAATCTTAGATAATAAAGATATTAGTACATTGATTCGTAGTAAGGAAATTACAAGTGCAGTTAGTGAGGTCAGTGCAATAAAGGCAGTTAGAGAAAAAATGGTAAAAATACAGAAAGATACCGTAAAGAATGGTAACTTTATTGTTGAAGGAAGAGATATTGGAACAGTAGTTTTTCCAGATGCAAAATATAAATTTTTTTTAACAGCTGACTATGATGTTAGAGCACAAAGAAGATTAGAAGATTTTAAGAGAGTAAATGAGGAGTTAAACGTTAACAAAATAAAACAAGATTTGACAGATAGAGACCAGTATGACAGTAGTCGTAAACTTTCTCCATTGAAACAAGCAAAAGATGCATTTGTAATTGATACATCAGCCTGCACTATCGATGATCAAGTAAATCAAATCTTAAAACACATTGAAAGAAACTAATAATATGAACAATCAACCTAAACAAGATACAAATCAAGAAGTAGTAGAACCGACAGTAATTGAAGAAGCGGTACTAGAAGAAGCAGTAGTGGAAGAGGTAATTACAGAAAAGTCAGCCCCAGAAGACAAACCTGAACAAGTAGAAACATCTTCTAAAAAAACAATTAAAGATTATTTAAGTAAAGATTTATTTGCTGGGGTTAAAGTGATCTCAGACAAAGAAGATCAGGTTGAAATTGAAAAAATAGCTGATGATATACTAGAAGAATACCAAGGTACTTTTAATGATATATCAGAAAATCAAATCATATCAGCAAAAGTAATTGGTATCAGCGATAATGATGTAATGGTAGATATTGGTTTTAAGTCAGAAGGATTAATTAGTAGATCAGAATTCAATAATAAAGATTTACCTGAAATAGGTTCAAATATCGATATATTCCTTGAAAAATTTGAGGATACAGACGGAAATATTACATTATCAAAATACAAAGCAGATTTCATTAAGAGATGGGATGAGCTCAAAGAATTTGAACAAAGCAAAGAGCCTGTTCAGGGAAAAATTGTTAAGCGCGTTAAAGGTGGTCTCGTTGTAGACTTGGGTGTTATACAAGCTTTTCTTCCAGGATCTCAAGCCGATGTTCAGCCAATTAAAAACTTTGATGATTTAGTTGGTAAAGAATTTGATTTCCAGATTGTAAAAGTAGATGAGATGAGAAAAAACCTTGTAGTATCTAGAAAAGCAATATTAGAAGAATCCTTGAACGAAAAACGTCAAGAGCTAATGACGAAGATTGAAGTCGGTGCACAGTTACAAGGGCTAGTTAAAAATATAACTGATTTTGGAGCTTTTGTAGATTTGGGCGGTGTCGATGGATTGATACATATCACTGATTTTTCATGGGGGAGAATTAACCATCCATCCGAAATTGTATCAATAGGCGACGAAATCACAGTTCAAATTATTGACTACAACAAAGAAACGTCCAGAATTTCTTTAGGATTAAAACAATTAATTGAAAATCCTTGGCAAGCGATACCAGATAAGTATAGCATTGGAGATACTATTGTAGGTAAGATTGTAAGTATTATGAATTATGGAATCTTTATCGAGCTTGAGAAAGGTATTGAAGGTTTAATTCATATATCTGAAATATCATGGACCAAGAATATTCAAAATCTTCAGGATCAATATAAAGTTGGTGATTCTTTAGAATCAAAAATCTTATTCATTGATGCAAATGAGCAAAAAATAAGTTTAGGTATCAAGCAGTTAACTAAAGATCCTTGGGATGATATATCTTCACAGGTTAGCATTGGAGATAAGAAAGAGGGAGCTGTTAATAAAGTTACAAAATTTGGAGCTTATGTAGATTTAGGAGAAGATATTGAAGGTTTTATAAGAAATACAGATTTTCATTGGACAAAAAATCCACTTCATCCAAAAGAGTTTGTTAGTGAAGGCGATACAATCAAGTTTGTTGTTACAGATATTTCAGATAAGGATAGAAAAATTTTGTTAAGTATGAAAGACTTAACAGATAATCCATGGCCTCAAATTATAGAGAAATACTCTTCGGGTGATAAACTTAAAGGATCTGTATCACTTGTAAATGATTCAGGAGTTGTAATTGATATGGGTGATGATGTAGTCGGTATTGTTCCTTCAGATAAAATTTCAAAAGAATTGAAGAAAGATTATTTACCCTCTATAGAACCAGGTGACTCTATTGATTTATTAGTTGTTGAGGTTAAAGAACAAGATAAGAATGTCATCTTAATGCTTGATCAACCTGATGCTGACTAATACAAATCAGATCAAAAGACTTTTATATTCTTTTGTTATTGCGTTTATTTTTTGGTTTTTTATTAAAAGTGAAGATACCTACTCTGTTACAACATCAATTCCTTTAGTTGCACGAAATCTTCAAGAACAGAAGACGTACAAGGAAGAAGTTCCTGAAAGTATTATTGTTACTTTAAAAGGTTCGGGTAGAGCATTTATTTGGCTAAGATTCTTCGATAATTTTTATGAAGATTACAAAGCCGTGATAGATTTAAGTAGCATTGCAGATGAATATAACTTTGAACTCGATCAATATTATAAAAATAATCCAGAAAAAATAGTTTTACCAGAATCTTTAGATTTAGAATTTGTTGAAGTCATTTCCCCAAGAAGTATAAAAATTAATCTTGATCAATATTTAGTAAAAAAAGTACCCATTAAATCAGAGGTAATAGTATCAACTGCTCCAGGATATATTCAAGTTGGAGAAGAAGTCTTTTCCCCGGATTCTATTAGTATTGGAGGTCCGCAAGAAATCGTAGATACTATCAATTTTGTAAAAACTCAAAAAGATACCCTAGTAAATTTAGTGTCATCTATAGAGTCTGAATTTTTGATAATCAACCCTGATAGGGTTGTTGATTTTGATCCTAAAAAAGTCGAAGGATTTATTAATATTCAACCAATTAGTGAAACAATTGTAACGGGGATTCCTGTTAAATTAATTAATAAGCCCAATGACATAAATGTTTTTGTTAATCCCGCTACAGTTTCATTAACTATTGTTGGAGGATTAGATCAAATTGCTAGTATAGTATCAACAGACATAGAAGTGTTAATAAACTTTGAGAAGTCTTGGAGTCCAGATAAGCAATTTTATTCACCGGAAGTAAGAATTCCTGATTCTATTTTAGAGTGGAAAGATTTATCTCCAAATAATTTAGAAATTTTAGTCATTAAAGAAATAAATTGATTATCCTAGGAATAGAAACATCTTGCGATGAAACTGGTGTCGCTATATGCGACAATTCGAAAATAATTTCAAGTTTTACGAAAACACAATCTATTCATTCAAAATTTGGTGGAGTAGTACCTGAAATTGCTTCAAGAGAGCATGAAAAATTCTTACCTGAAATCACACAGAAAGTTCTTAACGATGCTAATTTAGAATTTTCAGATTTGGAGGCAATAGCAGTCACAAGCGGTCCAGGATTGATGGGCTCCCTATTATCTGGTATTTCTTTTGCTAAAGGGATTTCTCAAGGCTTAGGTATTCCTATTATTCCAATTAATCATTTAGAAGCTCATTTAAATTCAGCTTTTATTGAATTTGAAGAGCTAGATCCACCTTTCATTAATTTGCTTGTATCAGGAGGACATACTCAAATCTGGCTTGTAGAAAATTTATTTGAATATACTTTATTAGGTGAAACTTTAGATGATGCTTGTGGAGAAGCTTTTGATAAAGGGGCAAAAACATTAGGATTAAATTATCCTGGTGGACCAGAAATAGAAAAACTAGCCATGAATGGAAATAGAAAGTTAATAGATTTTCCACGACCTATTATAAATGACGGAACATATAATTTTAGTTTTAGCGGACTCAAAACTTCTCTTATTAATTGTGTTAATAAAAATGAATATAATTTGGATGATATTGCTGCTAGCTATCAAGAAGCAATTGTTGATAGCTTAGTTGGAAAAATGAAAAACTCTATGAATGATTTAAATATCAATACAGCTATAGTTTGCGGAGGAGTTGCTGCAAATCAAAGACTCAGAGAAAAATTAGGTCAATTAGAACAAACTATTATCTTTCCATCTATGAAATATTGTACTGACAATGCGGATATGATTGCATTTTTAGGTGAGAAAAAAATCAATAATAATACAGCTAAAATAGGTATAAATTTTTCTGCTTATTCTAGAGGAATGGTTCTTTAGAAATGAAGGGTAGTTATAGGTTATATTTTTTACTATTAATTGCTACCGGTTTAGGAGCATCTTTATATATGAACTCTTTTAATCCTGAAATGAATAACGAACTGACTATGCAGGATGTTATTACATCAAAAATAGTCGAATTAGA
>JAQXAG010000043.1 GCA_029253045.1 Fidelibacterota bacterium | reverse complement strand
GCTGATCATAGCCATGATGGTGAAAACCATCACACTCATTAACAATAATTATATGAAGCATATCTCAGATTTATCAAAATTATTTAACAAAATTATTCAATAAAAAATGACCATAATTATCAATGCCTGAAATATCCGAAGTCAAACTCACATCAGAATTTATTACGAATGCTAATAAAAAAAGATACATCACTGATGTATCATACCTTAAAACAAATAAATTAAAACTAATTGAAGATATTGATGTAATAGGTAAAAAAATGTCAGCTAAAAGCAGAGGAAAAGAACTAAAGCTTTTTTTCGATAAACAGCCGGTAGTTATATCACTAGGTATGACGGGTTGCTTTAAAAATTTTGAAAAAAGAGGATATAAAAATAAACATTGGAAACATGGTCATATAAGGTTTCGAATGAGCGACAACACTTGGTTTTGTTGGAGCGATGTAAGAAGATTTGGAAAAAGCATTTCTACAGAATGGAATCCTAATAGAGGACCTGACATCTTTGATGATCAAGAAAACTTTAGAAAAAATATTTTAGATAATATTAATCATCGAGATTTTTCAAAGCCTGCACATACCGCAATTATGAGTCAAAGATGGTTTAATGGAATGGGGAATTACTTAAGAGCTGAAATCTTAGGAAAATGGAATAAGAATCCATTTCAGCCTTTAAAAAATATTATAAATGACAAATTCTTAGATCATTTAATTAGTCAAATTCATGATACTTATCGATTGGGTGGTGGGCAGCTTTATTCTTGGAAGAATGAAAATAAAACACATAAAGATAAGCAGTTTGATCAATGGATGCAGTTCTATGGAAAAACATCTAAAATGAAAGATACCAATGGAAGAACATTCTGGTATGCAAAAAAATGGAAATCATAATTTATTAAAATTAACTCTTTACAAAATCTTAAGAATTAAATACTATTGTTTCATGAAAAATGCTTTAAATATCAATTTAGACAATGTCGCAATAAGTTTTTCAGTATTATGTGGATTGCACTGTCTCTTGCTGCCTATTGCAATTATCTTTTTTCCAGCAATTTCAGCTACTTTTATGGGATCTGAAGATTTTCATAAAACTCTACTCTACTTTATAATCCCATCAAGCATAATAGCAATGACTGTTGGATGTAAAATGCACGGAAAATATAATGTTTATTTATATGGAATCATTGGTGTTGGAACTTTGCTTATTGCGTCATTTTTTGGACATGATTATTTTGGTGAGAGCGGAGAGATTATACTTACCCTAATTGGAACGGGAATTGTTTCCTATGGGCATCTAAAAAATCAAAGATTGTGTGCTGAATGTTGTAAGTAATTATTTACAGCAATTATCGCAACAAGAACAATCACATTTACAATCATTTTTAATTATTTTTTTATTCATGAATCACATTACACTTTTTAATGATGAGAATCAATAAATATAGATATTATTCATTTATTAAAGAGTTAATTCCATTCTCATTCTTAATTAGGTCAAAAGAGTCAAACAAATCTCCAATGGCTGTATACGATTTATAGGAAAGCTTGTTACCATCAATTGAAATGACTTGAAAGAGCTGTTTATTTTCTCCAGCTTTATGCCTCGTTGGTTCATATTGATCCCAATTAGGCTTAGCGTCATAATGTTTTGGACCACTTACAGAAACAACATATACAGTGCCAGTAGCATCTTTAACATTTGTGCCTGTAATTAAATTTTCCTCATACAAGCTTTCTGATCCCCTTGCATAAGCATGATCGTGGCCTTGCAGTGCTAAGTCAACACCGTATTTATCAAATAAAGGCTTCCAACGTTTACGTCTTTCAGGATAATCTCTTTTTGTTGTTGCTGAGTATAAAGGGTGATGAAAGAAAGCGATGGTCCATTTATGCGGATTATTTTTCAATACAGTTTCCAACCACTCTGTTTGCGCATCAATTTTAACATTACTGTCTAATGCAATAAATCGAACACCTTGATAATCCAAAAAGTAATTGGTTTCAAGAAGGTCACTAACGCCGTTATTTGGTAAAGTAAATTGATGATTCCATTGAATAGATAATGTTTTTTTTCTTGTTGGAATATCTTTTTTATAGAGAGGTCTATATTCATGGTTTCCAGGTACAGCTAAAGAAGGAAGAGTTCTATGAATCCATCCCCCTGCAGTAAACCATTCATGCCATTCTTCCTCATTATGTGCATCATCAATTAAATCCCCAGCATGTAAAATAAAACTGGCTTCAGGAGCTTTCTTATAACCTTCTCTTATTAGTCTTGACCATAAATCGTAAATATAGTTTTGAGCATCACCAACATATAGGAATGAGAAAGGTTCATTGGTCCTATGTGCTGTAGTAAACTGTATCCATTCGCTCCAGTGTTTATCATCGCCAACGCGATATGCATAAACAGTATTGGGCTGTAACCCAGTAAAAGTAACTGAATGGTAATTATGGTTTAGATTGCTAAAAGATTTTTTAGCATTTCGATAGTGATTAACTACATTTGAATAATTAAGGTTTGAAGTTGTCGCAGTAATTCTTTCTGCGTTTAATACAAATTTTGGATCTGCTTGAGCTATAGCAATTTCACCAAAACCCTTTTTTATATCTCTATTTGTTCTCCAAGTAACGCTGATAGTGGTAGCTGGATCATCAGAGTAATTTAAAAGAATATGATCAGGATATTTTGTTGGGTTGCTCCAGCTTTTATCGAACTGTGCTTTAGCAGGAAGGCTTTGCGATATAAGAAGAGTACCCAAAGTTATAATTACAAATACCATGTTTTTAAGCATGATGCAATTATAAGCAATATTATACTTCATTGCGTAATTAAAAAATAAGATATAAATTTTTTCTATGAAAAATTTATTATTTATAGCCCTAATCTTTTTAGTATCGTGCGAAAAAAATGAGCCGTCAGTAAATATTAAGCCATCCCATATTTATAGTATCGGGTTTGGATCTTGTTTAACGCAGGAAAAACCCATGCCAATATTTAATGCAATTAAGTCTGAAAATTATGATTTGTTTCTAATGCTTGGTGATAATGTATATGGTGACACTGATAGTAATGATTTAATAGAGCTGCGAGATGCATATGAAAAGCAACGTGAAAATTTTGATAGATTGAACTTAAATTTTCCTTTCGAAGCAATTTGGGATGATCATGACTATGGAAAGAATGATGGAGGAAAAGAATATATATACAAGGAAGAAGCTGAGCAAATATTCCTTGATTTTTGGAATATTCCACAAGACGATATTCGAAGAAATAGGCCCGGGTTATATTTTGAAAAAACGCAAGAGATTGACGGTATTTCAATACAAATGATTTTTCTTGATACAAGATTTTTTAGAGATGCCTTATTACCTACTGATGAAAAAGGAGCTCCAGGAAAAGAGCGCTACATTCCTCATACAGATACTTCTTTAACTATGCTTGGCGAAGGTCAATGGACATGGTTGCAAGAGCAATTAGATAAAGAAGTAGACCATAAAATTATTGTAACATCTATTCAATTTTTAGCTATGGGTCATGGATGGGAAGCATGGAAAACATTGCCGCATGAACGTCAACGTTTAATTGATTTAGTTGATCAGTCTTCTTCGGAGGTTCTTTTCATTTCTGGAGATCGTCATAGAGGAGGTTTGTATCAATTTTCAACTCAGTCTGGCAAAGTTATATCTGAAATGACATCTAGTAGTTTAAATTTAGCATTTGCTAACGACGAAGAAGATGGCCCTTTACGTTCAGGTCCAACATTTGTTCAAGAGAATTACGGAGAAATACTGCTGGATAAATTAACAAATACACTAACTGTGAATTTGAAAGATAATCAAGGAAAAATTATCCAATCATTATCTCTATAGCATATCATTAATATTTAATTTTAAACCTCTATATGTCAAAACTATATACTATAACTCTTGCGCTAGTGTTGTTATTCACTGCATGTTCTAGTGGCTCAGCCACTTCATCTCAACCTGACAATAATAACGACGGAAATAATGGAGGCGATGAAATTTCTGCACCTATTGCTAGTTTTACTTTCTCGTCATCATCGGGTGAAGCTCCTCATGATGTTACATTTACCAGTACATCCATTGGAGATATAAATTCGTGGTTGTGGAATGTTGATGATGATACTGATTATGAAAGCAATAGTCAGAGTTTTACCCATACGTATCAAAACGCTGGAACTTATGATGTATCTTTAATAGTGACTGGGACTGTTGGACAAAGTACTATGGTTGAGGCGGATGCTATAAACATTACAGAGCCTGATGCATCTACAGAAACAGGTTTATTAAGTAGAACTATGAATCACGACAATGAGACCAGGGAGTATTTGATTTATATTCCACAAGAATACAATACAGTAAATGAGATACCAGTTTTGTTTGCATTCCACGGATTTGGTGGATATAGTCAGAATTTTATCAATACAGCCGACTTTAGATCTTTAGCTGAACAGTATAATTTCATTGTAGTATACCCCCAAGCTTTAGTCTGTAATGGTGGAACAACATGGAATACTAATCCACCAGGAGGAGATAATAAATGTAGTCAGGATGATATAGGATTTTTTGCGGCTTTATTATCTGAAATTTCTAGTAATTATACAATTGATTCTAGTAGAGTGTTTTTAACTGGCTATTCAAATGGTGCTGATTTTTCATATTCAATGGCATGTTATCAAAGTTCGCTGGTAACAGCAATTGCTCCTGTATCAGGATTGATGCCAATGGAAGATGCATCATCTGAATGTTCACCCAATCATTCTACCTCAGTAATGATCTTTAATGGAACCAATGACGGTAGTAGACCCTATAATGGCATTGAAGGATATATGATGTCTGTAGATTCGACTGTAGCTTATTGGTCTCAGTATAATAATACAGATTCATCCCCTCAAACAAATGTAGTTGGCAATATTGAAAACTATACTTACCTGAATGGGGATAATAATTCAACAGTCGACCTTTTTAAACTTGTTAATGGAGATCATGTATGGTTTAATTTATCTTATAATGGAAATTCTATGGAGCAGTTAATGTGGAATTTCTTTTCACAACATACTTCTGATTAGTTAGGATACTAGCCAATTTGTTGTAAGTTCCCTCTTCTATGGTAATAACAAAATAATTATATGTCTTTCGATAAACTTGGTCTGAATGACCCTATTCTCAAAGCTCTAAAGCAGAAGGGCTACAAATCACCTTCGCCAATTCAAGCAAAAGCTATTCCTGCAATACTCGATAAAAGGGATGTAATGGCTGCAGCACAAACAGGTACTGGCAAAACAGCAAGTTTTATATTACCAATTTTACATATGCTATCAAATCCTAAGCATCAGTTCAAAGGAAATACACTAAGAGCATTAGTTGTGACACCTACTAGAGAACTAGCAGCGCAAGTGAGAGAAAGTGCTGTTACTTATGGACGTAACCTCAATCTTAAATCTACAGCTATCTATGGAGGAACTTCTGTACGAAATCAAAAGAAAGTATTAAGAAGAGGTATTGATATCCTGGTGGCTACACCTGGCAGATTACTTGATTTGTACAATCAAAAATCAATTGATTTTAGTAAAATTGAAATTCTAGTACTAGATGAAGCCGATCAAATGCTAGATATGGGTTTCATTAATGATATAAAAAAAATTATAAGATTATTGCCAGATCGCCGACAGAATTTGATGTTTACAGCAACTTTCTCAGATCCATTTAGGGCATTAGCAAATAAATTTTCTTATAAACCAATAGAGATTTCAGTAACAAAAGATAATGAAACCGCTAAAAATATTGAACACTACATTCATCCCGTAGAAACATCTAGAAAATCAGAATTATTAGTTCATCTCATTAAGAAAGAAAAATGGAAGCAAGCTTTGGTATTCACCAGGACTAAACATGGAGCTAATAGATTGACAAAAAAACTTATTCAAGCACATATACCCTCAGTTGCTATCCATGGAAATAAAACACAAAATTATAGAACTAGAGCATTAGATGATTTTAAAAAGAATCGTGTTAGAATATTAGTTGCAACAGATGTAGCAGCACGAGGAATAGATATTAAAAATATGAACCAGGTAATTAATTTTGATCTTCCTACGGTCGCAAAAGACTATGTACATAGAATAGGCAGAACGGGAAGAGCTGGTGAGTCTGGTAAAGCAATATCATTCGTAAGTAGCGAGCAA
>JAQXAG010000036.1 GCA_029253045.1 Fidelibacterota bacterium | reverse complement strand
ACTTATATTAAAAAGTATCCTTGAGTCTTTTGGTAAAAAAGTACTTCAAGTTGGAACTCTAGGCGTTATTCCAAATATAGTAGATAAAAATTTTGGATTAACTACTCCCGATTCTAAAGATATTTTTAAAATACTTAGTGTTGCGGTCCAGCAACAATTTGAATTTGCTATATTTGAAGTTTCATCACATGCTTTATCACAAAATAGAATTGATAATCTTGAATTTGATTTTACAGGATTTACTAATCTTACCTTAGATCACCTAGATTATCATGGCAGCATTGATAGCTACTTCAATGAAAAGAAAAAGCTCTTTGGTTTGGTTAAAGATAATGGATCAAGCTTGATATTAAATGATAGTATTTATGGAAAGGCTATTTGTAGTAAATATAAAAATACTAGCACCGTATCTTTCAAAGATGTAGATGCTGATTTTCTGTGCAAACAATCTAATTTAGAGCACGACGGAACTACCGCTAGCTTTATCTTCAAAGGAAAGTCAATAAATATCTATTCAAAGCTAGTAGGACAATATAATCTTGAGAATATTATTTTAGCTGCAGCTATTGCTTTTGAGATAGGAGTTGATATGGAATCCATTAAAGAGGGTATTAGTTCATGTGAATTTATTCCTGGAAGATACGAGTTTATTGTTAATGGTGGCCCTGGACTTATTATAAGCGATTACGGACATACCCCAGATGCCTATACCAATGTTTTAAAATCAATAAAAGATGTATATAGAAATAAAAATATTAAAGTCCTATTTGGAGCGGGTGGCAACAGAGATAAATCAAAAAGAGTAGAAATGGCAAAAGCAATAGAGCTATTTGCAGTACAATGTTATATAGCCCCAGATAACCCTAGATTTGAAAATATAGATGATATTAATAATGATATTATAAAAGGTTTTTCAAAGCATATTTATCAAGTCTTTTCGGATAGAGAAAATGGTCTAAAAACAGCATTGACAGAATTATGTTTCGACGACATCTTAATCATTTTTGGAAAAGGAAATGAAGAGTATCAGGAAATTGATGGAAAAAAAATATATTATTCTGATAGAAAGATAATAGAGAGTTTTTATGCGAATTGACATCATTGAAACCGATCTATTTATTAGATATTTTTCTGATGCACTAAAAATAGATAAGCTTAGCTCTGTTGATGGCATTACTACAGATAGTCGCCTTGTCAAAAAGAATGATTTATTTTTGGCAATAAAGGGAGAGCATTTTGATGGAGCTGATTTCATTGATCAGGCATTTTCTAATGGTGCAAGCTATGTCATTTCTCATTCGAAACACGAAAATAAAAATGTTTTTACAGTAGACAATTTAGTAGAGTTTATTGGAAATATTTGTTCAATCTGGATGGATAATTTTGATGGTAAAACCATTGCTATAACTGGAAGCAACGGTAAAACAACTACAAAAGATCTGATTTCACATGTTCTTGTTAAGTGCGGTAATAATATTTCTAAAACAAAAGGAAATTTCAATACTTCTATTGGAGTCCCTTTAACAATTTTTTCTTTCTCAAATGACCCTTCTCAAATATATGTTCTAGAGCTTGGAGCGAATCAAGTGGGAGATATTGATTATTTGTCATCTATTGTCAAGCCAGACATAGGGATTGTTACAAATATTTCTGATGCTCATTTAGAAGGTTTTGGTTCAATTGGCAATATACGAAAAGAGAAAAAATCAATTTTTAATCATTCTAAAAAACATTATTATGGTAAAGAAATTGATATTTCAATGAATTTATCAGATCATCCTTTTAAAAATAATAAAGTATTTTTAAAAAATGCTTCTATTGCTTACGAAGTTTGTAAAGATTTTATGAATGATAATGATAAGGAAGCTTTCTCTGAAATGATAGCAGACTTTACCTTACCAAAAGGAAGAGGACGAGTTTATAATCTATCAACTGACACTATTTTAATTGATGATACATACAATGCAAACCCTGAGTCTGTTAAAGCAGCAATTGATAATCTTGCACAATATAGCAGTAAAAGAAAAATATTTATATTTGCAGATATGAAAGAGCTTGGTAGTGAGGAGATACGATTCCATAAAGAGATTGGAGATTATTGTTCAGAAAAAATTGATATTATAATGTGTCATGGAGATTTAGCAAAAAATGTTATTAATGATAGTAACAAAATCCCAATACAACTACATTTTGATACGAAAGCAAGCTTGTCAGAACATCTTTCTAATATAATGCAGGAAAATGATGCAATTTTATTGAAAGGTTCTCGTAGCATGGAATTAGATTTACTAATAAAAGATATAATAAATTATGTTAAGTGAAATATTAGAGCCATTTAAAGAATACTTTAGTTTTTTAAATCTATTTGAGTATATCACTTTTAGAGCAGGGGCAAGTGCAATCCTTTCCCTGTTAATAAGTTTTATTTTTGGTCCAGTTATTGTTAGGAAGCTAACAGAGTTACAAATTGGAGAGTCAATTGGAGATCATGGTCCGGAGAGTCACCATAAGAAGCAAGGTACCCCCACTATGGGCGGAGTACTTATCATTCTTGCAACAATTATACCTACTTTACTTTTCGCCGATACAAGTAATTTATTTATAAGAATTATTTGTTTCTCGATGGTCTGGATGGGTTGCATTGGTTTCTATGACGACTATCTAAAGTCTGTTAAAAAGAAAAAGGGCGGACTGAAGGGAAGATATAAGTTAATTGCGCAATCATTGCTAGGTATCTTTATCTCTTTTCTTATTATTCAATCCAATGTATATGGAGAATATACGTTATCTACTTTTGTACCATTCTTAAAAAATGCATCAATTAATTTTTACTATCCTCTGATTTATGCATCTTTTGTAATTCTTGTTGTTTCAGCAACATCAAATGCAGTTAATCTTACTGATGGTCTTGACGGGCTAGCCGCAGGATTGCTAGCAATTTCTATGACTGTATTTGGAGTTATTTCGTATATATCAGGCAGAGTAGATTTCTCTGATTATTTAAACATCGCCTACATTCCACTAGCAAGTGAGCTAACTATATTTGCTGCTGCATTTTTTGGTGGATGCTTAGGATTCTTATGGTTTAATGCAAAGCCAGCATTAATTTTCATGGGAGATGTAGGATCTCTTTCTAGTGGAGCTGCTTTAGGAACTCTAGCAATTTTATTAAAAAAAGAAGTCCTCCTAATTATTGTTGGAGGAGTCTTTGTTATTGAAACATTGTCAGTGATACTACAAGTTGTCTATCACAGATGGACAAAGAAAAAATATGGCACTCCTAAAAAATTATTTCTTATGGCGCCTATACATCATCACTTTGAACTTAAAGGATGGCCTGAATCAAGAGTGGTAGTACGATTTTGGCTTATTGGGATCTTATTTGCACTTCTATCTCTTACAACGTTTAAGATAAGATAAAAATGAGAAGAAAAACTGTAAGTGTAAATGTAGGTATTGTTGATATCGGAAGTAATCATTCTATTAAAACACAATCCATGACTACAGCATCAACGCTCGATACCAACGCTAGTGTTGAAGAAGCAATTAGAATTATTGATGCAGGAGGAAAGCTCGTACGATTTACTGCTCCAAATACAAAAGAGGCTAAAAATTTAGAAAATATTAAGTCAGCTATAAGAAAAAAAGGATATGAAACCCCTTTTGTTGCTGATATACATTTTGTTCCTAAAGCTGCATTAGTTGCTGCAAAAATTGTTGAAAAAGTTCGAATCAATCCAGGAAATTACGTTGATACAAAAAGATTTAAAATTGTAGAATACGATGATGCAACTTATAATAGAGAAGTAAAAAGAATTGAAGAAAAATTTGTTCCTCTTATTGATGTTTGTAAAGAAAATAATACAGCAATGAGAATTGGTACTAATCATGGATCTCTATCTGATAGAATTATGAATCGATTTGGAGATACTCCATTAGGTATGGTAGAGTCAGCACTGGAATTCTTAAGGATTTGCGATAAGAATGGTTTTGATCAAGTGGTGCTATCAATGAAATCTAGTAATCCACTGATAATGATTCACGCATATCGATTATTAGTCCATAAAATGAAATTAGAAGATATGCATTTTCCTCTTCACCTTGGAGTGACAGAAGCGGGAGATGGTATTGATGGTAGAATTAAATCTGCATTAGGTATCGGCACATTGTTGTCTGAAGGTATAGGTGATACCATTAGAGTTTCTCTAACAGAGGATCCTGAATTTGAAATTCCTGTTGCAGAGAAGATTTTAAAAAAAATTGATAGTCTAGATTCCACAAACCCAATTGATTATGATGACTCTCGTTCAGTCTCATATATCAAAAGATCTACTAACGGTTGTGTAAATATAGGAGCAAATAATGTTCCGGTAGTAATTTCAACTTCTAGTGAACCTTTCCAAGACTGTATACCAGATTATATTTTCACTGTACAGAGTTCTAATTTTTACAATAGTCAGAAATATATTACTCCTTATGATATGTGGATAAACAGAAAAAAAAAGAACCTGTTTCCCTTTTTTGAATCATTGCAGGTTTATAGAAAAGCAGATACTAAATCAGAAGAATTAAATTTTGTACAACTAGATATGAACAGGCTTACTAACACGATAGTTAGTTCAATGCCATCAAATGTTATTTTTGTATTAAATATTGAAGGATATAGTAGTTACGATATGAAGAAAAGCTTTAATTTTTTTGAAAAACATAATATTCTTAATCCAGTGATTCTTAAAGGCGTATATGATTCAAAAGATTTTGAAGAAATAGTAGTCGAAAGTTCTATTGATTTTGGATCTCTATTATTGGAAGGTTATGGCAATGGTTTGTGGATAGAATCTTTAAATTATTCGGATAAAATTAATGAGCTTAGTTTTTCAATACTTCAAAATACTAGAACAAGAATTTTCAAGACGGATTATATATCATGTCCATCATGTGGAAGAACAAAATTTAATTTACAAGAAACTACGGCACTTGTTAAAAAACATACTAGTCATCTGAAAGGTCTTAAAATATCAGTTATGGGATGTATTGTGAATGGGCCAGGAGAAATGGCAGATGCAGATTATGGTTATGTAGGTTCAGGTATTGGACTAATCTCTCTTTACAAAGGCCAGAATGTAGTTAAAAAAAATATTATCAGTGAAAATGCTGTAGATGAGCTTATTGCTTTAATCAAAGACAATAATGATTGGGTTGAGCCCAAAATTTAAATTCGTGATTGCTTGACGAAGTAAAGTTTTATTAGTAATGTACCCTCAGACACAAAAAACTAAATAAAGGAAGTTATAATATGAAAAAATTAACACTTGGAGCAGCAACTGGAATTGGAGTTGGAGTTGGTACTGCACTTGGTGTTGCTTTCGATAACCTATCTTTAGGGATTGCTTTAGGAGTCGCTATTGTAATTGTAATGAAATTGATGAGTAAATAAAATTTGATGCAAGATATAATAAATATAATTCAAGGAGATAAAGTGAATTTAACTTGGAATTTGATGCCGCTAATAAAACTTTA
>JAQXAG010000032.1 GCA_029253045.1 Fidelibacterota bacterium | reverse complement strand
CCAATTCTACATTTTGCCATTACTGGTATAGATACATTATCTTGTATTTCTTTAATCATATGAGGGTTGCTCATTCTAGCTACACCTCCATCTTTTCTAATATCTGATGGAATTCTTTCTAAAGCCATAACTGAAACAGCTCCTGCTTCTTCTGCGATTTTTGCTTGTTCTACATTGGTGACATCCATAATAACGCCGCCCTTTAACATTTCAGCTAAAGCAACTTTTGTTTTAAAATCGTACTCTTGACTCATGAATAATTTCCTTCTCTGTTGTATTTGTTAATTCTTTGACTTTTTTAATTACTGAATCGATAATCCAATCAGGAGTTGATGCGCCCGCAGAAATACCAACTGAATTTATATTATTTTTAAACCAAGATGAATCAATTTCTGCAGCATTTGTAACTTGATAAGTATTTTTATTTCGTTCAAGGCTCAATTCTGTAAGTCTTTTAGAATTTGCACTTGTAAATGATCCAATAATGAGCATCATATCTGTTATCACTGACAACTCTTTAATTTGTTGGTGATTTCTCTTAGTAGGAAAACAAATAGTATTTATAAACCTTAAATCAACAACTTTAGTCATTAAAATATTAATAATATCTTGTACATTTTCTATTGCTTGAGTTGACTGACTAACTATTCCAGCTTTTTTTGTTTTTCTTAATTTTTGTGCCTCTTCAATAGATGCGATAATTATAGCGCCCTCAACTTGGCTAGCAATACCTATTACTTCATCATGTCCATGATCGCCAATGATAATGATTTTTCTTCCTTCTGCATGCAACTCTTTAACTTCTCTATGAATGTCGTGTACTAGCGGGCAAGTAGCGTCAATAATATTCATTTTTTTATCTTCCGCTTTTTTCCATACATCTTTTGATGTGCCGTGAGCACGAAATAAAACTGGTTTGTCTTCTGGAATTTCTTCTAAG
Organism: Fidelibacterota bacterium; assembly: GCA_029253045.1. GTDB lineage: Bacteria > Fidelibacterota > Marinisomatia > Marinisomatales > Marinisomataceae > Marinisoma. The sequence goes on along the minus strand of JAQXAG010000032.1, from coordinate 3,018 downwards.
TTTTCTACGACTTTTACACCCTTTTTTTCTAAATCTTCTACAACGTTCTCGTTATGTACGATATCTCCCAGCATATAAACCTCTCCATGCTCTTTGCTAACATCGTATGCAGCATTTACTGCATCTCGAACCCCGAAACAATAACCTGCTGATTTAGCTAATATTATTTTCATCGTATTTATTTATATAAGTTGATAACATATTTAAAACATTTGATTTGACGTCAGAAAATTCTCCTTCAACTAGAGCTGCTGCTGCAAATGGATGTCCGCCGCCGCCCATTTTTTTAGCAATCTCGCTTACTTGGTATTTTCCTTTTGATCTAAAACTTAATCTAACTTTTCCTTTTAGGTCATAAAGCATCATGGACACTTCTACACCCTTTATACTTCTAAAAAAGTCTGTAAATCCATCAAAATCTTGATTAGATCCATTTACCTCTTTTACCATGTCTTCATTAATGGCAAACCATGCTAACTGACCATTACAGTCAAAGTTTAAATTCTGAATTACATTACCCAGCAATTTAATTCGACTGACAGATGAGCTTTCATAAATTTTTTGGTATATTTTTGCAATATCCAGCTCAAGACTAATTGCATCTACAGCAATCCTGTGACTCATTTCTGTCGTGTTACTATGTCTAAAAGAACCCGTATCTGTAAGTACAGCTATATAGAGTCCCAACATTATGTCTTTATCTATTATAGCTTTATCAATATAACAAAAATATGAATATAATATTTCTCCCACAGAGCAAGCTCCTAAATCAATAAAAGTGTTGGTAAAAAAATCATTATCAGATTGAGGATGATGATCAATGCTTAATGTTTCTATAGAATTATCTTCAACAATATAAGCTATATCTCCAAGTCGATAGAAATCTCCAATATCTAAAATGATACCTAAATCAGCATTTTTAATAAATACTGAACTGTCACCATCTAACTCATGAAAAATTTTATCAGAGTTCAAAAAACTATATGTATCAGGAACAGGAGAATGATTGATAATTCTACAGTCTTTTCCCAATTTTGTTAAGTAGTGATAAACTGCCAGAGCGGATCCTAAGCTATCTCCATCCGGATTAATATGTGATGATATAAAGATCTTATCTTTATCAGCAATGATTGATTCAATTTTTTTATAATCCATTAAAATTACCTTTTCCAGGTATTTTCAGAAATATTTTCATTTTTGTTATAAAATCTTGATAGAACAAAAAAGTAATCAGATAATCTATTCAAATACATCACAACATTATTGTTTTCTAAGCTATCTGAATATAGTTCAACAACTGCTCTTTCTGCTCTTCTAGTAATTGATCTAGCAACATGAAGGTTTGCTGAAAAAAGATCTCCTCCTGGTAAGATAAATTCTTTTAATGGGTCTAAGGAAGAATTATAATGATCAATATACTTATCTAAAGAAGTAATAGATTCATCTGTGATAATACTTGCACCATCTTCATTCAAAGATATTTGACCTCCAATATCAAATAAATCATTTTGGATAAGTTTTAATTGATCAACAATAGAAGAATTTTTGCAAGCAGTATTACATAAACCTATAACGCTGCTAAGTTCATCAATATCGCCTAGTGCGTGAATGATAGCATCATTTTTATAAACTGACCCACCACGAGCTAATCCAGTTTTACCGCTATCTCCATTTCTAGTTGTTACCTTAGTTATTCTCATTAAAGAAGTCCTGAAAGCCACAAATGAGTAAGAATACTCATCACATATCCTATAAAAATAACACCAGTCCATCTTAAGTGACTTGAAAAAGTGTATATTCCTTTAGCTTGTCCCATCAAAGCAACGCCTGGAGCAGATCCAATAGAAAGCAAGCTACCTCCTACTCCTGCAGTTAGAGTAATAAGAAGCCATTGATTTAAATCCATTGTTGTAGCATCATGCATCTGAATTACTGAGAACATCACAGGTATATTATCTATCAATGCAGATATAATTCCCATCAATGAATTAGCGACAGTAAATCCAAGACCATCATATAAAGTAGTATTCAGTAAAGCAAGATACCCAATTTTAGATAGTCCAGCTACACACATGATAACTCCGTAAAAAAATAAAAGAGTATCCCATTCAGCTTGCGCAATTTGTTTAAATATTCCAAAAGGTTGGTCAGAGCCATCTCTATTTATTTTACTTTGAGCTGAATACGATCTTTTAAGATAATATCCATAAAGTTGTAGAAAACTTAAACCAAACATCATGCCAAAAACTGGTGGAAGATTTAAAAAATTCTTGAATGAAATTGCCATCATAATAGTGACTAAAAACAATAAACTAATTTGGATTGCCCCTCGCTTTAAAATAACTGGTGGATTTTCTACATCGTCAGCAGAACCTGTGATAAAAAAGCTCATTATGAATGATGGTATAATGAAGTTTACTAAAGAAGGCAAAAACAGTTGAAAAAATTCTGTGAATTCTACATAACCAGCTTGCCAGACCATTAAAGTCGTTATATCACCAAATGGACTAAATGCACCTCCAGCATTAGCAGCTACAACGATATTCACACAACTAATACTGGTAAAATTTTTATTACCTTTTCCTACAGCTAAAACTACAGCACACATAGTAAGAGCGGTTGTAAGATTATCAGCAATAGGAGATAAAAAGAAGGATATAAAACCAGTAATCCAAAATAACTTTTTATATGAAAAATTTTGATTAAGAAGAATGGAACGTAATTTTTCAAAAACATTTCTTTCAGACATAGAATTGATATAAGTCATTGCAACAAGAAGAAATAACATTAACTGATTAAACTCATCAAAAGCATGCATAATTTCTTTTTTTACAGCATATGAATCTCCAGTCTGAGCTCCTACCCAAGCAATCATTGCCCAAATTAAACCTGCTGCAAAGAGAACGGGTTTAGATTTTCTTAAATGAGTGACTTCCTCTGTCATCACAAATGCATATGCAATGATAAATAATATTATTGAAATAATTCCTACTGGATGATTTAATAATTCCATAAGTG
>JAQXAG010000094.1 GCA_029253045.1 Fidelibacterota bacterium | reverse complement strand
TTTTTTTCTATGAAATTGGATATGCAACTAACTATAACAGCTGTTAGTACTACATTTATTTCATGATAAACACGAGATTCCATAAGGTTAGCATACAGAAACGCTGGTGTAAGATAAATTGGCACGAGCAATAAATATCTACGATTTAAAGTATTTATATATTTCCACATTAGAGGAATGATAATCCAAATTCCCCCAAACAGAGTTAAAAAGCATCTTGGGTTCCCAAAGAATTTATCTGTATCTAGATATGGCCAACTCTCATTACCTAACCACATATTTGTAAGAAATAATTCCATCGAAAATGTAGATTCATATACTTCTCCTGGGTTATTAATGATTAGGAAATTAATTACTTGTGTTGTAATTAACCAAGCCAAGAATTGAGCACTAGAATGCAGGAACAAAGACTTTGATGTAAACTTATATATTTGATTATTATGATATTTATTAAATTCAAAAGCAATAAGAACTAAACTAATCGTGATAAAGCATGTTGACTCGCGATTTAATGTTCCGACTATAAAAATAAAATAGAATAATATATACCTTTTACGTAAGAAAAGTGATAGGCAAATACAATAGAATGATAAGGAAGGTATATCGTAAGCATGGTAGATTGAATTTATTATCATATAATTCCAAGTAACAGGCACAAGAACAACAAAGCATAAATACTTGTTAATAATCGTGGGATTAATTATATTTACCAAGCTAGTAAATCCTAGAATCAAGAAAACTACAGATACCGATGATATTACCTTTAAGGATCGATCAAGTGATATTCCTAGTTGGTTCGATAAAATTTTGCCTGTAAAGGGAATCAAGAATCTTTTTTGAAATACTTTATCTGCTTCGAATTTTGAAATATTATCACTAGACGCAGGTTCATAGTATTCGTTAGTTAAAAGAAAGTAATATTTCGTAAATATCAGTGAGGTTAGTATAACCACACACCAATATATTAAGTTATTGGTGTTTTTTTTTACGATAGTCTCCCCTGCTAAAGTATTTTTCCAACCAAAGATAAGCGATTATGAAGAAATAACGAGATCCCATTTCTCTTAATTTTAATTTTGCTATTCCCTTTTCACGATTCTTCCATGAAATAGGAATAACTTTCCAGGAAAATCCACGAATGATAGCCTTAAGTGGAATTTCTACTGTCAAATTAAAGTGCGGAGAGATAAATGGTTTACATCCATCAATCACTTCCCGCCTGTAAATTTTAAATGCGTTTGTAACATCATTACATTTAATTTTAAATGCGAAACGTATAAGCGTATTTACTAGTCTGTTTACTAATAACTTCATCTTTGGATATTTATAAATTTGTGAACCTTTTATAAATCGACTCCCAAAAACACAATCGTATCCGTCCATTATGTATTTCCAGTAGGTTACCAAATCTTTGGGTGAATCAGATCGGTCGGCCATCATAATGGCCACTGCATCCCCACTGAACTCTGCAAGTCCGATTCTTACTGCATAACCAAATCCGTTCTCCCCATCATTTCTTAAAA
>JAQXAG010000105.1 GCA_029253045.1 Fidelibacterota bacterium | reverse complement strand
ATTGATCCATCCAACCCAAATAAGCTATGGGGAGCTGGTGTATCTGGCGGTCTATGGTACAATAATGATATAACTTCTGATACAGAAAACTGGAATCTTGTAGATGCCACTTGGGGAAGTCTTGCTGTGTCATCTATTAGATATGATCCAAATAATACTAATATAATGTATGTTGGTACTGGAGAAAGAATGGGTAACTATACTTCAGGAGGATCAAATTGGTATAGCCCAGGAGTAAGTAAAGGATTAGGAATATGGAAAACAACTGATGGTGGTGCAACATGGGCACAACTACCAGATTGTATTTATTTTTCTTTTGTTAACGATATTGTTGTAAGAAATGAAAATGGTACAAGCGTTATTTATGCTGGTGTAGGAGGAAATGAATTTGAAGGCTCATACGTTGGAAGAGAATTTACAGGTGTATGGAAATCAGCAGACGGTGGAGTAAATTGGTCTAGAGCATTTGAAGGTACTGATGCGCAAGAGCCTACAGGATATAAAGAATTTAGTAGTTTAGATATTGATAGCAATAATAGAATTTGGGCTGGAACCCGAATGAATTCTTACTGGTCGGGGGGCGGAGAGATCTTTTATTCTGATGATGGCGCTACATGGACAGAAGCTAGTTGGAAGAGCTCTGTTGGTGGAACACCTAATAGAGTGATTATTTCATCTGGAGAATCGGATCCAAACTATGTATATGCACTAATTTCAAATAACGCCGACAATAAAGCAAATTGGGTTGCTAAAAGTACTGATAATGGAGCAACTTGGACAGAGTTAACTGTACCTACAGACGCAAATGGGAATCCTTTAGGAGATGCTAATGGTCAAGCAGGATATAGTATGAGTTTTGCTGTAGACCCTACCGATCCTAATGTATTATATGCTGGAGAATTAGATGTTTTTAAATCTTCAGATGGAGGTGTTTCATGGACTCAGCTTACTAATTCAGGTGGATCAACTTATCCCTACATGCACGTTGATCAACATAATTATGAATTTATAGATGGAAATAAAGTTATTTTCTCAAATGATGGTGGAATATTTTATACTGGTAATGGCGGAGTACAAGTTTCAGATAGAAATGAAGGGTTTAATGTCAGTCAATTCTATAGTGTAGCATTACATCCAGATACTAATAGTAAATATGTTATTGGTGGTACACAAGATAATGGGTCATGGAGAGTTGATGGATCAACTCTTTCGAATGGAACAAATATGACCGGAGGAGATGGAGGTTTTTCTCATATAGACCAACAAGATCCAAATTATCAATTTGTAGGAAGTAATTATAATACTATTTACAGATCTACAAACGGTGGTCAAAGTTGGAGTTTATATTCTAGCTATACAGTGGGTGGTGTTGATACAGGTACATTAATTAATCCTACTGGTATTGATGATGGCACAAAAACTCTTTATGCCAATGTAGATAATACTACAATTTTACGTTTAACTAATTATACGCAACTTGCCACGACTTCTACTATGAGCATTAATTTAGGCTCACAAGCCTCTTTTTTTAAAGCATCCCCTTACACTGACGATGTAATGTATATCGGTACAACAGGTGGAAGAATATTTAAGGTTACTGATGCATCTACGGCTAGTTTTACTGCTACAGATATTACAGGCTCTAATATGGCTGGCTATATATCATCTATTGATATCGGAGCATCTGATAATCAAATATTAGCTACAATATCTAACTATGGTGCTACATCAGTTTTTGAGACATATGGTGGTGGTGGCTCTAATGCTTGGAATAGTATTGAAGGAGACTTACCAGATATTCCAGTAAGAGGAGGACTTTATAACAAGGATAATTATAATCAAGTTATTGTTGGAACAGACTTAGGAACGTGGACCTCTGATGACGTGTCTGTATCTTCACCTTCATGGAATCCATCAAATGATGGATTAGCAAATGTAAGAGTTGATATGTTAGCTAAAAGATCAGATGGATCTATGGCTGCAGGTACACATGGAAGAGGTATTTTTTTCTCAACAGGATTCACATCAACTGCACCATTAAATGCAGCATTTACTCCAGACAAAACATCGGGTGTCTTTCCTTTAACAATTGCATTTAATGATAGATCAACTGGTTCCCCATCAACATGGTCATGGGACTTCGGAGATGGTACAACCAGCACAGATCAATCACCGTCACATACTTATACGGCTGCAGGAAAATATAATGTTTCATTAAGTATTTCAGACGGAACAAATTCTGATAATACAACGAAAAATGAAATTGTTTGGGCAACAGCTGAACAAGATATTCTTTGGGAGGAAGGTTTTGAAACAAATCCTTATTTCTGGGCAGACGGTAGACGTGATGTACATGCATTTGGCGCAATAAACAGTAATGGCGATTCAGATGAATTCAGTTGGTGGTATTATACTGCAGGATATGGTGCTGCAGATGGCAGTCATTGGATGGCTGGTTTAGGAATGGCGGGAGCTGGTTCTGCTGATGATTGGTTGATTAGCCCAACGCTTTGGTTAAGACCAGGAACTGACAATATTTTAACCTTTTATTCTAATATGAATGGAGGGTCAGAAGATTATGACTTACTATTGTCTCCTTCTGGAGGTAATGCAATTTCAGACTTTACAGTAGTTCTTGCTGATATTGATGGAGAAAGTACAGCAAGCTGGGTACAACAAACTTATGATTTGACAGCATATGCAGGAACAAATATTAGAATTGCAATGCATGTTAAAACTGCTAGCCAACAATATTCTTTTTGGGACAATTTTCAGTTAACAGCTGGACAACTAGATGTAGCTGGTGCACCACTTGCTCCACAAGGAGTTAGCGCTGAAGCAGAATTAGTTTATGATTCAGCAAATGACTCTTGGGATCCTAGTGATGATGGTGTAGCTATTTTCTGGAATAGAAATGGTGAAACAGATCTTGCTTCGTATAATGTTTATGGTAGTTTGACAGACAATTTTACACCAGGAAGTGGAAACCTATTGGGACAAGGAACACTTGGTAATATTGATTCTGAACATTTTGAACCGTCTTCATCCACCACTCCATGGCCAGACACAACATTTATATTTAGACAGACATTTGGCGTAGATTCATTGCTTCATGACGGATTGACTCAAGGACAACAATGGTACTACAAAGTTGGAGCTGTTGATAACGATGGAAATGAAACTATTTCTGATCAAGTAAGCTATCTATTAGATAGTGAAGGGCCTACAGCTGGAACATTTACTATTAATAGCATTGTAGATGGCTCATATTTACGCTCTACATCTGAAGTCGCAGTTACAGCTGCCGACTGGTCTGATAATACAGGTATCAATTATTATGTACTTGGTATTGGGTCAAGTGGAGATAATACAACTGCTGATGTTGTTGCATATCAGAATGTTGGTACATCCACTCTTGAATTAACCGGATTATCACTTGATGATTATACAACCTACCATGTTAAGCTTTATGCTGTAGATGGCTCAGGAAATCTCTCTACGCTTGTAATCAATGATTTTATGACTTACAATAATTTACTAGGAGACTATGACGCAGATTGGGATGTAGATGTAGAAGACTTAAATGCCTTTGTAAATGCATGGCCAAATGCTGGTGTGGATACAACTGTGGATATTGGTCCTGCTACAGGAACAAGCCCTTATTTATCTCCAAGTTTTGATAATCTAAATGATATTAATGATGTAAGTGTATTTACTAGAAATTGGTTATGGACTAAATCTCAAGGTAAAACTTCAGAGCCAGCTAGTCAGCAAAAACTAAATCCAATAAACTTCCCTGCAGAATTATTTGGTAATCAAATAAAGATTACTCTTCCAGATAATATTACAGCTGGACGATTTGAAATTCTTAATGAAGGTAACACTTATCAATTCTCTGTAGCAAAAAATAATCAAAGTATGCTTATACTTGAGAATAACGATAGTCTTGAAGAAAGCTATGAGTTTGAGTTTGGAAGATTATCTCAAGATGAAAAAGAATTATTTATCTATATTGATGGAGACGTATCTATGAAAACAGTGGAAGTTAGTTATCAACTATTTTCAAAAGAGGGTGCAGCTGGTAATGGTATAATGGAACTTGGTTCACCAGATGAATTTAAACTCTATCAAAATTATCCAAATCCATTTAGTAGTCAGACTACATTCCAGTATGATGTAGCAGAAGCAACTTCTGTTAAGATTTATATATACAATACGCTAGGACAACTTGTTAAAACAATTGATCGTGGTGACAATGGTGTAGGAACACATACCGTTGAGTGGGATGGTAAGAACGATGATGGCGATACATTAAGTAGTGGTGTATACTTCTATCAACTTCGTACAAAAGATTTTAATAAGACCATGAAAATGTTACTTGTTAAATAGCTATTAGAGGAAAATCATAATTAAAGGATTCGAAGTGATATTAAACTAATTTAGTTTGATATAAATCATGTAATCTAATTAAGCCTAGACATTCTTTAGACTCATTAACTACCGGTAAAACAGAAATCTGCGAATCGCGATCCTCCATTAATTTCATAGCATCGTGAATGGATAAGCCATGAGAAACAGATATAGGATTATTATTAATCAATTCTCCCATTGAATCTGATAAAGTCTTATCGGATGCAATCGCTTTTCTTAAGTCCCCTTCTGTCACTATAGCTTTAAGTTTTTTATTTTCTACAATTAATGCTGCACCTAAAGGTTTTTCGGTCATTGCAGATGCGATATCTTCTAAAGAAGTATCTTCATTAATAATAGCTATATCTTCTAAAGGATGAATTAAATGATTTACTGTTAGTCCTAGTTGTTTACCTAATTCTCCTCCAGGGTGATATCGTGCAAAGTCTTCTGCATTAAATCCTCTCCTAACCATTAAGACAGAAGCTAGAGCGTCTCCTATAGCTAAGGCAGCTAATGCGCTTGTTGTAGGCACAATTCCAAGAGGATCAACCTCACTCTCAATTGTTCCATTGAGAACAATATCTGCATTTTTTGCCATATAAGAATCCATATTACCTACTAAAGCAATTAATGGTGACTGGAATTCGCGTAAAATTGGAATTAATCGCACTAATTCTTCAGTATTTCCACTCTTTGATATAAGGAGTGTTGGATCACCTGGATTATAAATACCTAAATCTCCATGTAGCGCTTCTGCTGCATGAACAAATACACTTTTGGTTCCTGTACTACAAAGAGTTGCCACAATCTTTTGTCCAATTAATCCTGATTTTCCTAATCCACATATCACCAACTTACCTTTGTTGTCTATAATAAGTTCTGAAGCCTTGATAATATCATCATCAATTTGTTTTGCAACGTTATTCAGTTGACGCGATTCGTTTTCAAGAATTGCTTGAGCTAATCCATTTATTTTACTTTTATCCATATATGAATGAATATAATTAGTTTTGGTGGAATTATGACTGATAAATTTGTAGAATCATCTCAATGAATATTTATATAACAGGTGCAAGTAGTGGAATTGGAGAGTATGTCTCCTATGAATATGCTAAAAAAGGTAATCATCTAGCATTGTGTGCCAGAAGAAAAGAAAAATTAGAAGATATTGCTACTAAATGTCGCGAAATGGGTGCAGAAGTTACTATCTACTCAGTGGATGTTACAGATCAGCATTCCACAAAAGAATCAATAGATGACTTCTTATCCAAAATTACAAAAATTGACTTAGTGATTGCAAATGCGGGTCTTGGAGACCTCGATGCACTTCACAAAGGAGATCCAACCTTAATTAACGAAGTAATAAAGGTTAATGTTATTGGAGTTCAAAATACAATCCTCCCCTTTATTCCAGTAATGCTAAAACAAGACGATGGGCATATTGCCTTAGTAGGATCAGTAGCTAGTCACATAGCATGGGCTGGTGGTGGAGCATATGCTGCCTCTAAATTTGCAGTAAGAGCTTTGAGTGAAAGTTGGAGAAAAACGTTGCCAACAACAATAGATGTAACACTAATTTGTCCAGGTTTTGTGGAGAGTGAGATGACAGATCCAGTAGAATGGACTCCATTTATAATCAAAACAGATATTGCGGCAAAGAAAATTGTAAATGCATTACATAAAAAGAAAAAAATGTTCATTTTCCCATGGCAATGGCGTATTGTGATTGCATTTAAAGGGATACTTGATATTTTTATGGCGAATGCTGCAAGAAAAATGCATAAAAAAACTAAGTAATTCTATAAGCTATATAAAATAGAATTATTCCTGGTAAGAATAATAACAGACTAATTGATTCTCCAAAAATTAATACTGAATTTATAATCGCAATTGGTATTACTAAGTTATTTGATACAGCAAGCCTATATGAATTCACTTTAGTTGCACCAATATTCCATAGTAAAAAACCGATTCCGGTAGAAAATAGTCCTAAAAAAAGTAAAGCAAGTAAGTTGGTATCTGTTAACTCAATTATACTACCTGATACCGATAAGTAAACCGAAGAGGTAACTATAGTAGCGCCAAGAAATAGTTGAGAGAAATTACTGATGATATCAGTGTTGGGATGTTCGCTATTCCATTGCTTAAACCATACTTGACCCCAAGCAAATACAAAATTAGCACATTGAATTAATAGAAATCCATACCAGTATTCTACAGGATTTGTAACATTATATCTCATAAGGTAAGAAGCTATTATTACTAAAAAAATAGCTAAAGCATCTTTTAAAGTGATAAGATTTTTAAAAAAGTATTTATCAGCAATTGATATAAAAATAGGTGTTGTGATTGTAAAGGTGGCAATGAGATATGCCGGTAGATATTGATATGATTGTATATAGAAGACATACATCAATCCGAATTGAATTGCTCCTATAAAGACTAACTTAATATCCCACTGAAATTTTTTAAATTGATAGATTGAAATTGAGGTAAAAAAAACTAGAGCAATTAAATTTCTAGCGTAGCTAATAAAAAAGGGATCTAATTCTGATAATCCATACTTAATAATGCCAAATGAGAAAGACCAAAGTATTGATACTAAAACTAAATATCTCAATACTAGTCCTTATAATGCTTATCACATAGCTTGGCTAATTCTATATCTTTTTCTGTTACATCGCCTTTATCATGTGTCGTAAGCAAAATATACACCTTACACCACGTTAAGGTGATGTCAGGATGATGATCTAGTTCTTCAGCTGATGATGCTACCTTGTTAAGAAAATTTACACCAGACAAGTATGATGAGAATTCAAAAGTTTTTGAAATAGCTTTATTCTTATAATCCCAGCTTTCTAAATCTTTAAACATTAAAAGGGCCAGATCATTGGTATAACTATTACTGAAACAATCCATAGAATAATTCCTAGAGGCAATCCTACTTTTATGTAGTCAGAGTATCTGTATCCACCAGGACCATATACCATCAAATTGGTTTGATAACCAACTGGAGTAATAAATGATGCTGATGCTGCATAACATACTGCAAAAATAAATGGTTTTGGATCAAACCCAAAACTTGCCGCTAATGTTAGAGTTATCGGCGTCATAATAATTGCGGTTGCTGCATTAGATGCAATTTCTGTTAAAATCATAGTGATTAAATAAATTATTGCTAATAAAAAATATGGAATAAGATGTTCGGGAAATAAATTTACAATACTACCTATTCCATTACCAATTATCACATCTAGTCCTGTTCGTTGAATGGCAACTCCCATAGGTAGAAAAGCCGCAATGACAACAATTACCTGCCAATGAATTGATGAATAAGCTTCATTAGGCGTAATAACTCTAGCTAATAGTAGAGTAATTACTCCGAGGATAACTCCTACTACGATTGGAACTATTTTAAAAATAGCTAAACCTACAGCGCATAAGATTGTAACAATACTTAGCCACCATAATGGATGACTATCAAGATTAGCATCTGCCTTACCAAGTACAATAAATCCTTCTTTAGAAGCAAGTTGACTAATTCGATCTTTAGGTCCATATACTAATAAGGTATCAAATGGTTTTAATATAAAATGTGCTAATTTTCTTCTTATGACTTCACCTTCTCTACGAATTGCTAACACAAAACTACCAAAAGTTCTTCTGAAATTCGCATCTTGAAGCGTTTGGCCTATTAATTCTGAATTATCAGTTACTAGACATTCTGCTAATATATGATTCTCTTGCTCCAATTCTTCCTGAGTAAGCTTTTCATCTGTAAGAAGAGCAAGGTTTTCAATTTCTTTCAAGCGCTGAAAATTATCAAAAGAGCCTTTGACAAATAAAACATCGTCTTTCTGCAATGCTAAGCCTCTTAGATTGGAAGTAATAATTTCACCATCCCTGATAACATCTAAAACGATCACATCATAGTTTTCATTAATTTTCCTATCTAATAATGTTTTACCACATAAAGGAGAATTTTCATTGACTCTAAACTCTGTTAAATATCCATCCAGACTATAGTCTTCAATACTTGAAGATTTTGCTACCCTCGTAGGAAGAAGCTTATATCCAATTGTAAATATATACACCAACCCTATTACAAATTTTATTATTCCAAATTTGGCAAACTCTAGCATTCCAAGAGATACCGCACCTCCAGAAGTATCTACTAGTATAGAATTAACAATTAAGTTAGTAGAGGTTCCTACGAGTGTTAATGTTCCACCTAAAATAGCAGCATAGCTTAATGGGATCAAAACCTTAGAAGGACTGATCTTATATTTATCTGCTAATCGAATAGTAACTGGCATGAATATTGCTACTATTGCTGTATTGTTTACTACGGCAGAAGCAATACCAATACAAAATAAATAAGCAATCATTCCTACAACTCTGGATTTATCAATTAATTTATTAACGCTGATAATCACATATTCTAAAATATGAGATTTTTGTAATGCATAACTCATCACAAAAAGACAAGCAATTGTCATGACTGCAGGGTTAGAAAATCCCGCAAGACTCTCAGCTGGACTGACCAGTCCGAGGACTAATAACAACCCAAGAACTAGTAGAGCTGTCACATCTATTGGAAATAACTCTGAAATAAAAAGTACTAATGCTGTCAGAATTATTACACCTAGGAATATAATTTCCATAAGTACCGTGGAAAGGACTCGAACCTTCACATCTTACGATACTGGTTCCTAAGACCAGCGCGTCTACCAATTCCGCCACCACGGCATATTTTTAACAATATAAAAAGAATTAACTAAAAAAAGCGTTAATTATGATTCATTGCAAATTCAAGTTCTGAAATTAAATCATCTGCGTGCTCAATACCAACAGAAAACCTTAATAAATTAGGCGTGATTCCCAACTCAGCTTTTTCATCATGTGGTACTGATGCATGAGTCATAGAATAAGGACAAGATATTAAGCTTTTAACCCCTCCTAAACTTTCAGCCAAAGTGATAATACTTAATTTTTTTGCAAAACTATCAAGATTGATTGATTGATCGAGCTCAAAAGAAATCATACTTCCATATACAGGTTTACCATCTGGGCATGAATGTTGTTTTGTTGCTAAATCAAACTGTTTATGAGATTTTAATCCCGGATAAATCACGCGCGTAACTAGAGAGTTGCTATCCAGCCATTTAGCAATTTTACCAGCATTGTCAAATTGCTTTTCTACTCTAACAGATAACGTCTTTACTGATCTTAAAAGTAGCCATGCATCAAACGGACTAGGAAGAGCGCCTCCAGTATTTTGAATTAAGGTTATTTTCTCTGATGCTGAATCATCATTTACCATTAATGCACCGCTTAGAACATCAGAATGTCCACTGAGAAATTTTGTAGTGCTATGCATTACAATATCAGCACCCAGGTCTAATGGTCTTTGTCCATAAGAACCCATAAAAGTATTATCGACACTCACTAAAATATTATTTTTGTTTGCTAATTCTGAAACTTTTTTAATATCAGCTAACTCTAATAAAGGATTGCTTGGAGTTTCAAGGTGAATCAACTTTGTATTTTCTGTTATTGCTTTGGCAATCGTATCTAAGTTTGTTGTATCAATAAATTCAAAATCTACTTTATTATCATTCAGCACTTTTGTTACTAATCTAAAAACACCTCCATATACATTTCGTGATATCAATACATGGTCTCCTGGCTTAAACATCATGAAAATCGCAGTCATTGCTGCCATACCAGAAGAAAATGCGTAAGCATACTTAGCATTCTCTAACATAGCTAAATTTTCTTCTAAGGCAGCTAACGTTGGACTTCCAACTCGAGAATAAACATATTTTGATGTACTAGCAAAAGTAGGCTGCCTAAAAGTAGATGTAAAATGAATTGGAGTTACAGCTGCTCCTGTTTCATCGATTTTATTTCCAACATGAATAGATTTAGTTGAAAAATGTAATTTATTTTTTTTATTAGCCACGAGTATATCCTTTCGATAAATAAGATTCTAATTTTTTAAACTTGATTTCTACTTCATCTCCTGAGGGAGATAATACTTTTATTTTATCATTTCTACCAATTTTTTCTTCCATATTATTTTCAGGAGTACTAACAGGTTGTGACTTAGTATCAGCTGAAGCATCTGCATGAGTAAGTTGAATATTTTTTTGAAGGGGAGCATTTTCTTTTGGACGAGGATTCTCACTAATTTGTGCATGATAAACTCTTTGTACAATTGATGCTCGCAAGCTTACCATTAAATCTTGGAAAAAATTATAAGCTTCTGCTTTGTATTCTATTAAAGGATTTTTTTGTCCAAATGCTCTAAGGCCAATTCCTTCTCTTAATTGATCCATTCCTAGCAAATGATTACGCCATTTTTCATCAATAGTTCTTAAAACAACAAATTTTTCAAGCTTTCGTAGTAGTTCTTCCGGAATAATTTCTTCTTTTTTATTATAATATTGTAATGCCTTATCCAAAATTTTAGCAACTATTTCTTCTTTACTTTTTAGCTCCTTAAGTTCAGAAAGATTTATATCTATCAATAGATGTGCATTTAATTCTTGGTTCAATGCTGCCCAGTCCCAATCTTTTATGCCCTTAATTTCAAGCGGCTCTAATAAATCATATATAAAGTCATCAATAAATTCATCAATCGAAGATTTAATGGATTTTGATAATAATGCCTTATTTCTTAATTCATAAATGATTTCTCTTTGTTGGTTTAGAACATCGTCATATTCAAGTAGATGTTTTCGCATACCAAAATTTCTTTCTTCAACTTTCTTTTGAGCATTACTAACACCACGATTCAACATACCGGCGCTTAATTCTTGATCTTCATCCATTGCTAGTCTATCCATATATGAAGCAAGTTTGTCCATATTGAATAATCGCATCAAATCATCCTCTAATGAAATATAAAATCTTGATGAACCGCTGTCTCCCTGTCTACCAGATCGACCTCTCAATTGTAAATCAATACGTCTTGATTCATGTCTTGCAGTACCAATGATATGCAATCCACCTAACTCTTCTACTCCTGGACCTAATTTTATATCTGTTCCTCTTCCTGCCATATTTGTTGCAATAGTAATCGCATTTTTTAAGCCTGCTTGCGATACAATTTCAGCTTCACTTTTATGTTGCTTAGCATTTAAAACATTATGCGGTATTCCTTTTTGTTTTAACATTTTTGATAATAATTCTGAGACTTCTACTGAAATAGTACCAATTAAAACTGGTTGTCCTTTTTTGAAATAACTACCTACTTCATTTATCACTGCTTTATATTTAGCATGCATTGATTTATAAATAACATCATTAAAATCTTTTCTAACAATTGGACGATGCGTTGGAATTACAGTAACACCCAAGTTATAAATTTTTTCAAATTCTGCTGCTTCTGTGTCAGCTGTACCTGTCATTCCAGATAACTTATCATACATTCTAAAATAATTTTGGATAGTAATTGAAGCTAATGTTTGAGTTTCTTTTTCAATTTTAACATTTTCTTTTGCTTCTAAAGCTTGATGAAGACCTCCACTAAATCTCCTTCCAGGTAAAACTCTGCCTGTAAATTCATCAACAATTAATACTTGTCCATTTTGTACTACATACTCAACATCTTTATCAAATAAAGTATAAGCCTTAAGCAATTGATTAAGGTAATGTATCTTTCCACTTCTCTGCGAATGTAACTGATACGCTTTTTCTTTATTTAGCTTTTTTTGATCATCTGATAAATCTTTTTCATCAATATCACTTAGCATTTCTCCTAAATCTGGAATCGTAAACGCCTCCATATTATCTGGAGATAGCGCAATTCTACCTTTATCTGAAAGATCTACACTATTAGACTGTTCATCGATTACAAAATATAAATCCTCGTCAAGTTCATGTAATTTTTTATCTGCAATAAATTCTGATTCAACACTATTCATTAGCTTTAAAGTACCTTGCTCTTGAAATAATTCCTGTAACTTACTGTCCTTAGGTAAACCTTTTTTTGCTTTAAGTAAAAGAAGTCCAGCATCATAAAGCTGCTCATCTGATGGTGAATCAATTCTTATAATTTGTTCTGCTTGAACTACTAAATCAGAAACTAATTCCTTCTGCTTTCTAACTAAAGATTTTACAGGTGAACTTAAATCTACATAAGATTGATTAATTTTTGTTTCAACTGGACCTGAAATAATTAAAGGGGTTCTTGCCTCATCTACTAGAACACTATCTACTTCATCAACTATAGCATAATGATGAGGTCTTTGTACTAAATACTCAGCATCAATTGTCATGTTATCTCTTAAGTAGTCAAATCCAAATTCATTATTTGTTCCATAAGTTATATCACAATTGTATGCAGCTTTCCTTTGCTCTGGATTCATTGAGTTTAGAATATGTCCAACAGACATACCTAACATTTCAAAAACCTTACCCATCCATTCTGAATCTCTCTGAGCCAAGTAGTCATTAACGGTAATTACATGTACTCCTCTTCCAGATAAAGCATTTAAATATATAGGCATTGTTGCAACTAAAGTTTTTCCTTCGCCTGTTTTCATCTCAGATATTTTACCTTGATGAAGGACAACCCCTCCAATCAACTGTTCATCATAAGGAATCATTTCCCATTTAATTTTTTGACCAACAGCTACCCACTCTTTTCCATATAATAAACGAGAGGCATGCTTGACTAAAGCAAATGCTTCTACTAGAATATCATCAAGTACTTCTTTCTCAATTTCAGTACGTATTTTTTGTATTTCTTTTCTGTCAGAAATATCTTTTAATTTTTTGCTTTCTGCAGAAAAAATCTTTTCTTGTACATCGCTCTGTAGCTGAGCTGTTCTTTGAGCTAGGTAAGATTCATCTTTTCCTTCAAGAGTATCATAGAGTTCATTAATTTGATTAACCAAAGGTTGGATTTTTTTAATTTCTCTCCCAGATTTTGTACCGAATATTGTTGTTAATAAGCTCATATCAATTATAATTTTTTATACACCGAATCTAATACACCATTTACAAATGCAGTGCTATCTTCTGAGCTAAATTTCTTAGCATTTTCTATGGCTGAACTTATAGTGACTTTATGTGATATTTCATAATGTTGCATAAGTGACATTTCACATATCGACATTTGCATAATTAATCTATCAATAATATTAATTCTTTCGAGCGTCCAATTCTCTAGAGCGGACTCAATTTTTTTGTCAAGTGATTCAGCATTTTTTATTGTGGATTTAAACAATTCATCTACAAATTTTTTAGTTGGCTTATCAAACTGATATCTATCATTGATGTCTTGAAGAACTTTTTTTTCATCTTCACTAGAAACATGCTTTGCATATAGGGCTTGCAATACCGCTTCTCTTGCTTTTTTTCTATGTTGTTTTTCACTCATTAATGATTCCATTTAGCAAATTCATCAATTCTTCTTTCTGCAAGTAGGTTTGCTGCTTCAAGAGTTGAAATGTTATTTGTTGCTGCATAGTCAAATATTCTCATCAAAATATAGTATATCCCTTCTACTTGATAGCGAGCTTTCTCTTTGTTATAGCCCTGAAGTTCATTAGCTACATTCATTAATCCACCAGCATTTATAACATAGTCTGGTACGTACATGATTTTCTTGCTTAGTAACAATTTCGAATCTCTTGATTCTTTTTCTAATTGGTTGTTTGCAGCCCCTGCTATAACAGAACATTTCATTTTTTTAATTGTTTCTGGATTTACAATAGCTCCTAAAGCACATGGGGAAAAAACATCTAAATCTAAACTAATTAATTCCTCGTTAGAAACAGGGATTACACCAAATTCATTAATTACAGTATCTAATTTACTTTGATCAATGTCATATCCATAAATAATGGCACCTTCTTTTTGAAGATTCCTGCATAGATAGTATCCTACTTTTCCAAATCCCTGAATACCTACTTTAAGATCTCGCATCGAAGTTATGCCTAATCTTTTCTTAAGCGCAGCCTTCATACCAACAAATACTCCTAATGCAGTTAATATAGAAGGGTCTCCACTTCCACCCATTGCTCTCTTAATTCCAGTAACATGATTAGTCTCCATTCTAATGAACTCCATATCATGTACTGACATACCTACATCTTCAGCAGTAATATACTTTCCATTAAGACTTTCAACAAAATTTCCGAAAGACCTTAAAAGTACTTCTGATTTATCTGAATTAGGATCGCCGATAATTACTGCTTTTCCTCCACCCAAATTTAAATTTGCTATCGAAGCTTTATATGTCATCCCTCTCGAGAGTCTTAGTGCATCAACTAATGCCTCTTGCTCTGTCTTGTAAGGATACATCCTACATCCACCTAGCGCAGGACCTAAAGTAGTATCATGAATTGCTATAATTGCTTTTAAACCAGTACTTTCATCATTGCAGTAAACAACTTGTTCATGATTTGTCTTACTAACTCTTTCAAATATACCTTTATTCATAATTTTCCCTTTTTATGCTTTTGATTTGGAATACGCATTGATGATATGTTTAACTAAATGATGTCTAGCAATATCATGTTCAGTTAATTTTACAATTCCAATATCTTTTATATCTTTCAAAATATTCAGAACACTAACTAATCCTGAGTGTGACTTTTTTGGTAAATCAATTTGAGATGCATCGCCAGTAATGATTGCTCTAGAATCTATACCCAGCCTTGTCAGAAACATTTTCATCTGAATTGTTGAAGAATTCTGAGCTTCATCTAAAATCATAACTGATCTATTAATTGTTCTCCCTCTCATATATGCCAATGGAATAATTTCTATTATACCTTTATTGAGTAGCATCTGAATTTTACTCTTTGGTAACAATTCATTTAGTGCATCATATAATGGTGCAAGGTATGGATCTATTTTGTCTTTTAAATCTCCTGGAAGAAAACCTAAACTTTCTCCAGCTTCTACTGCAGGTCTACAGAAAATAATTTTTTCTATTTCATGTTTTTCTAATAAAGACAATGCATAGGCAACTGCTAAAAATGTTTTTCCTGTACCAGCAGGACCTACAGATATAACAATATCATTTTTAAATAAAGAGTTTAATAATTCCTTCTGTCCGCCTGTTCTGGCATGTACTGGCCCTTTTTTGCCATAAAAAACAACATTACCAATAGATCTTTTACGATCAAGGGTTTGTTGCATATTCATTGCTAATAATTGATTGATATCCTTAGTTGTAAGGTTATTACCTTTTTTAATTGAGTCAACCATATGACCCAGAATAACTGAAAAATGATCTAAATCTTTTTTCAATCCTTTACAAAAGAGACTATTACCGCGAATATTAATATTTAATGGAAGTGATTTTTCTAGAAAGAGTATATTCTGATCGCCAATGCCATACAGCTCTGTCAAATCAACTCCTTTTATTTCAAACGTTTTTTTCATGCTCTTTAATGTCTATACCCAAATCATCTAATTGTTCATCTGATACAGTATTAGGAGAATCTTCCATAAGAGCAGAGGCTGAAGTAGTTTTTGGGAATGCGATTACATCTCTTATATTATTAACTCCTGCTAATAACATAACCAATCTATCTAAACCAAAAGCAATGCCTCCATGAGGAGGAGTTCCAAATTTTAACGCGTCAATGAAGAATCCAAACTTATTACTAATATCTTCTTGTGTTAGATTCATTGTTTCAAATATTTTTTGCTGTAGCTCTTGATCATGAATTCTAATAGAACCACCTGCTACTTCATAGCCATTGATAACTATATCATAACCTTTTGATATAGCTTTTCCAGGTTCTGATATAGCAATTTCAATATCATTATCTTTTGGTGCTACAAAAGGATGATGAACTGAATCAAAACGTTGGTTGTCTTCATCCCAATCAAATAAGGGAAAATCTACAATCCATACTGGCTTAAATACTGAGTTATCAAATAGACTTAACATTTCCGCAACTTTAACTCTTATTTTTCCTAATACTTTTAAAGATAGCTGAGTACTATCAGCTACCATAAAACATATTGAATCGTCATTTATATTGCAATCTGATGCAATATCAGATTGAAGGTCTTGATTAAAAAATTTTGATATCCCACCCTCAAATGAACCATCTTTGTATTTCATCCATGCTAGTCCTTTAGCTCCAAGAGACTGAGCATAAGAATCAAGCTCAGAAATAACTTTTCTAGAAAAACGTTCTACATTATTCACATGAATCATATTAACAGATTCTGAGTTTTTAAAAGCTTGGAAATCGGATTGATCAGAAAACTTTTTGAAATTTTGAATCTCCATTGAATATCTAAGATCAGGCTTATCAGTACCAAATTTATTCATTGAATCTTTGTAAGATAAAATTGGAAAGGGTGTTTGCATTTTAATATTATTTACTTTGTCAAAAACGGTTACAATAAGTTTTTCTACCATATCTCTTATATGTTCTTCGTCTACAAAGCTCATTTCAATATCAATCTGAGTAAACTCAGGCTGCCTGTCTGATCTTAAATCTTCATCTCTAAAACATTTTACAATTTGAAAGTATCTATCTAAGCCAGAAATCATAAATAATTGCTTATACATCTGAGGAGATTGAGGTAGAGCATAAAATTTTCCATTATGTACTCTACTTGGCACTAAATAATCTCTAGCACCTTCAGGAGTAGATTTAGTTAATACGGGAGTTTCAATTTCAATAAAATTTTGGTCATTTAAAAAATTTCTAACTACTTGGGTTGTTTTATGTCTGATAATTAAATTATTCTGTAGTTCAGAATTTCTTAATTCTAGATAACGATATTTTAATCTGTGCTCTTCTGTAGAAGCTTCTCGATCATGAATAGACATTGGTAGTGGAGCAGCCATATTTAAAATTTCTAATTCTTCAGCAACAACTTCAATCTCACCTGTTATGATATTCTTATTAATAAGGTCTTCAGATCTTGCGATAACTTTACCTCTTACTGATATCACATCTTCATTTGATAGGGATTTTCCTCTTTCAATCAAAGAGTCGGAATTGAGAATAATTTGAGTTTTTCCGAATCGATCTCTAATGTCAATGAAAATAATTTTTCCATGAGTACGTGTAGAATTCACCCATCCAAGTAAGTGGACGTTTTTATTAATATTCTTTTTGGTTAATTCACCACAATTGTGTGTTCTAGAATCCATATAGTATCAATGTAATAATTATTTTTCTAATTCTTGTGCATTTTCGACAAGTAATAATACCTTATCTGGAATGTCATCTGTAGAGTCGGAATTAATATCAGCAATCCCTGCTGAACAGGAAAATTTTATTTCTTTTTCTCCTGTTTTTACCGATATGACTCCTTCCTTTAGATTTAGGATGGAGTTAGTATGATTTTTCATAATCCCAAAATATCCCTCAGTTCCAGGACATTTAACATATGTCACATCATCAAAACTGAAAGAATGTGTTGGAGTTACAATATCTAGGCTAAAGACTTTATTCACTTTTTAGCCTTTTCAATTGCTTCGTCGATTGATCCTACATAAGAAAAAGCATTTTCTGGAAGATCATCTACCTCACCATTTAATATTGCTTCAAATCCTGCAATAGAATCTTCTAACTTTACATAACGACCTTCTAGCCCTGTAAATTGCTCTGCTACAAAGAATGGTTGTGACATAAATTTCTGCATTTTTCTTGCTCTAGATACAACCATTTTATCTTCATCAGATAGTTCATCCATACCAAGAATTGCAATAATATCTTGCAAATCTTTATATTGTTGTAATGTTGTTTGCACTGATCGTGCAACATTATAGTGTCTATCTCCAACTACTCTCGGATCTAGAATTCTAGATGTTGATGTCAGGGGGTCAATCGCAGGATAGATGCCTAACTCAGAAATCTTTCTATCTAATACTGAAGTTGCATCCAAGTGTGCAAAGGCTGTAGCTGGCGCAGGGTCAGTTACATCATCAGCAGGAACATAAATAGCTTGAATGGATGTAATAGATCCTTTTTTAGTTGATGTAATGCGTTCTTGCAAATCTCCCATTTCGGTAGAAAGTGTAGGTTGATACCCTACCGCTGAAGGCATTCTTCCTAATAGTGCTGACACCTCAGAACCTGCTTGAGTGAATCTAAAAATGTTGTCTACAAACAACAACACGTCTTTCCCTTCATCATCACGGAAATATTCCGCCATTGTCAAAGCACTTAAACCAACTCTTAATCTTGCTCCTGGTGGCTCATTCATTTGACCAAACACTAGTGCTGTTTTATCAATAACACCTGATTCCGTCATTTCAGCATACAAATCATTTCCTTCTCTAGTTCTTTCACCCACTCCAGCAAAAACAGAGAAACCGCCATGTTCTGTTGCGATATTTCTAATAAGCTCTTGAATTAAAACTGTTTTTCCAACTCCAGCACCTCCAAATAGTCCTGTTTTTCCACCTCTTGTGTAGGGTTCCATCAGGTCAACAACCTTAATACCTGTTTCAAACATTTCCGAAGTTGTTGTCAAATCTTCTTGTAATGGAGCGGATCTATGAATTGGTGATGTCTTTGTATTTCCAACATCCCCTTTTTGATCAATTGGATTTCCAAGTACATCAAACATCCTTCCTAATGTTTCTTCTCCAACAGGAACTGAGATTGGCTGACCTAAATCTGATACAGCTGTACCTCTTACAAGTCCGTCAGTTGAATCCATAGCGATGGTTCTAACAACTCCTTGACCCAAATGTTGAGCAGTTTCTAATACTAAATCAGATCCATCTTCTCTCTTGATGTTTAAAGCATTCATAATTTTTGGTAAATGCCCTTCGGTGAATTTTACATCAACCACCGCACCAGTTATTTGTAGTATTTTACCTTCATTATTCATTTTTATGTCCCCTTAATCGACTAGCGCTTCTGCTCCACCAACAATTTCTAACATTTCTGTGGTAATCGCAGCTTGACGCGCTTTGTTAAATTCTAGTTTTAATTCTTTAATTATTTCTTTTGCATTTTCTGTGGCATTATCCATTGCAATCATTCTAGCAGCTTCTTCACTACTGTAAGATTCTAACATCTGTTGCCACATTTGTACTTTCAGATGTTTTGGGAGTAATGACTTAACAATACTTTCTTTATTTGGCTCATAATCATAATTATAGTCCTTAGGATTATAATCCTCAGTAAAATCAATTGGCAATACTTTTTCCATCATTAAGTCTTGAGATGCCAATGTTTTAAATCTGTTGTAAATCACATTAACTTCATCTACCTCATGATTTTTAAATGCGGCTATGAATGTTTCAGCAATATCAGATGCTGTATCAAAAGTCATATCCTTCCAAAAATCATAAAAAGACTGTACTACGTTGTAGTTTCTTTTACTGAAATATTCTGAAGATTTTTTTCCTAAACAAAATAACTGTACTTTATCTTTTCCAAGCTTCTCAATCTCTTTCTCAGCTAATCGAATAACGCTAGAATTAAAAGATCCAGCAAAACCTCTATCACTCGTTATGATGATTAAAGCTGTTTTTGAAACTTTCCTTTTACTAACTAATGCTATATTATCATTAGAAACTTGAGGTAAAATTCTGCATATCATATCTTGCGTATTCTTTGAATAAGGTCGCGATATTTCCATTTTATCTTGAGCCTTTTTCACCTTGGCAGCAGCAACCATCTTCATTGCTTTTGTTACCTGCTGAATACTACTAACAGATTTAATTCGCTCTTGTAGACTTTTAAGATTTGCCATTAGAAGCTCTTTTTAAATGCCTCGATTGCTTTATTCATCTTTTTAGCTAAATCATCTCCGATATTACCTGTATCTTCAATCTCCTTAATACATTCAGGAGATTTAGACGCAAAATGTTCAAGCAAGCCAACTTCAAAATCTTTTACAGATTCAAGTTCAATGTCATCAAGGTATCCCTGACTAGCTGCATAGATAATCAGAACTTGATTTGCTGTAGACATTGGAACATATTGATTCTGTTTTAGTATTTCTACCATGCGGCGACCTCTAGTAATTTGTGCTGCTGTAGCATCATCTAAATCAGAAGCAAATTTTGCAAACGCCTCCAACTCTCTAAATTGCGCTAAATCTAATCTCAATTTACCAGCAATCTTTTTCATAGCTTTGATTTGTGCGCTTCCACCAACTCTTGACACTGATAGTCCAACATCAACTGCAGGTCTTACTCCACCATTGAATAAGTTAGTATCTAAATATATTTGTCCGTCAGTAATTGATATTACATTAGTTGGAATATATGCAGATACATCTCCCTCTTGAGTTTCAATTACTGGCAATGCAGTTAATGAACCTGAACCTAAATCCTCAGATAATTTTGATGATCTCTCTAGCAATCTACTATGAAGATAAAATACATCTCCAGGGAATGCCTCTCTACCTGGAGGTCGTCTTAGTACTAGTGACATTTGTCTGTATGCAGTTGCTTGCTTGGATAAATCATCGTAAACAATTAAACCATGCATCCCATTATCTCTGTAGTATTCTCCCATTGCACAACCAGAATATGGTGCAATATATTGCAGAGGAGCTGGGTCTGATGCATTTGCAACAACAACTGTAGTATATTCCATTGCCCCGTTTGCTTCAAGCTCACCAACTAATTTTGCAACAGTAGATGCTTTTTGACCAATTGCTACATAAATACAATAAACAGGGCTATCACCACTGTGAGTAGATTTTTGATTAATAATCGTGTCAGTAGCAATTGCAGATTTTCCCGTCTGTCTGTCACCAATAATTAATTCTCTTTGGCCTCTACCAATTGGAATCATGCTGTCAATTGATTTCAAGCCAGTTTGTAATGGCTCTTTTACTGGATATCTTTGCATTACTCCTAATGCTTTTCTTTCAATTTGAAGAGAATGTTTCGCATTGATTGGGCCTTTACCATCCATTGGAACTCCTAAAGGATTCACAACTCTTCCTAATAATTCTTTTCCAACAGGAACTTCAACAACCTTACCTGTTCTTTTTACAGTATCGCCTTCTTTTACGAGACTACTATCTCCAAAAAGTACTACACCGACATTTTCTTCTTCCAAGTTTAGTGCCATACCAAATACATTATTCGGAAATTCTACTAACTCAGAACTCATGACATTACCTAAACCGCTTGTTCTAGCTACACCATCTCCAATTTCAAGAACCTCACCAACTTCATTAACATCAACATTGTTGTCAATGTTCTTTATTTGGTCGCGTAATAAATCACCGATTTGATTAGTTTTAATATCCATTTATACCCCTATTAATTTTGATTTTGCGTTTTCTAATTTTGTTTTTAAGCTGCTATCAAATAGCATATCATCAATTTTAATCTTTAATCCACCGATTAAATCCTGATTAGTTGAAAAATTAATATCGATCTTCTTGCTTGTTATGTCGCTCAGCTTATCTGATAGTTGATTTTTCATATTTTCATCCATATCTGCAGATGAGGTTACTTCAACATATGCTATATTCAATTTTTCTTTTGCTAAAACTACAAAACTCTTATTTACATCAATTAACAAATTCATATCATCATTTTCAATCATCACTAAAAGTACTTCAAGTAAATTTTTATCAAAAACCTCTTGAAAGGCTTCTGTAAAAATGTTCATTTTCTTACTCATATCAACTGATTTAGATTTCAGAAATGTATTAATCATTAGATCTTTTTTTGACAAAGCAGTGAGTTCATGTAAGCATGCTTTAACATTTTGAAATGTTTCAAAAGTATCTACACTATTACATAGCGCCTCAGAATATATCTTTATTTTTTTATGATTTTGCTTCATCTGTGTTCATTGCGTCAAGTGAAGACTGAATAAATTTATCATTATCATCATCTTTCACATTTCTCTGTAATATCTTAGAAGCTAAATCAATACTAAGATCAACAACTTCTTCTTTGATCTCTTTAATTGCTCGCTGCTTCTCGATTTCAATTTTAGACTTTGCATCGACAATAAATTCATCAGACTTTGCCTTAGCACTTTCTAAAATTTTATTTGCTGAGTCCTCAGCTTTTTGCTTACTATCAGTTACAATAACTTTACCTTCTTTTTTGGCTTGATCTAGTATTTTTTGTGACTCATCCTTTATTTGCTCTAAATCAGATTTTGCACTTTCCGCCATTTTCAAAGAATTTGCGATATCCTCTTCTCTCTCTTCAAGAAAATCTAAAAGAGGATTCCATGCATATCTCTTTAGTACAAAAAGAACTGTCATAAAAATAAATAATGACCAAATATAAGTACCAAGATCTGGTGTTAATAAATCCATACTTCTTCCTTACGTTTATCGTTTACTATTAACCAAGAACCAATGATAATAATCCAAGCAAAATTGCTGCTCCCTCAACCAAAATTGCTAAAAGAAATGTTTGAGATCTAATTTCTCCAGCTGCTTCAGGTTGTCTTGCAATAGCTTGAGCTACTCCATAACCAATTAAACCAATACCAATTCCTGCGCCTATTACTGCTAATCCTGCTCCCATAGTGAGACTCCTTTTTTTGTGTTAATGATCTACGTGTATTGCCATTCCTATAAAAACGGCTGTTAATAAAGCAAATACATAAGCTTGAATTACTGCAACAAGCAGTTCAAGCATAGTTAAACCTAGTGCAAGCGCAACAGAAAAAGGAGCTATAGCAAAGCCTGCAAATGCTCCAAGTTCAGCGTTGGCACTAAAAATAAATGTTATAAAAATAACTAAAGCTATATGGCCACCCATCATATTACCAGCTAGCCTTAAAGTTAAAGCTAAAGGACGTATAAACAGTCCCATAAATTCAATAGGCACAACAACAAAATATAATGGCCATGGTAATCCAGAAGGGGCTAAATTTTTCCAGTGCTGCATAAAACCATATTTTTTAATTCCAGCACCAATAAAAGCAAAGAAAGAAATGGTAGCTAATGCGAATGTTACATTAATATTTGCAGTAACAGTATTGCCTCCTTTTGAAAGTACATAAAGAAAATTATATTTTTCTTTAAAGATTTCAAATTTATACCCTAAAGAACCTATCAATCCAGAAAGGTCAAAAATTGGAATCAATCCTAAAATATTTGAAAATAAAACAAAAAAGAAAATTGTATATATGAGAGGAGCCCAATCTCTATGCTCCTTATCTCCGATTGTTGTTTTAAGAACATCTTCTCTTAAATAAACAACCATCATTTCAATCATACTCATAAACTTATTAGGGATATTTTTTTTATGGGAAATGTAGCTCTGCACTAGAGTCACTATCGTTCCAACAGTTATAAATGATACAAAAAATAAAAGAAATACATGTTTGGAGATTGCAAAATCAATAGGTAGTCCAAATGCAGATGCTTTCTCTGTTAGAGTAGTTAAAAATTCAAAATCGAAAATATTTTTTTCAGCTAATTTATCGCTATCGATGACATGATCTTTGGCATATTGAGCTGCTTGATCCATTGACCATTTTTCTGTAATTTTTTCACCGACAATCATTGCCGAAATATTAATGAAAACATGTAAGGAAAAACAGGAAAATAATTAGAATTTTTAATTATTTTTTTAGAACGTGCTTATAAGCTGTAACAGATCCATGTATTACTCCACAAATGATAGCAATATAAGAGATATTTTTTGTAATGAGGTATCCACAAAATATCCATGCAAGAATAATTCCAAAAAATTCAAAATAAATAGAATAGCTCTCTGACATGATTGAGCTTAATGATCTTTTAGGGGGATTCATTTATAAATCAAAATCATCTTCAATGATTTCACAGCGTCCAGAAAATTGAGCGCCATCCTGTATCGTTAATACTTTATATTTTAAATCTCCAACCAATTCACATTTTCCTAATAACTCGGCAGAGCCATTGATAAAAACATCTCCTTGAATATATCCATTGATTTGAATCATTGAGGCTTTCACATCTCCAAAAATTTTACCCTTCCTTGCTAGCTGAATAGCTCCATCAGTAGATACTGAACCTCTGACTTCTCCGTAAATAGTAATATTGCCACTTAAGGTCATATCGCCGTCAATTTGTACATCTTCAGCTATAATTGTTTGACTATTACTTGATTTATTATTCATTAAGTTCATCCTCAAATTTATCAGATTTTTTTGAGAAATCTGGGAAAAAAGTGAATGGATCAATAGGCACTCCATCTTTCCATATTTCAAAGTGAAGATGAGGGCCAGTAGAAACTCCCGTGTTTCCAAGCTTGGCAATCAACATTCCTTTATCAATTTTTTCATTTTTTTTCACAAAATTTTCTTCATTATGATAGTAATGAGAGTAATACCCATTCTGATGATCAATGACTACTCCATTTCCAAGCTCTCTAGAAAAATCGCTATAAATGACAACTCCATTTGCAACTGAAACAATGGGAGTCGATTCGTCATTAACAATATCTATTCCAAAGTGGAGAATATTTAAATCAAACTCTTTACTTATGATGCCATTTGCAGGCTTAGTAGTTGGAATATTATCTGTTACCATAAATCTAATATTATTGTCTGGCAAAACATTTTGATCCTCAGAGGTGATAATATTTTCAATGTAAGATTTCATTAAACCTATGTCTTCTAAAGTCTCATCTATATTATCTATAATCTCTTTTTGATGTTTAATCTCTTGATTAATAGCAGTGATCTTAAAATACTCTTTCACAATAGGCGCGGAAAGAAGGATTAATGATAAGGAGGCAATAAATGAAAAAGCAACTAGTGACAATCCAGCTATTAGAGTTGGTCTGTTAAATTCAGATTGCCAAGTCTTATCATTAAAAGGTGAAATGAATAATATTTTATATTTTTTAAATTTCATTAATAAATCTATATGTTAAAGCAATACCCTATTCAAAATCTGACTTTACACTTTTGAGCTTACCAATTACTCGATCCCAAGTTTTTGAATCAAAATGAATTTTTACAAATCCTTTCTTTGTTTTCTTATTATTACTAATAGTCACTTTAGTTCCAATAATTCTTGATATTTTATTCTCAATTTGTTCTACCTGCTGATCCCATTTTGTTTTGTTGGAAGCAGCCGCTTCTACTTTTCTTACAGACATTTTTTCTTTTAGTAATCGCCTCCAAAGTAAAATCATGCCCTGACTGGTCTTTTTTTGTAAGATTGCTCTAGCCTGACCTGCATTAATTTCATTCTTGAGAATACTTTCTTGAATTTCTATGGGTAAGTTTAACAATCTCAATGAGTTAGAAACTGCTGGACGTGATTTACCGACTGTTTTTGCAATTTCTGTAATAGAGCTCCCTAAATTATCTTTCAAGTATTGATATGCTTTTGCTTGCTCTATAGCATTTAAGTCTTCTCTTTGTATGTTTTCAATTAGTGCCATATACATGATATCTTTGTTAGAATCAGCATCGATTATATACGCTAAAATCCTCTTTCTTTTTAGTAGTTGATGAGCCCTAAACCTTCTCTCACCTGCAACAATAATATATTTATTATTTGACGCTTTTACTGTTATAGGACTTATTAAGCCTTTTTCATCAATCGATTGTGCTAACTGTTTTAATGCCTTTTCATCAAAAACTTTTCTAGGCTGATTTGGGTTGGGTGAAATTCTACTCATGAGGATATTATTCTGCTCTACGTTCTCAGATGACTTATTTGGTGTTAGTAATGCACCAATACCTTTTCCTATTTGATTATTTTTTTTCATTTAAAATTTCCAATGCTAATTCCATATAGTTTTTTGCTCCAGCACAATCTACATCATACATAATAGCTGGCTTCCCATCGTCTGGAGCCTCAGCTAATCTAATATTTCTGCTAATTTTTGTCTTAAGCAACTTATTTTTAAAATTTGCTTTTAATAAAGCTTCTACTTTTTTTGCTAAACGTAATCTCTTCGAATGCATGGTGATGAGAATTCCAAGTATTTTTAAATCTTTATTAATATTATCTTGAACTAGTTTGATAGTTTCTTGAAGACTTTTTAAACCTTCTAAAGCAAAAAATTCACTTTGTATAGGTATCAGAATATTATTTGATGCAACAAGAACATTCAATGTCAGCAGTCCTAATGATGGAGGACAATCTATTAAAATAAAATCATAATCTTTTTTTACTTTATTGATTAATCGCAGTAATTGTTTTTCTCTATTTTGAACTCCAACTAATTCCACTTCACAACCAACCAAGTTATTATCTGATCTAATGAAATCTAGATAATCTAGATTTGTAGATGAGATAACATTTCTCATTGATTGATTTTCACTTAAAGCATCGTAAATGGAATGACTATTATCAATCCCAAAATCTGATAACCCAGTTGTAGCATTTGCTTGAGGATCAAAATCAATAAGTAAGGTTTTCTTTTCTAAGATAGCTAAGCTTGCAGCTAGATTTATAGCCGTTGTAGTTTTACCAACACCACCTTTTTGATTAATAATTGCTATAGTTTTTTTCATTTCAGCAAAAAAATTTAATTGGTATTCACTCTTAATACAAAGTTTTTAAAAAATCATCACAATTGGGTTAATTTACAGTATGAATGATGCAATTTTAATTACAGGTTTTAATGGTGAAATTGGGACGCAAACTCTCCTATCTTTATCCCAAAGACAAATTCCTATCATTGCGTTAGATATTAATAAGTCTGATATAAAATATGATAATGTTACATACATCAAAGACAGTATTCTTAATGAAAATATCATAAAATCTATTTTTAATGATTACAACATTATTGAAGTATATCATTTTGCTGCTCTTTTAAGTCAATCTGCAAATAATAATCCTGAATTAGCTAATCAAGTAAATGAAGAGGGATCAAAATTAATAATCAATACCGCTATGAATCATGGCAAAAAACATGAATCCTTTATAAAGATTTTTTTTCCTAGCTCCATCGCAGTGTATGGGCCAAGAAAATTAAAAAATGCTCAGGAATTAGATATTATGAAACCTCAAACTATATATGGACGTAATAAATTAGCTATAGAACAATTTGGAACTCATAAGCATGAGGAGAGTCTGGAGTTAGGTTTTGGTATTGATTTTAGATGCTTAAGGTTTCCAGGGATCATAAGTCCATTTACTGTACCATCTGGAGGTACAACTGATTTTGCTCCACAGATGCTGCATGCAGCTTTTAACAATGAAAACTATATTTGCAAGGTGGATTCATTAACAAGGCTACCATTCTTAGGAATGAAAAATACAATTAAAGTTATTATAGATATTATGTCTTTTAAGATTATTAACTCAAAACTTAGAGCATTTAATGTGCAAGAAATGAGTTTAAATCCCACGGAAATTATTGAACAACTGCAAAAAGAATTTCCAAAATTTATTGTGGACTTTGATATAGACTCTAAATTTCAATCTATTGCAGATACATGGCCTGAAAGTTTAAATTGCGATGAAGCTTCAGAAAAATGGAATTTTATAAATAAACAGAATAATGATGTAACTTTTAAAGAATATTTAATACCAGAAATCAAAAAGCACTATGGCAAACATTAAAAATATTTTAGGAAATCAACTTGAACAAATCAAGCAAGATGGTACTTATAAGCATGAGCGCATCATTCAAACTCCACAAGAAACAGAAATTGATGTACTTGGGGAAACAGTTATTAATTTTTGCGCTAACAATTATTTAGGATTATCGAATGATATTGCTATAAAAAAAGCTGCTATTCAAGCAATCGATGAATGGGGATTTGGTCTAAGTTCTGTTAGATTTATTTGTGGGACTCAAACTATCCATAAAGATTTAGAAAATAAAGTAAGTGAATTTCACGGAAAAGAAGATACCATTCTTTATTCTTCATGCTTTGATGCTAATGGCGGATTATTTGAAACTATTCTATCGAAAGAAGATGCTGTGTTCTCTGATGAACTAAATCATGCATCTATTATTGACGGCATCAGACTTAGTAAGGCTGAAAAAAATCGTTATAGACATGCTGATATGGAGCATTTAGAAGAATTACTAAAAAACTCTAATGCTAGATTAAAATTAATTGCAACAGATGGTGTATTTAGCATGGATGGGGTTGTGGCTCCATTGAAAAATATTGTAATGCTAGCAAAGAAGTATGATGCAATGGTAATGGTTGATGATTGCCATGCAACAGGATTTCTTGGCAATGAAGGTAAGGGAAGTGGAGATTACCATGATGTATTAAATGATATCGATATTATTACATCAACATTTGGAAAAGCCTTGGGTGGAGCTTCTGGAGGATTTGTATCTGCTTCAAAAGAAATAGTTGAAACTTTAAGACAAAAATCTAGGCCATATTTATTTTCAAACAGCTTAGCTCCCCCACTAGTTGCTGCCTGTATTAAGGTGTTTGACATTATTGAAAACGATCATAGCCACAAAGAAAGATTAGATAAAAATACTATGTATTTTAGGCAAAAAATTAAAGAGCATGGTTTTGATATAAAAGGAATTGATCATCCTATTGTTCCTATTATGATTTATGATGAAAAAAAAGCAGTAAAAATGTCTGAAGAATTGTTGAAAAAAAATATATATGTCATCGCATTTTCATATCCAGTGGTAGCTACAGGTCAGGCAAGAATTAGAGTGCAAATCTCTTCAGATCACAGCAGAGAACAATTAGACTACGCATTGCAGGCTTTTCATGATGTTGGAACAGAGTTAAATATAATTTAAAAAAATAGTGAAAAAGTATTTGAAAGTATTAAATTCTTTTCACTTTAAAGTAAATAACATATGAACAATACATTAAGAACCAGATTACTATCAATTTTATTTATTTTTGGATTAGGGATTTACGCTCTTTTTCCATCAATTAGATATCTGTTGTTAAGTGATGAAGCAAAAAATGACTTATCAAAAGATGAGATTGCATACTTTGAATCAAAAGCTATTAAACAAGGACTTGATTTAAAAGGTGGTATTTATATTGTACTCGAAGTAGACCTCCCTCAGCTTGTCAGCAGTCTGGCTAAGAATAAAGATAAAAATTTTGATAGATTCCTTGATGAACTAAGCAAAGAATACCGAAATAATAGCGCTGATTTTTTTACTGTCTTTGAACAGAAAGCAGAAGAGCAAAGTTTAAAATTACCTAGATATTTTATTAGTTACGGTAAAACAAAAGAACAAATTATTGAACAGTTAGATCTCCAATCAACTGATTCAATTAATCGTATTATTGAAATTATTCAAAATCGTGTAGATCAATTTGGGGTATCCGAGCCTACAATTCAAAAACAAGGAAACAACAGAGTTGTTGTTGAGTTAGCTGGTATTCAAGATTCCGAACGTGCGAGAGAGTTACTACAAAGTACAGCTTTATTAGAGCTAATGATTGTAAAAGATGTAGAAAGCACCAATACAATTGTCAGACAAATTGATAACCTTACATCTACTAACACTGAATCAGATAATGATAATGTTGATCAATTATTTAATAGTGATGACTCTGGAAATAATGATTTAGGATTCTCTTCTTTATTGATAGCGGTGGGTGGTAATGACTTAGCTATTTCTTCACAAAACTTGCCTGCACTGAAAAACATATTAAATAAAGATAGTGTTCAACAAGTATTAGATGCTACTGGTAGTTTATTTCTTACTGGAAATTCTCCTGAAACTTTAATCAATGATTTTGGTGAAGAAGAAGAAGTCTATCTACTGTATCATTTAGTTGATAATGCAGAATTGACAGGTGGTGTAATAGAAGATGCTCAAATGAGATTAAGTCAATCTGGAGTGAGTGCTGGACAAGCTACAGTACAAGTTGAAATGAATAACGAAGGTTCAAGAGAGTGGTCAAGAATCACTGGAGTGAATATCAATAAAAGAATTGCAATTGTATTAGATAGAAAAGTACACATGGCTCCAGTAATCAGAAGTCAAATTTTTGGTGGAGCAACCGTTATTGAAGGAATGGACTCAATTCAAGAAGCAGAAGATATTGCTATTGTATTGCGTGCAGGTGCATTACCAGTTCCTGTATCAATAGTTGACCAAAGAGTAGTAGGTCCTTCACTTGGCGCTGACTCTGTGAATGCAGGTACGTCATCTATAATGATAGGTCTATTATTAATTGTGCTATTTATCGTATTTTATTATCGAGCATCAGGACTAATTGCAAGTTTTTCTCTTATGTGGACTTTAATATTATTATTAGGTGTTCTAGCATTACTAGAAGCGACTTTAACTTTGCCTGGTATAGCAGCGCTTATCTTAACCGTAGGAATGTCTGTTGATGCTAATGTAATTATCTTTGAAAGAATTAAAGAAGAGTTAAGGAACGGTAAGTCTGTAAGATCTGCAATAGACTCAGGTTATGAAAGAGCTATTACTACGATTGTTGATGCAAATCTAACAACTGGAATTGCAGCGGCTGTATTATATCAGTATGGTAGTGGTCCAATCAAAGGGTTTGCTACAGTATTATTCTGGGGTATCATTGTAAGTATGTTTACTGCAATTATAGTAACAAGGTTTGTTTTTGACTTTATAACATCTAGAAAAAATATAGAGAAGCTGAGTATCTAAAATGAAATTTATGGAAAATACAAAAATAAACTTTATGGCATTTAAGAATGCTGGATTTACTATTTCTGGTATTATGGGAATAGGATCTATTGTATTACTCTTATTAGGAATTAACCTTGGTATTGATTTTAAAGGTGGTACTATGATTGGGTTAAATTTTTCTGACAATGTAGGTATCGAGGAAGTTCGAACAGCTATGAGTGCTGTCGAATCAGATGGACAAATCATTGATTTGAGTGGTGAAGAAATTAAACATTTTGGAAGTACAGATGATGTAATGATTAAAGTAAAAATTAGAGACAATGTATCACCTGACTTTGCTCAACATATAGTTAACCATGTTTATAAAACTATGGGAGATAAAGTTCCAGCGGATAAAAATGATTTTATTCTTTCACTAGATTCTGTTAGTCCTAAGGTAGGTACTGAGCTAAGCGGAAAAGCGCTTTGGTCTATCCTATCTTCGCTTGCATTAATTCTCTTATATATTTCTATAAGATTTGAGTTCAAATTTGCTCTTGGTGCAATTTTAGCACTTGTGCATGATATTACAATCACGCTAGGAATTTTCTCACTAACTGGTTATGAAGTTACATTGAGTACTGTAGCCGCGTTTTTAACTATTGTTGGATATTCTTTAAATGATACTATTGTTATTCTTGATCGAATTAGAGAAAATATGAAATCTTCTGGTACTGTATTACTAGAATCAACTATTAACAAAAGTATTAATCAATCACTTAGTAGAACACTTATTACATCATTGACTACATTACTAGTTATTACTGTTTTACTAATGTATGGTGGAGCAACTATACGTCCTTTTGCATTTACTTTGCTTGTAGGAGTAATCATAGGAACATATTCAAGTATTTATGTTGCTAGTACTTTCTTAACTACTCTTTATAAATCTAAGTAATGAATAACAAAATTCTTTTCCCTTTTATAGCATTATGCTTGATTTGGGGATCTACATGGTATTTTATTAAAATCTCTTTAAATGCAGGAGTCCCTCCTTTTTTTGGGGTAGGATTTAGATTTTTTCTATCAGGGCTTTTATTCTTTTTAATTATTTTTTTCAGAAAAGAATCGATCCCCTTTAATAAGCAAGCTATCAAATTATACTTATCATTTGGGTTGTTAAATTTTGCTCTTTCATATGGTATTACCTATTGGGCTACACAATATGTCTATTCAAGTATATCGTCTATCTTATGGGGATTATTTCCCTTGTTTACTAGTGTAATGGCTCATTTCATGCTATCAGGAGATGATAATGAAAAGCTAACTTCCAATAAGCTAAAGGCGTTATTTCTAGGATTTATAGGAATGGTATTTATTGGATCTAACCAGTCTATTGATTTACAATCACAGTCATTTCTTGCAATTATGGTACTTGTAGGGGCTATAATTATTGCAGCGTGGCCAAGCGTCCTATATAAAAAATATAATGACGTTGTGGGGCCTTATCAGATGAATGCAGTGTGCCAAGTATTAACAGGTGTTATCATGCTTTCATTATCGTATTTACTGAAAGAAGATCTTGCTCAAATAGTTTGGACAGATCAATTATTATTTGCTAGTGCATATCTTGTCTTATTTGGTGGAGTTATATCGTGGGGTATTTATTTTTGGCTTTATCAATATTTGAGTGTGACCCAAGTCACCTATGTTGCTATTTTTCCTCCAATTGTTGCTATTATTTTAGGTTGGATCTTTTTAAATGAAGTGCTAAGCGCAAAAGAAATTATTGGTACAATTTTTATTTTAGGGAGCTCTGTACTTATATATAGGAAATAGATTAGAATTTTATATAAATTGATACCGATATGGGAAATAAAATAAAAAATTCATTTTTAGCTGGTTTAGCAATTACTATACCTATAGCACTAACCGTTTATGTGCTTCAAGTTATTGTTAACATAACAATTGCTTTAGGAGGGAAGGTATCAGAACCTCTTAAACAACTTGTAGATGTAACATTTCCTGGTTTTAATTTATTAAGCTCTATTATTGGACTAATCATTGTAATAATTTACTTAGTTCTTGTAGGAGCACTTGCTAGAAATGTAATCGGTAAAAGAGTAGTTTCTTGGCTAGAAGGCATTTTCAAAAAAATTCCATTAGTTGGAATGATATACACAACAACAAAGCAGATTATAGAGTCTATTTCTGGTGGAGGATCTCATTCTTTTGAGAAAGTAGTTTATATTGAATACCCAAGAAAAAATATATGGACTTTAGGATTTGTAACAAGTGAATCTACCAATCAAGCAAATGAAGAATTCTACCATCTATTTGTTCCTACAACCCCTAACCCCACTTCTGGATTTTTCTTGATTGTTCCTAAAGAAGAAACATCGGATGCTGGAGTAGATGTAGAAGAAGGATTTAGAATGATTGTATCGAGTGGTATTGTTTCAAGTAAGAAAAATTCAATTATTAAATAAAAAAGGAGCAATTAATGCTCCTTTTTTATTTAAATATCTAAAAAATAAAAGTTAAAATTTAACCTCTACCTCTAGCCATAGGTGCGCGTGATACATCTCCGTCTTTATCGATGAAGTATAAGAATCCGCTTTCACGTGTAACGCCTGCATCAGCAACTTTTTCTGCATTTCCGCCGCCAGATCCACCTCGTGACATACCTGAACGCCATACATTACCATCTTTACCTAAGTAATATAAAAATCCTTTTTCTTTACTAACGCCTGTTGTTTTTACTTTTTCAGCCATGATTTTCTCCTTGAAAATTTAATTGAAAATATTTTTTTTATTGTAATCTCCTCAATACTACAGCTAAACTTGAATTATTGCAAGAAATTTCTCCGACGGAGCCTCCTCGATAAATAAATACAAAAAAGGTCTTTAAATATTTTTTTAATTAACTAAATTCTCTGCATGCCCCGGTAGCTCAGCTGGATAGAGCAACGGATTTCTAATCCGTAGGTCACAGGTTCAAATCCTGTCCGGGGTACGACGACAAATCCCCTTTTTACTCTTTTAAAACACCCTTTATTTTACCGACAACAAACCGACAACAAAAATTCACTGATCTTCGGTCAACAGTTAGAAAATCCGTTGTGGAGATTAGTATATATATTAGGAAAGAATTATTCTATATTTGTGACACTCATCTGATTCAGTCTGGACGATGCGATGAGTTTTTAAATATCGAGCCTTATGACGGACTCGTGGCACGACCTAGTTCGGAATCTGGTTAT
>JAQXAG010000084.1 GCA_029253045.1 Fidelibacterota bacterium | reverse complement strand
ATATCTATCATATTTTGGATCACTATTAAAAGCCATTCAATCCGCATTAATTATAAAGATCATATATTAAATCTTATTGATACTCCAGGACATGTTGATTTTACATATGAAGTTTCTAGAACATTATCTGCTAGTGAAGGAGCATTACTTATTGTAGATGCTGCACAAGGAATAGAGGCACAAACTGTAACTAATTATTTATTAGCTCTTGATAATGATTTAACAATTATCCCAGTCATTAATAAAGTTGACTTACCAAATGCAGATATTGAAAATGTAACAAACCAAATTATTGAACTCACGAGTTGTGAAGAAGAAGATATATTATTAGCTAGTGCAAAAACTGGAGAAGGAATACAAAAAATAATTGATACAGTTATTGAAAAAATTCCACCTCCAGAACCTCCAAAAAATGACGCTTTTAAAGCGTTAATTTTTGATTCAAAATATGATAGATATCGTGGAGTAGTTGCCTATATCCGTGTTTATGAAGGATCTATTAGTCGAGGAAGTAAAATCAAATTTTTCTCTCATGATACTTATTATGATGTTGATGAAGTAGGGCATTTTGTAATCGATAGAAAGAAATCTGATTCTTTAAAAGCTGGAGAGGTTGGCTATATTATTGCAAATGTTAGAGACATAGAGCATGTTTTACCTGGCGATACTGTAACTAATGTAAATAAACCTTGTAAGAATGCGCTTCCTGGATTTCAAAAGATTAAACCGATGGTTTTCTCTGGATTATTTCCAGCAGATGCTGCAGAATATGATGATTTACGAACTGCTCTTGAAAAACTCAAACTGAACGATGCCTCTCTTTCATTCGAGCCAGAAGTGAGTGATGCATTAGGTTTTGGATATCGATGTGGTTTCTTAGGATTATTACATATGGAGATAATTCAAGAAAGGTTAGAAAGAGAATTTAATCTTTCAATTGTTACTACTAGCCCAAATGTTAAGTATTTAGCAAATCTTAGAGATGGTAGTCAAATAGAAGTACAAAGACCTGCTCTTTTACCAGAACCAAAGATTTTAGAAAGTATAATGGAGCCAATTGTTACAGCAGAAATTCTAACTCCCGTAGATTATATAGGAAATATTATGAAAATCTGTCAAGAGAAGAGGGGAAAGTATAAATCTACCTCTTATCTTTCTAGTTCAAAAGTTCAATTAATATATGATCTACCATTAGGTGAAATATTATTTGATTTTTATGATAGTATTAAGTCCGGATCAAAAGGTTATGCATCATTTGATTATACTTTTAAAGAATATAAAGAGAGTAAGTTAGATAAGTTGGATATTCTAATAAATAAAGAGCCAGTAGACGCTCTATCAATGATTTGCTCAAAAAAAGATTCTTATCATAGAGGGTTAGCTCTCTGTCAAAAGCTTAAAGAATTAATTCCTAGACACCAGATTCAAATTCCAATTCAAGCATCTATTGGTACAAGAGTAATTGCACGTACTAATATTGCTCCATTTAGGAAGAATGTAACCGAAAAACTCTATGGCGGAGATGTTACGCGAAAAAACAAGCTGTTACAAAAGCAGAAAAAAGGAAAAAAGAGAATGAGAATGATCGGTAGAGTTGAAGTTCCACAAGAGGCCTTATTAGCTGTTTTAAAGATTTAATATGATCAAAGATTACTTTCAGAAATCTGAATCTCCTTTCTATAGTTTTATTATCACCTTACCTATGTTTTTACTTTATGAATTAGGACTATTCTTGATGAGAGGTACCGAATTTAGTTATATTAAAAATGGAGCAGATGTTTTAATAGAAGAAGTGATTTCAACGTTAGGGTTTGATATTTTTTATATATCTTCCAGCTTATTCTTATTAGTCTTTTTTATTGTAGCCTATTATCAAAAGAAAAATTATCAATCTTTTACTATCCATAAATCATATTTAGCTATAATGTTGTTTGAATCTTTTATTTATGCTTCTTTGCTATTGATTTTTCTTGGAAATATGGGACTTTATTTAATGGATATTTCTGTAGAAAATATACAGTTTAATCTAATTTTATCGCTAGGAGCTGGAATTTATGAGGAGTTGATTTTTAGAGTATTTTTCCTCTTTATTTTTTATCGATTAATACAATTTATATTTAAATCAATGAGTCATTTTTCTACACAGTTTTTTGCTTTATTTATTTCTTCTATTTTATTTTCTTTATTTCATTTTATGGGACCAGAATCGTTTAGTCAGGACGCATTTACTATTCGATTCATTGCTGGAATTTTACTTGGATTATTGTATATCAATAGAGGTTTTGGTATTACAGCTATTACTCATTCATTTTATGATATATTTGTTATTTTTCAGTTAACTTAGCATATGAAAAAAATAATCTTTCTCTTGTTGTGCTCAGGATCAATTTTTGGGCAGTCTATTATCGATACACTTTCTGTAACTGTTTACCCCGAGTTTTCATACCCTGGAGTAGCAATAGAATATAAATTTGATACAGATTCATTGTCACAGTATGATTTTCAAATACCAAGCGGAATTGATTCAGTCTTATATACGATATCTAACAACGAATCTGAGTTTGAAAAAATTATTGAAATAGACAATAATATTTTGACTACCATAAAGCAATCTGGCAATCATACTATTTATTTATTTTTAGATAAATTTATTAATGCTCCAGGGCCTAGAGATTTTTTATATTTATTTGAATCTGCCGCAGACGTAGACGCTCTAATACTAAGCTTTCAAGTACCTTTTGCTGCAAAAGATTTTCTTGCAGATGCAGGAGATATAAAGTTAGAAAAAATTCGTGATCAAAATGGGCTAACTTTCATGCAGGGCATAGGAACTGATTATTCAAAATTTGGTAAAAAAGCATTATTTTTTAGCTATTACAACCCACATGGCTTTACATCTATTCAGTATGCGGCCAATATAAGCACTGAAAATACCCCTTTAGAGCCACCAATTACTGCAAGTGAACGATTTGTTAGGTATCCCTTTTTAACGTGGGAGCCAATGGTTATTTTTCTATTATTAACTTTAGTATTAGTATTTTTATATGAATCATCGAATAAAAAAGAAAAACGTAATTAAGTACCTATTACTTTCTTTTTTTTGCATAGCATTTTTAAGCTGTGATATAAAAAAGGATGCAATAGGGGCAAACGACGATTTAGTTGTACTTGCTGCAAAAGAAGATAGAGATGATGTGAGAAGCCTACTATCTATTGTATTTAATGACACTCTTTTAACGCCTGCTCCAGAACCATTTTATAATGTGAAATTTGCTGACCCTAGTAGCTTCGATGCTTTAAAAACTCAGACAAATCTTATTATTGCTTCCATTGGAGACTATGAACTAAATCCTGCTACAAAGCTTGCAAGAGATTTATTGGGTAAAAAGGCATTTGATAATACGTTAGAAAATAATCCAGTAGTTTTATCAAGAGACCAGTTTGCTAAGAATCAACTGTTTATGATATTAAGCGGTTATAAAGAAAGTGATATTAGAGAATACTTGCAAAGAAATGGTAGCTCAATAAAAAATGAATTTGATGAAAATTTTGACCAAAAACAGTCTCAATATTTTTTAGAATCTAAACGACAAGAGGACATAGAAACCCAATTATTATCAGACTATGGCTGGAGCATTAATTTACCTTGGGGCTGGGAAATGATAAGAAATAATCCTGATTCAAATTTTGTATGGATTGGACAAGAAATGCCATTTAGATGGATGGCCGTACATTGGAAAGATGGAAATCATTTTTCGGAAGAAGATGCGATTGATTTAGGAGATAACTTTCCACAAACATATTTTAAATCTCAGCAATATAATAAAGAATTTTTATCAATTGATTGGGTCGATTATCGAGGCGATGCAGCTTACAGATTATCTGGACTATGGGAATCTATTGACCAAGCAAAAGGTGGCCCATTTGTAGGTTATTTATTTTATGATTACGCATCAGATAGAACATTCTATGTGACTTATATGGTGTTCAATCCAGGCGGAAGAAAAGCATTTTATATGAAGCAAATGGAATTATTTATTAAAACTTTAAATACAGAATGATAAAAAAATTAGTCATACTTCCGACCTATAATGAATCTAAGAATATCATTAATATTATTGATATGCTTTCTAAGTTAGATATTGATCTTGATATTTTAGTTATTGATGATAATTCTCCAGATAATACAGCTCAAATTGTAAAAAAATATAATAATGATAAAGTTTTTATAGAAGAACGAGCAGAAAAAAATGGTCTAGGTACTGCCTATGTGCATGGCTTCAATTGGGCGTTAAAAAATAATTATGATAAAATTATTCAGATGGATGCCGATTTATCTCATGACCCAAAAGAAGTTCCTGATATGTTTGATTTGTTAGATAGTTATGATCTTGTTATAGGTAGTAGATATAATAATGGATTAAGAGTAATAAATTGGCCAATTAGTAGGCTTTACATAAGTTATTTTGCCAACCTTTACGCAAGGTTAATAACGGGCGTACCAGTAAAAGACTTAACTGCTGGATTTAAAGGATGGAAATCTGAAACTCTACATTTAATTAATTTTAATGAATGTTCATCGCAAGGTTATTGCTTTCAAATTGAAACATCATTTCGAGCTCATCAAAAAGCTTGTAAGTTAGTTGAACATCCAATAGTATTTACAGATCGTACTGTTGGTGAATCTAAAATGAGTAAGAATGTTATGATTGAAGCAATTTTGAAGGTATGGTTATTCGGATTTTGGAGATTATTTAGGCTTAAAAAATAGATGAAAAAACATTACTTAACATTTGAAAAATCCTTAAAAGATTTAGATCTTGATATTGAGAATCTAATTTCTCTTGATTCGGAATCTGATAAATTAAACCAGCTCAAGATTGAAAGAGAAGAAAAGGAAAAAGAAATCTTTTCAGATTTAAGTGCATGGCAGACAGTACAGTTAGCTAGACACCCTAATAGACCTTATACATTAGACTACATTCATGGCTGGTGTGATGATTTTGTTGAACTTCATGGCGATAAAGCATTCGCAGATGATCATGCTGTAGTGGCAGGTATTGGTACAATTGGTACACATCGAGCAGTTATTATAGGACAGCAAAAAGGTAGAAATACAAAAGAAAATTTATATAGAAA
The DNA here is from genome assembly GCA_029253045.1 of Fidelibacterota bacterium. GTDB lineage: Bacteria > Fidelibacterota > Marinisomatia > Marinisomatales > Marinisomataceae > Marinisoma. The sequence continues at coordinate 1,366 of JAQXAG010000084.1, read as the reverse complement.
TTTTGGTATGATGAAACCTGAGGGCTATCGTAAAGCATTGCGAATTATGAAGATTGCAGAAAAGTTCCATCTACCAATAGTAACTTTAGTTGATACTCCGGGAGCAGATCCTGGAATTGCAGCAGAAGAGAGAGGTCAAGGCTTTGCTATTGCTAACAATTTGATGGAAATGGCATCTATTGATACACCAATTTTGACTATAGTGATTGGGGAGGGTGCTAGTGGCGGTGCTCTAGGTATTGGGCTATGTGATAAAATGTTAATGCTACAAAATACTTGGTTTTCAGTAATTAGCCCAGAAGGGTGCGCTTCAATTTTATGGAAGGACTCTTCAAAAGCTCCAGAAGCAGCAGAAGCTTTGAAATTAACACCTAAAGATTTAATGGAGCATGATATCTGTAATATGATTATTCATGAGCCAATAGGGGGTGCACACCGTCATTTTGATGAGACTATTTTAATCGTAAAAAAAGCTATTATTGAAGAGATTGATTCTTTTAAAAAAGATGCGAGTATTAGTTATTTAGATTCTAGAGTAGCTAGATATGATAAATTAGGTTCTTTTAGAGAGTTTTAATAAAAGTCAAAGCGATAATCTTCAATATCAGATTGATCGCGAAGTGCTTGCAACCAATTACCCCAAATCAAATTTTGACGCTGGATAATTAAACTAAATTTTAAAGATTCTTTCTTTTCTTCAAAATCTGATTGATTGATTTCACCAATTTCTAATACTTTAATAAATGTTTGACCTCTCAATGTTGGAAACGGGCCAAGAATATCATTTACGCTTGCATTAAGCAATGCACCAGACACATAGTTACTTTTTCCAATTGACTCAAAACTTCCTACTAAATTTCCGGTATCTTCAGCGATATATTCAAATTCAGGATTTTTATCAGAAATGTCAGCTAAATTCATAGTTCCATTCAATTCTTCTGATATACCTATAGCAATATTTTCAATATTATTTTCTTTAATTGTTGTTAAAAAATCTGCCTTTAATTCTTCTTTTACTTCATCAAAGTCCATTGTTTTTTTATCTGTTATAGATTCTAAATAGAAGATAAGAAAGAAGTTGTCATTACTTACTACATCAGAAATATCACCAAGGTCACTATTAAAAGCAAATCTTACTGCATCTCTTGCAACCCCAATATCTTGAATGAAGATAGATTCTTTTTGTACTCCGCTTGCATCATTAATAGTCATTCCTAAAGAGTCAGCCAATTGAGTAAAACCAATTTCTTTGGCATCTAATGAGAAAATACTAGCAGTATCACTTAAATTACTCTCAGTATCTTTACCAGGAGATACAGTTAAGAGGATATGCGAAGCATTAACTTGTTCAGTTCCATCGTCTAAT
>JAQXAG010000080.1 GCA_029253045.1 Fidelibacterota bacterium | reverse complement strand
TGTGTTAAGACTTTTTGACTAACAATTTTATCATTCTTCTTAACCACTTCGTCAGCATATTTTTTCATCATTGCTAAGCGGTCTGCTGAAGAACCACCTTCAACTTGGCTCATGCGTTTCCAGTATCGAACACTTACTGAAACTACATTTCCATTATTGATAGTTTCTTCACCGGTTAATGCCGCAATATTCTTTTTTTCTAATGCTTTCCAGTTTTCTAAGATATGTACATCTTCATGATAAGATTGAAAATGCCTGTTATAGTTTGAAACAGCAGTTGCTCTTTCATCTGCATTTCTCCATGCCATATCATTGATATTATTAAATCCAGCATAGTTAGTCGCATCTTGCATATTTCTAAATTCACCTAAAATTGCAACATCTTCTGATTCTCCTGTCCAAAAATGCGTTAACATCATTGAGCTCATTAGCTGTCTTGACACTTTATGTCTTGCTAACTGATACGCTGCAACATCTGCACTTCTGTCTGCCCAAGAGATATCTGGATTTTCACCAATCGGTTCCCATTTATATTTTGACCACGTTACAACTGTGTTCCCATCATTATATTGGGAGAACGCTAAAGTTGTAAACAAAGCCATTAGTAATAGTTTTTTCATAGTATTTCCTTTGTTCATTTGCGTTTATTAGCGAAAAAATATCTTTTTTGAAAAGCTTTTATCTTCAAAAAAATCCCCCATATATTTATTTCATTAATTTCAATATGTTATGTACAGTTCCCTCTAACTACAATGATAAAGATTAATATAAAATTATTTGCTATAGTGTGTTGAAAAATAGTTTTAAAATAATACTATACATGAAAAGAAATTATCAACATTCTAAGTGGACGTCAGTAGATAAGGTTGAAGGCTGGAGACACTTCGAAGTAATCAATGTTAATAAGAAAACAAAAGAACTAGAGCTATTTTCAGTCTGTAAAAAGAAGATTAAAGTAACAGTAATCGAATCTGACCTACAAGATCGAAATAAGTGGCTACCTAGTTGGAGAATACTGGAAAAAGCTGATGACCAATAAAGCGAATCTTAATGCATTAAAAGATTTATTACATGAATGGCATGCTACGTATTCTTTTTTCCTAACCATCAAAGATAAGAGCCAAAGAACAGAATACTATCTAGGAAGCCTTCTATGGATTGAGCGTAGTATTTATAACTATGGTATTAATATTTCAGAATTGGATGGATATGAGTATTATAATCCTGTAATTGATTCAAGGGGTGTAGAGAATCTCAATGATGCTCCATGGTTCGCAGTAGATAGTGATGAATTTGCAAAAGAGCATAATTTAAAAGATATGAAATTGATTGCAGAAATGTATTTAAAGCGGCATCCACTTACAGCTATAAAATCAAAAAAAGACTTTACCCAAAGCCAAGTCAGTAAGTTTATGGAGCATTTATGGAATCATCCATCTTATGATATAAAAGATAACCCAAACCATGTATTATTAATCCAATCATTTCATTTTAATAAGTATAGAGGGAATTGGTTAAACAAGCGTTTTGGTAAGGTGAAGAATAAGCACTTCAAACATTTTGAGATTCAAATCTATAGGAGATATACTTCTATCCGCAAGTTGATAGCTCTTTTTGTAGGAGTAGAGATTATGACTGAAAAAGGAGATACGTATAGCATTGATGCACTACATCCACTCGTAATTAATACTTTTAAAAATTCTTTTAAACAGTGGTTTGCTAATTATCAGTATCATTCTTGGATAAAAGAAAAACCGCTTGGCGAGAATTGCTCAGGAGCAGATAATGCTGTTATGCCACATATTCGAGCAGTTAAGCGATCTAAAAGAGATATTAAAGAACTAGAAAAGCAAAGATTTTTCAAAAAAAAGTCATAATTGTTTTGTAGGTTTAGTTATTAAACTTCCGACTATAATTATGAACAAAACAGAAAATCATCCAACATTTTTTTATTCTGAGAAAGAAGAAAGACTCAATGTGTTAAGTCATGGGTATGCTTTTTTATGTAGTATTGTATGTTTTATTTTGCTTGTGGCAAAAGGAATTAGCAGCGGCAATTCAATCTATATTTTTAGTTTGACTGTTTTTGGTATCGCACTAATGTTGACATTTATTACATCAACCATGTATCATAAATCCAAAGATCCTATTAAGCGCAATACATATAGGATGTTAGATATGTTTGCTATCTATACAATGATCGCTGGTTCATATACTCCCTATGCACTTGTATTACTTCAAGGTACTAAGGGATGGATATTATTTAGTATAGTGTGGAGTATTGCATTATTTGGTATTATATGGAAATTATTTACCGTAGGAAAATATAATCTTATTTCAACATTTTTTTATGTTGGAATGGGAGGTATTTGTGTGTTTTATATGCAAGATTTATTCCAGTTATTATCATATGAAGGTCTTTTATGGTTAATAATAGGATGTGTATCCTATTTGATTGGGGTCTTTTTTTATTTAATGGACAAACGCATTGAATACAATCATTTCATCTGGCACCTCTTTGTTATAGGTGGAAGTTTTAGTCATTTCATTTCAATATTTTTTTATGTTTTACCATCTTAAGCTACATTTTTGTTAATAAAGAATTATGTATAACTCGCTTGTTTTTACTTTATTTTATACATTATAGTGAAATTGAAGGGGGCAAGATTCTATTCTCATTATAGAATGTTGCCTTTTTTATTATAGTAACTAAGTAGAGGAAAAAAATGGAATTTCTAACAGAGTGGTGGTGGCTATTATTAATAGTAGCTGGCGGTTGTTGGTGGTATTGTAAGCAATAACCAATAATTAACTTCACCTTTTAGGGGGATTGTTTTTAACTTAACATTGTGATTAAAAAATACAATGTACCTGGGGATTTCTCATCCCTAACTGGCTATGATAGCCTCGAAGAGTATCTAAAACTTAAAATAGATGTCCATAAAGATAGTGATGCATATTGGGCAAAAGTAGCAGAGAGAATTGATTGGTTTGAAAAATGGACCGATGTGAATAAAACGAATTATCACGATGCGCACATTGAATGGTTCACCAACGGAAAACTTAACGCATCTTATAATTGTATTGATCGACATATCAAGAATGGCTTAGGAGAAAAAACGGCATTGATTTGGCAATCCAATGATGTCAATGTTAGTAAAAATGTTACCTATAATGAATTATTAGTACATGTCTCTCAGTTTGCAAATGCTCTAAAAAGATCAAATATTCAAAAAGGAGATCGTGTATGTATTTATATGCAGATGATACCAGAAGCTATTGTTGCGATGTTGGCTTGTGCGCGTATTGGAGCAGTACACTCCGTTGTATTTGGAGCATTTTCTTCTGATGCGCTAAAGAATAGAATTAATGATTCTGAATGTAAGTTATTGATTACTCAGGATAATGGAGTGCGTGGTACAAAACATGATATTCCAATGAAAGAGAATGCAAATAATATCGCAGATGAATGTCCTTCTCTAGAAAAAATTGTAGTGGTAGATAGATGTGGTAATGATGTAGCAATGCAAGAAGGTAGAGATATTTATTGGCACGATTTTATTAAAGGATGTGATACCGTATGTGAACCTGAAGTGATGGATGCGGAAGATCCTTTATTTATATTATATACTTCTGGATCAACGGGAACACCAAAAGGAGTATTGCATACTACGGGTGGATATATGGTGTATACTTCCCATACACATGAGATAGTATTTGATCATCATAAAGATCATATATATTGGTGTACAGCTGATATTGGTTGGATTACAGGCCATTCTTATATTGTCTATGGACCTCTTTCCAATGGTGTGACCCAAGTTATTTTTGAAGGTGTACCAAATTATCCTGACTTTGGTCGTTTCTGGCAAATTGTAGAGCAACACAAAGTAAATATTTTTTATACTGCACCCACAGCATTACGTGCATTAATGAAAGAGGGAGATGACTTTCCAAATCAATATGATTTATCAAGCCTAAGAGTATTAGGTACAGTAGGAGAGCCAATTAAATCACCGGAATGGCATTGGTATTTTCAAACCATCGGAAAAGAAAAATGTCCAATCGTTGATACGTGGTGGCAAACAGAAACTGGTGGAGTATTGATGTCTCCAATCCCCGGTTGTGTTCCAACTAAACCTGGATCAGCTACATTACCATTACCTGGAATTGAACCTGCTTTATTAGATGAGAATGGAAATAAAATTACTGAGCCTAATACAACAGGATTTTTAGTCATGACACAATCATGGCCAGGACAAATGAGAACTGTTTACGGAGATCATCAGCGTTTTAAAGATACATATTTTTCTCAAGCACCGGGAAATTACTTTACTGGAGATGGAGCTTTCATAGATGAAGATGGTTACTATTGGATCACTGGAAGAGTAGATGACGTTTTAAATGTGTCAGGGCATCGTATTGGTACGGCCGAAGTTGAAGGAGCTATTGGAGCTGCAACAGGAGTAGCAGAAGCTGCTGTCATCGGATATACTCATGACATTAAAGGAGAAGGAATTTATGCCTTTGTTACGTTGATGACTGGTGTTGAACCATCCGATGATATTAAAACAGATATTTTAGCTACAGTAACAAAAATTATTGGTCCTCATGCAAAGCCAAGCGTTATTCAATTTTGTGATGGATTACCTAAAACACGATCTGGTAAAATAATGAGAAGAATCTTAAAAAAAATTGCTCAAAATGAAACAGATGATTTAGGAGATATTTCTACTCTAGCAGATCCAAGCGTCATTGATAGTTTGATAAATAAATAAATTTAATAGTCAAAAAGGAGAATATTGTGAAAAAAAGATTATGTATAATTGTGCTCTTAGCACTTATTTCTGCATGTGGATCGTTCAATAAAGGCACGGCAGAATTGCACATCAATAAAAATGTAACAACCGGTCAAGAACTAATGGATTTACAGACTGCTCTTGATAAAGATATTATTACTCAAGAAGAATTTGATAAACTTAGAGAAGATATTATCAATGGAAATCAAGAATTTGAAATTGATATCGAAGAGTTTGAAAATTTAGATGGGGATAAAAGTGAAAATGTAAAAATTCGCATTAATGTTAATGGAAATGATATAGTAAATATTGATAGCGAAGACGAATAATATTTAAGATTTTTTTTATTTTTTAGGTCCAGGAAAAAATATATTTGTTCTTTCTTGATAGGTTTTATAATCGGGACGTTTTTTTAAAGAATAGTATTCTGATGGAATAGCGCCTGTATGATATACTAGTGTTGTATACATCATTCTAGAAGTAAATAATAGACCTAGTCCTAGCAATATCCATATAGTCATT
>JAQXAG010000053.1 GCA_029253045.1 Fidelibacterota bacterium | reverse complement strand
CTGATAGTATTAGAAATTACATGAGAAAGTTTCTTTCAGACGACTGGATGAAAGAAAATGATCTTATTTAGATTTACCTTATAATCTATTTTGGGCATTTCAAGATATTTTTTTGATTTCTTTTACAATCTTTTGACTAACACCAAGTTTATAAGATAATGCTTTATCTGATAAATCTTTCATATCATTAGTATTTTGAAATCGCTTGTATATTTTTTCAACGGTTTTCTTTCCTACTCCCGGAATATCTTCAAATTTTGATCTAGCAATGCTTTTAGTTCTTTTTTCCCTTTGAAATGTAATAGCAAATCGATGTGCTTCATCTCGTAATTGTTTTAAAATATTTAAGGCGGGAGAATTTTTTGCAACTCTTAAGGACTCTGACTCTCCAGGGATAAACAGTTCTTCTAGTCGTTTGGCTATAGACACAATAGGAAGTTTTAATTTTAATTTATCTAACGATTCTTTCGCTGAAGAAAGTTGCCCTTTACCCCCATCAATAAGAATTAAATCGGGTAGTTGATTTTCTTCATCAAGTTGTCGTTTATATCGACGAAACACCACCTCTCTCATTGATTCAAAATCATCTATCTGATCAACACTAATATTATATTTCCTATATCCACTTTTATAGGGTTTTCCATCTTTGAATACTACCATCGATGCTACAGTATCAGTACCACCTAAATGCGAAATGTCAAAAGCTTCAATAAGGCGAGGTGGCTTTGATAACCTTAGAATATCTTGAAGTTCAGTAAGCAGTTTTGGAATATAATCTTTGCGTTTCGCAAGATTTAACATCCACTCATTTAAAAGAAGTTTTGCGTTTCGATTTGCCAGTCTTAACTCTTTTAGTTTTACCCCTCTTTTTGGAATGTTGAACACTACTTTTCGACTATTCTTATCTGATAACCACTCTTGTAATTCTTCTGCTTCTGTAGGTAATTCAGATAAATAAATATTATTTGGGATATAGGCTGCATTCATATAAAAATTGATTATAACAGAACGAAATATTTCAGTAATAGTATCATTCGTATCTACAGATATTTTCTCTCTACTGAGTATTCTTCCTTCTCTAATACGCAAAATCACTACTACGTGATGATTGTCCTTACTTTCTACTCCAATAACATCTCTGTTTGTAAAATCAGCTTCTAACTTTCTTTGACCTCTTTTAAATGATGTGATTGCTTTTATCTGATCTCTTACTCTTGCAGAATCTTCATACATCAACTCTGAGGAAAAAAACTGCATCTGATTTGTTAATTTTTTTTCTAAAGCCTTAGTTTCTCCTTTTAAAAATAAAATCATATCATCTATCATGCCTCGATAGTCTGATTCTGTAATTGTTTGGATACCCAACCCTTTTTTAATAATAGTTCCATCTTCTAATTCGATATAACAATTACGAATAGGAAATGCTCTATAAAGAACATCTAGCAATCTTCGCATTGATTTTACATCAGTGTATGGTCCAAAGTAACGAGACTTATCGCTCTTGATTGTTCGGGTAATATCAATCTGAGGAAATTGCTCATTTGTAATCTTTAAATAAGGAAAAGATTTATCATCTTTCAACCGAACATTATACTTGGGTTTAAACTTTTTAATGAGTGTTGCTTCAGTAATAAATGCATCTGCTTCGTCCTCACATATAATCCATTCAAAATCAAAAATTCTATTAATTAAAGACTGATCTTTGGGTGATCGATAAGATTTTTTTTGAAAATAAGATTTGACTCTCTTTTTAAGATCTTTTGCTTTACCAATATAAATAATCTTTTCAGTCTTATCTTTGAATTGATAAATACCAGGCAATGCAGGCAAACCAGCAATTTTAGACTGTAGGTCTATTTTAAGATCTCCAGAACGTCTTTGTAAATAATACTAAGACAGCAAAGATTTCTAGCCTACCCAACAACATACAAAACATCATAATATATTTGCTAAGCATTGGCATTGAAAGATAGTTATCCATAGCCCCATAAGACCCCAAAGATGGACCAATATTACCCATCCCTGATGCTGCTGCACCCAACGAAGACTGAAGGTCATCACCAAGCATAACGAATAAAAAGGAGGCTATAAAAAAGAATGCTACATAAAATAAAAAGAATGCTAAAGTTTTTCGAATTACTTCATCGGGAATCACCTTCTGACCTAAGCGAATAGGTATAATAGCTTTTGAATGCAAAGAGCGTTTTAATTCTGTTCCAGCATATTTTACAATAGCAACTAACCTAATGAGTTTAATACCTCCGCTAGTAGACCCTCCCATAGCGCCAACAAACATTAATCCAAATAACAAGAATTGCTTTATGAATGGTTGCCAGGCACTATAATCTGTAGCAGTATAGCCTGTTGAAGTAAGTATAGCGACAACTTGGAATGTAGTATCTAGAGTGTTTGATTCTTCATTATACCAACTACTAGTAAATAAAATAGCTACCGATACTAATACGATAAGTCCTATATAGTACAAAAATTCTCTATCTCTTAAATATGCTTTTGGTCCTGCTTTAAGTACTCTAAAATGTAAGGCAAAGTTTGTTCCACCGATAATCATAAATAATAAGATAATAGACTTTACATATATGCCTTGATTGTTAATACTATCATTAAATGTTGAAAATCCACCAGTTGGCATTGTTGTTAAGGCATGACAAATAGCATCAAAAAAGGGCATTGAATAGGATAATAATGTAAATTCTAAAAATGTAAATCCTACATAAAATGAAAGTAATAAACGTGCTGTATCTTTAATTCTTGGTGTAATTTTTTCAGATGATGGTCCTGGATACTCTACATTAAAAAGCTTTTCACCAGATACACCCAACAAAGGCAATAGTGCAATTGTGAATACAACAATACCCAACCCTCCAATCCACTGCAGAAATGATCTCCAAAATAAAATACTTTTGGGGAGACTTTCAACATCATTAAGGATAGTAGCTCCTGTAGTTGTTACGCCAGAAACCGCTTCGAATAATGCATTTGTATAGCTAGTAAAAAATCCAGAATAATAGAATGGAAGCGATCCAAAGATAGATGCTATAATCCAGCTTAATACAATGACTAAAAAAACATCTTTATTTGAAAAAGAGGTTGCCTTTCTACAGAGATACCAAATAGGTAAACATGTTGCAAAACTAATTCCCGCTATTTTAAATAAATATGTTTCTTTAGTTTCTATAAAATCTATAACTGCAGGAAAAAGCAGAAATATTGACAAAGATATTGTCAGTATTGATAAGAATCTAAATGTAGGCCTTAAGCTCATTATTCTGACTGAAAAATTTTATTCACTTCATTTACTTTTGAGTGAATACAAAAGATTAATACCGTATCATTAGGTAAAACCTGAAAATCTCCAGCTGGTATCGTTAAATGTCCATTATGATTTACAAGAGCTACAATGCTTCCATGGGGCATATTTAAATTAGCTAATGGAAGGCGAACTGCTTTGGAATTTTTTTCTGCTTCTATTTCAATAGCTTCCATATCTAAGGTACTAAATAATTGAATTACATTATCTTTGTGATCAATTCTAATTGCTTTGACGATTGAGTTAACACTTACCGTATTTTTACTTACAATTGAACCCATTCCAAGATCGGACATATTCTTTACATAATCAGGATTGGTAACATGTATAATAGATTGCTTCACCTTTAGTTGTTTAGCAAGAATACCAGCTAATAAATTAAGTTGCTGGTCTTCTGTAACTGCTATAAATGAGTCAACCTCATTGATATTCTCACCCTTTAAAAATTCAACATCTGTTGCATCTGAATGAATAACAATAGAATCGTTCAATTCATTAGCTACAGCAACTGCTTTTTCTTTATCATTGTCAATCAATCTTATAGACATTTCACCCTCTAATTGTCGAGAAATTAAACGTCCAATCTTACTTGCACCAGCTATCATCAATCTCATGGATTTTGAAGAAGAGATTCCTAAAGAACCTAAAAGCATGTCTAAATTTTTTGATTTTGTAAAAAAGAATACATAGTCATCTGGTTCAAACTTAAATGATGATGAAGGAATTGTCATTTTTTCATCTCTCATAATAGCAATTACTAAACACTTGAAATCTGTATTTTTTTTATGAAAATCTTCTACAGTACTCCCAACAAGATTAGATCTATGATTGATTTTCTTTGAAAACAATACTGCTTTCCCATTCTCAAATTCATAAAATTTATCTGCATAGGGATGCTTAACTAGTCGAATAATTTCTTGGGCGACAGCAGCTTCTGGATGTATAACCATATCAATTCCAAATTTTTCTGGAATGACAGAGTGTCCATTTTTACTATAGTCAAAATCTCGAAGGCGAGCTATAATTTTCTTTGCACCTAAATTATGTGCTTGCATCGATGAAATAAGATTGGTTTCATCTGAATCTGTAAGAGTAAAAACATAGTCAGCGTCAGCAACATTGGCTTGCTCGAGCACTTTTTCATCAGAACCATTACCTTTTATAACAATAACATCTAAATGTTCATTTGCTCGTTGACATTTTTTATGATTTGTATCTACTACAGTTATATCATAGTCAAGTTCGCTAAGAGACTTAGCAACATGAAAACCAACTTCACCCGCACCAATAATTACAATTCTCATTACTTATCTGGTAATCTATAAAGAATTCATAGAAAAACAACCCAAATTCGGTTATTTTTTACGTGTTATTTTAGCTCCAACCTTAGCTAATTTTTCTTCAATTTTATCATACCCTCTATCAATATGATACACTCGACTAATACTAGTAGAGCCTTTTGCGCATAATGCTGCAATAATTAAGGCAGCTGACGCTCTAATATCTGTTGACATAACATTTGCACCTACAAGACTTCTACCGCCTTTAATTGCAGCACAACCATCTTCAAGGTGAACGTCGCATCCAAGCCTATTTAGCTCTAAAATATGCGTAAAGCGGTCAAAATAAATATTTTCTTTTATTGTTGAACTTCCAGAAGCTAAACTCATTAAAATCATCCATTGAGCCTGTAGGTCTGTTGGAAATCCAGGATACTCGTTTGTTTTCATATCACAAGCTTTAATATCTAAACCATTTGAAGTAACAATAATTGAATCTTTTTCCTCAAAAATATCAATATTGGATTTTCGTAATAAACTTATTACACTCTCCATGTGTTTTGGTTCTACGTTATTCAATTTTACTTTTCCTCCCGTTGCTGCAACCGCTATAAGAAAAGTACCTGCTTCAATTCTATCTGGTATAACATCAATACTATCTACTCCACCCAACTTTTCTACGCCTTGGATAGTTAATATATTAGTTCCAATTCCTGAAATTTTTGCTCCCATTTCATTCAATAATAAACATAATTGTTGAATTTCAGGTTCTGCTGCTGCATTATGAATTTCTGTTTTACCTTCCGCTAATACAGCTGCCATTAAAACATTACCAGTTGCTCCAACAGAAATTTTTGGAAATACAATTTTATTACCAATTATTTTTTTTGCTTTTGCATGGACATATCCAGCTTCTAATGCGATTTCAATTCCCAACTTTTTAAAACCCTCTAAATGAAAATCAACAGGCCTAGGACCCCAAGCACATCCACCAGGTAAAGACACCTTAGCTTCACCAAATTTAGCAATCAATGGACCAAGCACATAAAAAGAAGCTCTCATTGTTTTTACCAGATTATATGGAGCATAAGGAGTATTTAAATTTTTTGGATTAATAGTAATATTAGATTGATCAAAACTAACTTTTCCACCCATCTCTTTTATTAAATTACCCATTGTTATAGAATCGGATAGCTTGGGTACATTAGTAATAGTTAAAGGTCTATCATTGAGTATTGATGCTGCCATTAAAGGGAGTACGGCATTTTTAGCGCCACTAACAGTTATATCTCCAAAAAGCTGATTTTTTCCCTCTATTTCAAAATAGTCCATAACTATTTATCTATTACACAAAAAGCAATAGCATAGTTCCCATCATGAGATATAGAAATATTAATATCTTGATTAGATCGACTTAAAACATAAGGCTTTCCACTTTTACTATTTAAAATTTCTATAGATTTAAATGATTGTCTAGCTGAAATATCGTAAGAGGATAATGCCTTTTTAACTGCTTCTTTGGCTGCAAATCTTCCGGAAAAATACTGTGACTTGTCTCCTTTATTTTCTGACTCGGCAATTTCTTTTTCAGAAAATATTTTATTCAAAAATCTTAATTCCTTATCAGAATTTAAGATAGATTGAATACGATTAATTGAGACAATATCGATACCAAGATTAAGCATTATTAATCTCGTCTATGATATCAATAACTTCAGAAATATCTTCAATGTCCCAATTTGCACCAGAATCTTTTACTCCAAAAGCATCTCCATATTTTGCAAAAATAGTTTTTATGCCAATACTATTTGCTCCAACCATATCTCTTTCAGGCCAATCTCCTACCATTAACACTTCATCTTTTGATAAACTCAATCTTTCAAGTGCTAATTTAAATGGTTTTGGAGAAGGTTTTCTTTCACCTGAATCATCAAATGTAACAACAGTATCAAAAGAGTGATGAAGATTAAGATAGTAAATTCTCATCCAAGCTTCTCTGCTTGGGGCATCTGAAACTATAGCAAGCTTAATACCATTTTTTAATAAATGATTTAGTGTTTTTTGAACGTTTGGATATACTTTTAAATTAGCTTCTTTTGCTCTTCTATAAGCTACGATTCCAGCTGCTAAATATTTATTGTCGACGAATCCAACTTTATTTTCTAAAAACTTATCAAAAACAACTTGATTTTCCCATCCATCAACTTCATATATTTGCATTATTTCCTTATATGATGTATCTATATCAAGATCTAAGCCGGCTTCTTTCATAGAGGAGATAGCACTCATTACAGCCTCTTTTTTCATTTTTACAAAATCTAGAAGAGTGTTATCTAAATCAAAAATAACTGCCTTAATCATCCCTCATACTTCTCAGGATTTCTAACACGATCAATTTCATACTCTGCCATCTTTCTCCATTCTCTATCATTTCTAGCTTTTTCAAAATGGTTAATAGATGTATTTTTATTTCCTTTACCGCCGCAATATTCAGCAATACCCAATTCAAACCAACCGCCACCAAAGTTCTTTTTAAGATCAATCGTTTCTAAGGCTGCTTCTTTAGCAGCTTCGCAGTCATTTAATTTGTTATGTGCTTCAGCTAAGTGAAACCAAGACAAAAACTCTTTAGGCTGTAACTCTACCGCCTTATTTAAAGACTCTGCAGACCTACTGTAGTCTTCTAATTTAGCATATGTAATTCCCATGGCATGATATGCTGCTCCATAGCTAGGTTTAATATCAATTGCGGTCTTGAAACTTGTAATTGCATCATCATATTTTTCTAAATCAATAAAAATTTCACCTAAGCTTTTATGGGCTTTATAGTATTTCTTATTTAGTCGAACTGTCTCTGCAAAGGATTCTTTTGCATTTTCTATATCCCCATTTTCTTTATATGCTAAACCAAGATTATACCAACCCTTATCAAATGTTTTTTTAATACCTAGAGCACTTTGATAGTTCTGAATAGCTAGAGATAAATTACCCATCTTTTTTTGCAAAACTCCCATTTGAAAGTAAGCTTGATATAGCCTACTATTAATTCCTAAAACTTGTTCATATTTTGACAAAGCAGACTCAAGATTTCCATTTTTATAATCTCTATTTGCGCTATTGTATAGTTTTTTAGCAACATTAGAGATTGATATCTTAGACTTTTTATAGTTTGGATCTATAGAAAGTGATTGTTTGTAATATTTTACAGCTGATGTAAAGTCCTTTTTTCCTTCATAGGCTTTAGCTGTTCCATAATATGCCTCTACTGAGTTAGGTACGCTAGCTATTACATCAGAAAATCCAGATATAGCATCATCAAATCTTCCATCTTGAACTGACCTATTAGCATTAATCATTTTATTTCTTAAACCATTTAAACGCTCAAACTCTTTTCTAAAAGAGTCATTAGTTTTGTCTAAATCAATAGCTGCTTTAACTTTTTCTCCAGCTAACTCCAAATTACCTGAAGAAAGAGCTTTCTGAGATTCTTCATAGAGTGCTGAAGCTGATGTTTGAGCAAATAAAGTTGTTGAAAATAATAAGATAAAAATAATGTTTTTCATTGTTCCGCCTTTAAAGTATTCATTTTTTTTAATTGTCTCGTAATCTATAAATCTTTTAAAAAAATACTAAATGTTATTTTTGTGCCGAAGGCGGGACTTGAACCCACACAGAGTTTCCTCCACTAACCCCTCAAGCTAGCGTGTCTACCAATTCCACCACTTCGGCTATCTTAATTTGTGGCTTCTTCTGGTAGAAGATCATCAGAAGGCAATGTATACTCGTTTGGAATAGCCAGTTCTACTTCTCTTGATTCAGCATCTTTTTGAATGATAGATTCAGCGGAAGATGAAGATTCTCCACTTAGAAAACCAATCACTAAAGCTAGACCGATAAATGTTATTCCAAGCCATGTAGTCAGCTTTGTAATAAAATCATTTGCTCCGGAAGATCCTAACATGGAATTAGCAACACCACCCATCATAGAATTTAAGCCACCTTGACCAGATTGCATTAATATTACCCCAATGAGCAATAAACTTACTAATGTATGTACTACTATTAAAAATTCAACCATAACACCTCTTATAATTTTATTTGTTTAACAATATCTTTAAACTTTTCAAAGTTAGCACTAGCGCTTCCAATGAGAAAACCGTCAATCAATTCTACACTAATAAGGTCTTGCAAATTATTAGCATCAACAGATCCACCATAAAATAACTTAATATTATTTAAATCTGTATCTGAATATAAACTTTTTAATCTATTTTTTATATAAGAAAGCATTTGATGAATATATTCATTTGAAGGAACATCTCCTGATCCGATTGCCCATACTGGCTCATATGCAATAGTCAGTTTTCTACCGTTTAAATCTTTTGGAAGTATAGATATCTGACTATCAATAATGCTCTCTGTAAGGTTATCATTTTTTTCTTGTAATGTTTCACCTATACATAGAATAGGATCAACCTTACTTGATAAGACAGTGCCTAATTTACCTGCAATAACATCATTATTTTCTTTATATATTATTCTTCTTTCAGAATGGCCAACAATACATGAATGTATATCTATAGAGCCAATAGATGTGGATCCAGTATAAGCGCCTTTATTATGAATATCACAATCCTGCATACCAATTTTTAAATCTATATTTAAATGATCTTTTACTGAGCGTATACATGCATGCGATGGAAAAAGTATGATATCTTTATTGATGAATAATTCCTTTTCAGCGTTAAGCTTGTCAATAAAATCTATTGAGCTTACTTCATCTAAATACATTTTCCAGTTTGCTGCTATTGTTATTTTTTTCATTATTTTTTTAACATTTCTATGGCTGGAAGCTTGTTTCCAGATAATAATTCTAAGCAAGATCCTCCACCAGTAGATGCATGAGAAAACTCCTCAATTATACCTTTTTTATAATTCCTAATAGCTGCAACAGTATCGCCTCCACCAACAATAGAATTACAGTCACTATCTACAATAGTATCAATTATCTTAGTTGTTCCTTTAGCAAAATCTTTATTTTCTGCTACACCAACAGTGCCATTCCAAAACACAGTTTTTGATTTTTCTATAATGTCAGTAAATAAATTTATGCTCAACTCTCCTATATCTTCACAAATCATCGTTTTTTTAATATTTTCAATGGTTGCATAATGTAATTTACCACTTCCAAATGTATTTAGCTCTCCATTAAAATCGATAGGAAGAATTATATTAGTTTTACTTTTAGAGGCCATTAACATAAGTTTTTTTGCTGTCTCTATTTCATCTTTTTGAACTAAAGATTTTCCCATATCATACTTATTTGCAGCTAAAAACGTATTTGCCATTGCACCGCCAATAAGAATATTGTCTGCGATATCAAAAAAATGCTTAATCACACTAATTTTAGTGTCAATTTTTGCCCCTCCAATAATTAAGGATACTGGACCTTTTGAATCAGAAATATTTTCAGAAAGAAATGCCATTTCTTTTTCTACTAATAATCCCATTCCCTTTGTTGTAAAATATTTGGTGATACCTGTATTTGATGCATGCTCTCGATGAGCAGTACCAAACGCATCATTCAAATAAATAGAACCATGTTGGGCTAATTTAGAAGCAAATAATGTATCATTGCTTATTTCTTCATCATAAAAACGTAAATTTTCTAACAAATGAATCTCTCCACTTTTTAGATTTCTGGATACATCTATTGCGTCTTCAGATATACAATCATGCGAAAATTTTATTGGCATTTCTAGTAATTGAGCTAGCCTTTCTCCTGCGGGCATTAAAGAAAGATTATTATCAACTTTTCCATTAGGTCTTCCTCGATGAGACATTAAAACAATCTTAGCGCCTTCATCAAGACAGTGTTGAATTGTTGGCAATGATTTAAGTATCCTGTAGTCATCAGAAACTATATCATTTTCAACTGGAACATTGAAGTCAACTCTGATAAGAACACATTGACTTGTATTATTATTAGATTGAAAATCTATTGATGTAATTTTACGTAACATAACTGTCTAGATAATATTAAAAAATCTAAACAATACCCTGGTCAATCATCGAATCTGCAACTCTTACAAATCCTCCGATATTAGCACCATCTACATAATTAATGAAACCACCTTTTTCTGATCCATACTTAACGCAGGTTGTATGGATATGCCTCATAATTTCTTTTAAGAGACTATCTACCTTTTCTCTTGAAAGTGGCATTCTAGTACTATTTTGGCTCATTTCAATCCCTGATACTGCGACTCCACCAGCGTTCGCTGCTTTTCCTGGGCCAAACAATATTTTCTTATCAATAAAAAGCTCTACAGCATCTTTAGTTGATGGCATATTAGCTCCTTCAGCTACTACAAAACAACCATTATCTAATAACTTTTTGGCGTCTTTTATATCTAGTTCATTTTGTGTAGCACAAGGTAAAGCAATATCACATTCAATAGACCATGGTCGCTTACCTTCAAAATATTCTACATTGTACTTTTCTGCATACTCAGAAATTCTAGCAGAACGTTTAGATTTAAGCTCTTTTACGAAATCAATCTTTTCTTGAGTAATACCATCTCTATCGTAGATGAAACCGCTCGAATCAGATAGTGTAACTGGTTTTGCACCCATTTCAATTAATTTTTCACAAGCAAACTGTGCTACGTTTCCAGAACCAGAAACAGTAGCAATTTTTCCTTTAAGAGATTCATTCCTAGTTTTTAACATTTCATCAACAAAATACACAGTTCCATATCCTGTTGCCTCAGGTCTTATCAAGCTACCACCCCATTTTGTATTTTTTCCGGTTAATACTCCAGTGAATTCATTTTTTAATCTTTTATACTGCCCAAACATGAATCCGATTTCACGACCCCCTACACCAATGTCTCCAGCTGGAACATCAGTATCGCTTCCAATATGCTTAGATAGTTCACTCATAAATGATTGGCAAAATCTCATTATTTCAGTATCTGTTTTTCCTTTAGGGTCAAAATTAGATCCACCTTTACCTCCACCCATACTTAGTCCAGTCAAACTATTTTTAAATATTTGCTCAAAAGCTAAAAATTTTAATATCCCAAGATTAACAGAAGGATGAAACCTTAGACCTCCCTTGTAGGGACCGATAGCGGAATTAAATTGTATTCTGTAACCTAAATTAACATGGACATTATTATTATCGTCTATCCAAGGTACTCTGAAAATAAAAGCTCTTTCTGGGACAACTATTCTATCTAAAATATTATACTTTAGATATTCTGGGTTACTTTGAACGGTATCCCAAATAGAACTTACCACTTCTTCAACTGCTTGCAAAAATTCATCTTCAAATTTAAAAGTATTGTTTACGTGATTTAGAAAATCTTGTTTAGTTGTATATTTCATTTGAGCTTTTTATCTCCTATAAGTTTTGTCAACAACAGAAATTACAAAATAACTTAAAAAAGCAAAGTATTTAATTAAAAAAATACACTTAAATATTAAAATTAATTTTAGACTTTTAGATTGAACTGATATAACTTATCCCCTCAATGGCGGAGTAGCTCAGTTGGTTAGAG
>JAQXAG010000047.1 GCA_029253045.1 Fidelibacterota bacterium | reverse complement strand
TAGCTTCTGGTAAAAGCACTGCGTCTCATATATTTCAACACAATCACAATGCATATGTTTTTGATGCAGATAAAGAGGCTAAACTCCTTTTATTAAAGAAAGAAATATCAGATAAAGTTCTTCAAACCTTTCCCCAATTACAGAGTACTGAACCTTCATCTATGAGTAAGGTTGTATTCAAAAATAAAAATAACCAAAAAAAGTTAAATTCTATATTGCACCCCGCCGTAAATAATGAACTCTTAAATAGAATTAAAAAGATTAGTAATGAAAATATACACAGTTTATTTATTGTTGATGCTGCCCTTATTATAGAGGGAGGTTCATTTAAGTATTATCATGAGTCTGGTGCTTACATTATTCTACTAACTAGTCCGGAATCGATACGCATTGAACGTGCTTTATCTAGAGAAAATTTATCAGAAGAATCAATTAAAGAACGTATGAGCTTACAGTGGCAAGATGATCAAAAGAAAGAATATGCAGATTATATTATTGAAAATAGCGGTACATTAGATCAATTGAAATCTTCAATTACATTTATACTTAAAGAAATAAGAGAAAATGAAAAACATAACTAAAATTTTATTTTTATTATTAATTGTCGGATGCGGATCGGATGCAGGTTCCAAGATAATATCATCCAGTGGAGTGATAGACCCTAATACTGGTACTGGTGGTACTGGTGGCAATAATGGAGGTAACAATGGAGACTCTACAACAGATCTGAATGTAGAACTAATTTCTAACTATAATGATGACACAGCATCCTTCTCTACTGTTTATGGAAATTATACTAGAAGCTTTATTGTGCATACTCCACCCAATTATAATCCAACTAATGATCCAATTCCATTACTATTTGTACTACATGGATATACAGGTCAAGCACCTTCTATAAGAAATTATTCTGGATTTGATAGTATTGCAGACGAAGAAAATTTTATAGTAGTTTATGTACAAGGAGTAACTGATATCACTAATAACACTGGCTGGAATGTGAACGTAGTTTCCACCTTTAATGAAGTGGATGATGTGGGATTATTTTCCGCGCTGATTAAGTATTTTAAAGGAAACTATAATATTGCGGATGATAAGATTTTTTCAACTGGAATGTCTTTGGGTGGATTTATGAGTTATAGACTGGCATGTGAGTTAGATGAAATTAATAGCATAGGTTCTGTTACGGGCTCAATGTCAGTGTATTATAACTGCGCTCCCCCAAATGACAAAAGTATCATTCATTTTCACGGAACATCTGATACAGTAGTACCATATAGCGGAAATTCATGGAGCCATAATGTGCAAAATGTACATTCATTTTGGGCAGACTATAATAGTTGTCAAAATCAATCTGAAGTTACCGTTCCAGACTTTAATGGAGATGGGATTTATTCTACTCAGCTTATTTCATATGATTGTGATGGGAGCCAAGAAGTAATTCTATATACTATGCAGGATGAAGGTCATACATGGTTCAAGAAGGATTGGGGTCACGACTTAGACACTTCACGATTGATTTGGGAATTTTTTAAAGATAAATAACGTAAATGGTTATCAAAGAGGAATATCTAGACACTCTGTCAGCTAAGGACCCTATACTAAAACAACTGATATCTAGTTACCCAATACCAACCTTCAGAAAATCAGATAATTTTTTACATGACCTAATTAAGTATATTATCTTTCAACAAATTTCAACCAAAGCAGGCAATACGATATATAATAGATTCTTAGAATTCCATAGTTTTAAAGAACAAAATAGTGAATTTAAATGGGAAGAGAAGGATTGGAAGAAAATAGGGTTGTCCCATCAAAAAAAATCTTATATAGAAAACTTATTTGATACAAATAATTTAGAAATGATCAATAGCTTATCTTGTATCAACGATAGTAAAGAAATTAGAAATTTGCTAATCTCGTTAAAAGGTATTGGACCTTGGACAATTGATATGTTTCTAATTTTTTCAAAACATGACCTGAACATTTTCCCTAAAGGAGATCTTGCGGTCATTAATGTTATTAAGAGTTTATATGGCGTAGACAACATAAATGACATAGAATCGATAGCTAAGAAGTGGCATCCATATCAAAGTATTGCTACACTGTATCTATGGGAATCATTAGATGATGATTTTCCGTCTTAAATAGCTAAAATAGTTCATTAGTTAGGCAGTGTACGGAACCTCCGCTTAAGTTGAATTGAGATACACTAGAAACATGCATTTGAATATCATTCTGATTCGCAAAATCTAAAACTTTATTATTATTAATTGGGCTTGTCCCTATAAGTAAGGCTGGTAAAGTCAAACAATTCATAGCAGATCTTGCAACTAAAGATTTTTTGCTATCTTGATTTTCAATATCTAGTAATTCCCAATTATATACTTTCGACAGATGACTTAAAACGTCATAGTTTTTATTATTAAATACTTCTTTAGCACAGTTAATACCTATGCAATCATATTCATTATTGAATATAGGACAAATAGCTGTATCAAGATGGTATCCACTCGATTCAATGATATGCAACTGATCGACTCCCATTAATTCTGCCATGGATTCAGCGCCCTTAAGGTTATTGCGACATAAACCAGCTAATAAAATATTTTCTTTAGGTAAATAAAAAAATTCTCCGCCTTCTGCTAAACAATCTTGATGTGGTAAATAGCTAATGATATATCCAGATTTCTCCATTGTTTCGACCACAAAGTTTCCTTCATTTAAACGCTCCTCAAGACGCATATTGCACATAACTATTTTCTTATCACTATTGCATAAAAAATGATCTCTCATAAAAATAAAGTCAAATTTCTCTTCTTTTTCTAACACATTTGAAAATGGAACGATAGTGGTTTCTAAGCCAGCAGATTTAATCATATCTACTAGTTTATGATATTCACTCTCTAATATAGCCTGTTTAGGTTTTGCTCCATCTACCATCATGTCATTGTCTTCGTAGGCAACGATACCAGAACCCCACCAATCTTTTTTTGGTAAGTCACTTAAGGCAATTTTAATTTTATGTGAATGTTTCAAGATAATAAACTTACAATTTTTAAATTA
>JAQXAG010000035.1 GCA_029253045.1 Fidelibacterota bacterium | reverse complement strand
GGATATGCGAAGCATTAACTTGTTCAGTTCCATCGTCTAATGTTTTTTTATCATTTATATTAATTATATGGTATCCAAAATTTGTTAATATAGGACCAATTAAGTCACCTTTTTTTGCTTCAAAAGCTGCCTTATCAAATTCAGAAATCATTATACCTTTATTGAACCATCCAAGCTCTCCGCCTTTTGGAGCACCTTCACCCATATTATTACTAGGATCTTCGGTGTACATATTTGCTATAGTACCAAAGCTTTCGCCTTGATTAATACGATACATAAGATTTTCAGCTTCAAGTCTTGTACGTAATGAATCATTTGAGCTAGAAACAATAGGCCACTTAACATATTTCATATAACGCATTTCTGATTGCTGATAGTCTTCAATATTTTTATCATAAAGTTCACTTAGTTCTTGGTCAGTAGGTCTACCTTCTGTCATGCTCTTGAAGAATTCATTTTCTAAGGATTTATCTGTAATGTGTAATATCTCAACTTTATAATCTATAAATCGAGATCTATAGCTGTCTATGACATCCTGTTTTGATGTAGAAGCGCTATTTACTACCATTTGTTGAAGCTTATAGTTTGGAAGGTATATTTCTTGCATAAACTGTTCAATTGGACGCCATTCATCACCCTGTGGATTAAGAATTGCATCTAAATATTTTTCTAAATCAAAATTGCCGGCAGTTTGAAAAGCAGGGCTTCCTTGTAAGAATGCGGGTGGATTGTTTTTAAGCTGGTAAAGAACTTCCTCGTCACTAACAATAATATTATTCTCTTCAATTTGCTCTTGAATAAGTAAGTCTTGAATCATTCTTTCCCAAACTACTGCACGAATATATTCTCTGTCTTCATCAGATATATCTTGTCCAGATTGGGATTGAACTCTGGTAATTTCATCACTTACTAAACGATTGAAATTTTCATACAAGATTGGTTTACCATTTAACGAACCAACATGGTTTCCGTTTTGTTGACCAAAGATATCGCCAATACTAGCTCCACCTACAAGGCCCCCAATAGCCATACTAATAATAAAAAGGACTAGAATAGTCCACATCACTACTTGCATTCGATTTCGCATATTTGTAATAATACCCATAAGCATGGAATTTATATAAGCATAGATGGGAAAGCAAAGTTATTTACATAAAGTATTTGCGTGATTTTGTTTAAAAAACTCATTATAATTCTTTTATGCGTTTCTTATTAACTATATTGCTACTAACACTTGGTTTGTCTCAAGATAAAACTATTGAATTAAGTAATGTTTTAGATGGTACATTTCGTACATCTGGAATAGGTAGTTATAATTGGGTTAATGGAGAAGATGCATATTATTTCTCAAAAAAAGATTCATTAGGAACGAATTTTTTCAAATATAATATAGCTTCGGATGATACCACTAAAACTTTTTCTATTGATAAAGAAAAAATTAATCAATTCAGTTATTCTTTTAGTGCAGACCAAACAAAATTATTATTGAAAACAAATACAATAAAGCAATGGAGACATTCTTCTTATGCAACTTATCATATATATGATATTCAAACTAAGAATCTTAATCCTGTATCAAGTGACGCAGATAGATTAAGGAATGTTAAATTTTCACCAAATAGTAAATATGTTGCTTATGTTCGTGAGGATAATAATTTATATCTTTATTCTCTAGAAACTAAAGAAGAGTCACAATTAACATTCGATGGTAGTGATACAATATTAAATGGACATTTTGGCTGGGTTTATGAGGAAGAATTTGGGAGTTATGATGCGTATCGATGGAGCCCTAATAGTCAGTATATTTCCTTCTTCCGGGAAGATCAATCTATGGTAAAAAAATATCCATTAGTTGATTATGAAACTAAATACCCAACAATAAAATATATTTATTACCCTAAATCTGGAGAAGATAACCCTGAAGTTTCTATTGGTCTTTTGGACATAGTTAATCAAACTTCTGATATAAGAACCTTACCTGAAGA
Source organism: Fidelibacterota bacterium (assembly GCA_029253045.1). Taxonomy (GTDB): domain Bacteria; phylum Fidelibacterota; class Marinisomatia; order Marinisomatales; family Marinisomataceae; genus Marinisoma. Next base: position 2,076 of record JAQXAG010000035.1, on the reverse strand, counting down.
TGCTTATTATACTCCAGACATGGTATGGCAACAAGGCACCAATAATCTTTTTATTGGAACCTTAAATCGTAAGCAGAATAATTGGAAGCTTTACAGGCATGATCTTGATTTAAATCAAAATACGTTAATATTGAATGATACTAGTGATACATGGATAGATAATGACGCATTTCTTATACCCGAAAATCTAGGTAGCTGGTCTGCTAGGGGAGGGTTTAGTTTTGCAATTATGGAAGATGGTACAATAGTATGGACATCGGAAAGAGATGGCTTTAATCACATATATCGTAGCCGATCAGATGGTCGCTTTATCAATCAAGTAACACGAGGTAATTGGGAGGTAAATGGAATCAGTGCAATTGATGATCAAAATCAGATAATTTATTTTTCAGGCAAAAAAGAATCTGAAATGGAAAATCATGTTTACTCAGTTAGATTTAATGGTTCGAAGCTTAGAAAAATAACTAAAGAAGAAGGAACTCATTCAAGTAGTTTTTCTCCAACTACAAATTATTTTATTGACTCATTTTCAAGCTTAGATACTCCCCCTAAAGTAGTTGTGAGGAATAGTTCGGGAAGTATTAAAAAAGTTTTAGCTCAAACTGATAGAAAAATTTTTGACGACTTCGGATTTACTTATCCAAAGCTTATGAATATATTTTCTGATGACGGATCAAGATTAAACGCAATGATTACATTGCCGCATAATTTTGACCCAATGGAACAATACCCTGTTATTCTATATAACTATGGAGGTCCTGGATCTCAAATGGTAATTAATAGATGGGGTGCAGGAAATCATGCTTTACATCAATATTTTGCACAAAAAGGATTTATCATTTTCTCTTTTGATAATAGAGGAACAGGTGGTAGAGGAAAAGCCTTTAAAGATTTTGCTTATGGAGATTATGGAAAATATCTTGTCATAGATCATATTGCAGCAGCTGAACATTTAAAAACTCTAACTTATGTGGATGGAAATAATATTGGAGTATGGGGATGGAGTGGTGGCGGTTATTTGACCAATATGTGTATGACTTTAGCAAGCGATCACTTTAAAGCTGGTATATCTATTGCACCAAATGTAGACCCTATGTTATACGATACTATATGGACAGAGAGGTATATGGGACTAGTAGATGAAAATCCCGAAGGCTATAAAAATGCATCTGTTCTAACTCATGTTGACAAAGCAAATGGTTTTTTACTTCAAATTCATGGCAATGCAGATGATAATGTTCATCATCAACATAGCTTAAGGTTAGCAAAAGCTTATGCAGAAAAAGGGAAGCATATGGAGATGTTTATGTATCCAAATGCAAATCACGGAATGTCAAATAACAACTTTCTTTCTATGGATAATCAAGCTAATGGATGGATGAACAGAATACATCTTTATAATAAAATGGCTAGTTTTTTTATAGAACATTTAAATCAAGAAAATAAAAATTAGTTCTTAATCAAGATAAAGACTGATTTTTTTGATTATCTTTTTTTTCAGCTCGCAATGCAATCTTTTTAAACTGCTTCATAGAATCTTTATGCTCGTTTGTGATATCAATTAATTCATCCGCCCAACCTATATTATCATTTCCTACTAATTCATTTAATCTATCAATAGTATTTGTAAACATCTTTGGAAGAAAAGACGGTGTAGGAGATCCACCAGTCCCCTTAGCTTTTGTTTGATGTCTATATGGATCAGGTGCTCTTAGAATATACCCAACAACCATCTTATAATGATCTATACGATGCTGAATAATCCACCGAACAGAGCTAGCAAGACTCTTTTTTAAATTTAGATTAGATTCGATTGTATTAAAGTAGGATGAATTCTGAAGCTTTTCTCTAGTTTTTACAATCATTGCATGATGTGCTGGGGGTCTATAGCCTACTCTAAACGATTTAAGAAGCTTTGTAAGAGAGTCAATTTCGCAATCAACTGGCAAGTCTTCATCAGCTATAAATCCTTTGCTTAGAATATTTTCAATAATACATGCATCTATCTCACCATCACATACATATGCATTAGTATGTGCGCCTACTCCCGTTATTTCGTCTAGATCATTATAAGAT